>DASXXB010000122.1:0-7384 GCA_036503355.1 Kribbella sp. | reverse complement strand
TCTCGTCGAACACCTTGCCGAGCTTCAGGATCGGATAGGCCAGCAGGCCCACCAGGATGAGCAGCGCGCAGGCGGCTATCAGCCCCGCGACTTCACCGACGCTCATGGAAACGATCCACCTTCCGTAGCGACCTCGTGCTTTGTGCCCACCTTATGGACCGCATGACCTTATCGCGCGGCCATACCGCACTCCGCTTCAGGACACCATCCCGCACATCACAGTCGGCCACCAAACCGCAGCACCGGGGACGCAGCACTGGGGACCGTCAGGGTCAGGAACTGCCGCGCTCGCAGGCGACACCGTCGCCGTTGCGGTCGAGTTCCGGGGTGTAGCCGGGGTCGCCGCGATACAGCGGTGCCTTGCCGGCCGCGCGGACCTCGGCGCAGTTCTTGTAGACGGTCGGTGTGCTGCTCGGTGTTGCCGGTGGGGCAGCGGATGTCGTCGCCGAGGTCGGTGGGGTCGTGCCCGGTGTGGTGCTCTGGGTGGTGCTCGGCGTGGTGCTCGGGGCGGTGGTTGTGGGTGTGCCCGTGGACCGGGCTGCGCTGGTGGGGCCCGCGGTTGTCGGGGCCGTCGGTCCGGCCGTCGTCGTCGTACCGGCCGTCGGGTCCGTTGCCGTCGGGGCGCTCGGGGTGCCCGTCGTGCCTGTCGTCGTGCTCGTCGACGGGACGCCGGGCGCCGTCGTACCGGTGGTCGAGCTGGTGGGGCCGAGCGGTGGCGCGACCCACGGCGACACCGGAGTCAGCGTGGTGCTCCACGGCGTACCGGGTTGGAGGGGCTTGCCGACCGGTAGCGACGGCCGCGTAGTCGATCGCGACGTACCTTCCGAGCGGCCGGCCGGCGGGCTGGACGAACCCGGCGGCTCCGACTCGGCGGCGTTGTGCGATCCGATCGGGACGAAGAACCAGGCGCCGGCCAGTGCGACCACGACGGCCGCGGCTGCGCCCAGCTTCAGCACAGGTACGCGCCGGCGACTGTGGCGCGCTCCGATCTTCTGGACTCCGAACTTTCGTACATGTCGACCTAGGCGGAACTGCCTCACAAGAAAACCCTTCACCCCCAGGCCGTGCAGCAGCCTACCCAATACATACGCTTCAATCGAAGCTCACGATCAGTGTCCGAACGACCCCGCCCGGTGCCCACGTCAGCCCCATCGTCCCGGTCCCCCGGCGAGCCGGCTCATTTGCGGTTGCGGAGGATTTTGCGGATGGCGGCGACGCGGTCGGCGTACGACGCTTCGCCGCCGCGGCGGGTGGGTTTGTAGTAGTCGGTGCCGTCGATCACGTCCGGGGCGTACTGCTGCGGGACGATGCCGCGCGGGTCGTCGTGCGAGTACTGGTACGACGAGCCGTGGCCGAGCTTCTTCGCGCCGGCGTAGTGCGCGTCCCGCAGATGCGGCGGGACCGGGCCGATCTTGCCCGCCTTCACGTCCGCGATCGCGGCGTCCACCGCCATGATCACCGCGTTGGACTTCGGGGCGAGCGCGAGCGCGACCACCGCCTGGGCGAGGTTGATCCGCGCCTCCGGCATGCCGATCAGCTGCACCGCCTCGGCCGCGGCGATCGCGACGCCGAGCGCGGTCGGGTCGCCCATCCCGATGTCCTCGCTGGCGGAGATCACCAGGCGGCGGGCGATGAACCGCGGGTCCTCCCCCGCCTCGATCATCCGCGCGAGGTAGTGCATCGAGGCGTCCACGTCGGAGCCCCGGATCGACTTGATCATCGCCGAGATGACGTCGTAGTGCTGATCGCCCGCCCGGTCGTACCGCACCGCCGCCCGATCGACCGCCGTCTCCAACGTCACCAGATCGATCAACGCCCGCCGCGACACCTCACCTTCCTCCCCCGCCTCGGTTGGTTCGGAGGTGGTGGCTTGCTGGTACTTGAGGGCCTGGTCGTGTTTGGCGCGGGCTCCGCCGGCTGCTGCTTCGAGGTAGGTGAGTGCCCGGCGGGCGTCGCCGCCGGCCATGCGCAACAGGTGGTCGCGGGCGTCGTCCGCGAGCTCGACCTCGTCGTTCAGCCCGCGCTCGTCGACGAGCGCGCGGTCCAGCAGGCGTGAGATGTCGTCGTCGGTGAGGGACTCGAGGGTGAGCAGCAGGCTGCGGGACAGCAGCGGCGAGATCACGGAGAAGAACGGGTTCTCGGTGGTCGCCGCGACGAGCGTGACCCAACGGTTCTCGACGCCGGGCAGCAGCGCGTCCTGCTGCGCCTTGGTGAATCGGTGTACTTCGTCGATGAACAGGACCGTCTCGACAGATCCAGTAGCACGTGCCAGGTCGCGGCGCGCGGCGTCGATCACCTGCCGGACGTCCTTGACGCCCGCGGTCACCGCCGACAGCTCGACGAACTTCCGGTTGGTCTGATGCGACACGACGGCCGCGATCGTGGTCTTCCCGGTCCCCGGCGGGCCCCAGAGCAGCAGCGACATCGGCTGGTCGCCCTCCACCAGCCGGCGCAGCGGCGAGCCCGGCGCCAGCAGGTGCTGCTGCCCCACCAGCTCGTCCAGGCTCCGCGGCCGCATCCGCACCGCCAGCGGCGCCGCGGTGTGGTCCACGTCCGCCAGACTCCCGCCCCCACGGGCAGGGGCCGGCGCACCAGGAAGATCGAACAACCCATCACTCACCCCAGAAGCCTATCCAGCCCCACCGACACCCCTCCCCGAGCCGGTGGGTCACCCCTCAACTGGCCCGTTCACAAGCTGCATGAACACCGCAAACGGGCCACCCGGCAGGTGAACCACTCAAATGGCCAGAGCGGCCGGTCAGTCACCCGACTGTAGGGCGGCGAGGGGCGAAGACGAGGTGCCACGTTCCGCTGCCGCGCAGCAGCACGATGGTCGGCACCTGCAGTACGACGATCGTGGCGACGGTGATGACCGGATCGGTGGCCGGTACGACGGAGATCGGCAGCGTGTACGCCACCACGATCCGGACGATCCCGTCGACGATCGTCGCGATCCCCCACCAGACCGTGATCCACTTCCACGCGTCGCGGAACCGGGCGTTGCTCTCCCAGAACTGATCCATCAGGTCCGCCCGGCGCGCGAACATCGCCCGCGTCACGACGTACGTGAGCGGCTGTGGGTGCCGTAGCGACCACAAGGTGATGCCGGCGAACGGCAGGCTGATCCAGGCGTTCCGGACGAGCAGCAACCGTGCGTCGCCACCCACCACCGCGACGACCGTGCTCGCCACCATGCTGATCACCACAGCCATCCCGACCAGATCGGTACGCCGGGTGCGCACCAGCGAGATCGCGGAGCTGATCAGGCCGGGGACGACACCGGCGAGCAGTGCGGTCAGGTCACTCGCTCCGAGCGCTTTGAGACCGTAGAACAGGCCGAGCGGGATGGCGATGTCGACGATGAGGAGCCAGGGACCGCGGTGCGTGGGCATGCGAAGAGGTTCGCCCACGAGACCGCCGGCCGGCATCGAGCCGACGGCTGTCCACCCCTAGACCAAAGTCGCAGTCAGAACCGGAACCGCACAATGCGCGTGGATCTCGTGAAGCCCGGGATGAGGTTCAGGAAGCGGTACAACAGACGCACGTTCGTGGGCGCCTTGCTCAGCACCGGTGCGTCGTTCATCGGCGCCTCGTCGACGTACTCGAGCCGCGGGTGCCACTCGGCCAGGGCTGCCGGCTCGTCGAAGCCGGACCGGAACAGCGCGTTGTACCTGCGCCCGACGGGATCCCATTTCGAGGTGCGCCATGCCGCGACGGACACGGTGTCGAGCTGGATCTGACCGCTGGGGAAGGCGTCGACGACGCCGGTCAGCAGTCGATGGAGCTCGGGCTCGGTCAGGTACGGGACGAGTCCCTCGGCGATCATCAGCACCGGCCGGCCGCGTGGAATGTTCTCCAGCCACGTCAGGTCGGTGACGGTGGAGGCGATCAGGGTGTAGTGGTCGCGTGGCGGTAGGAGTTCGCGGCGCAGCTCGATGACGGAGGGGTAGTCCAGGTCGTACCAGTCGACGGTGGCGGGTGGGTCGACGCGATACACCCGGGCGTCCAGGCCGCAGCCCAGGTGCAGCACCACCGCGTCCGGATGATCGGCGAGGAACGCCCTGGCCCAGTCGTCGTGCGCCTTCGCGCGCACGACAGCGGACAGACCGATCTGGCTGCTGCCGAACCTGCGGCTGTCGTACCCGGGGTCGAGGCGGCGCATCGCCCGCTCGGCGTACTCGTCGCCGAGGATCGGGTCCGGCAGCCGGTTGTCGAGCGCCTTCGCCTTCAGAACCGGTGTCAGGGTCTGTTGTACGCCGACCAGGTCAGTCGGCCTTTCCCTTCTTCGGCTCATCGTCCGACTCCTCCTCGTCGTCCGCGTCGCGGAGTTCCTCGGGGAGGTCGTCCTCGTCGAACTCTTCCGCGAGGAGTTCCTCGGGCTCTGCCACCGACTCGGGCTTGATCGCGTTCCGGAGCCGGCCGAGGATGCGGTCCGCCTCGGTGCCGAACGGGTTGTCGTTGACCAGGTACGTCCAGGTCGCCGTCGGCCGCGGGATCCCACTGGTCTCCTCGTTCAGCCCCTCGGAGCTGATCTCGGCCTCGCCGAACGTCTCGGCCGCGTCCTTCCAGGCGTCCTCGATCAGCGTCTCGAACGACGCGATCGCCGACTTGTTGAACTCGTCGATCGGCTTCAGGTGCACGATGCCGCCGGCCAGCGACCGCAGGTGGATGCCTTCGCGCAGGTCGGCCAGGTACGCCAGGTGGTCGGTCCATCGACGGTCCATGTGCCGCAGCGCGATCCGGCGCGCGGCGCTCTTCACGACCTCCTCGCCGACCTCGTCGACCAGTTCGTCGTACCGCTCCTTGGCCCGCTCCGCCAGCTCCTCGGCGGCCAGGTCCTCGGTCAGCACCTTCTCCCGGGTCTCGAGCAGGATCGCCCGCTGCTGCCCGGTCAGTCTGTTGTACTGCCACGTCGTACGGTGCAGCTCCGCGTTCGCGCCGTCGGCGACGCGCTGCGCGTGCTCGAGCATCCCGATCGACTTGCGGTCGGTCAGCCGTCCGGTGTCGTCCGGGTGCGGCCTCAGACCGGACGAGACGGAATACCGCGTGACGAGCTCGTCGGCGAGCGACGCGAAGAACAGCGAGCCGCCCGGGTCGCCCTGGCGTCCGGCGCGGCCGCGCAGCTGGTCGTCGAGTCGCCGCGACGCGTGCAGGCCGGTGCCGACGACGTACAGGCCGCCGAGCTCGATGGCCTTGTCCTTGTCGTGCGACTCGTCCTTGCCGCCCAGCCGGATGTCGGTACCGCGGCCGGCCATCTGCGTCGAGACGGTCACCGTCCCCGGTACACCGGCCTCGGCGATGATCGCCGCTTCCTCGGCGTCGTTCTTCGCGTTCAGGACGACGTGCGGGATCCCGGCGGCCTCGAGCCTGTCGCTGAGCTGCTCGGACTCCTCGACGCTGTGCGTGCCGATCAGGATCGGCCGGCCGGTCTCGTGCACCTCAGCGATGTGCTTGACCAGCGCGTCGTTCTTCTGCTCGACGGTGAGGTAGAGCCGGTCCTGGTCGTCCTTGCGGATGTTCGGCTTGTTCGGCGGTACGACGGCCACGTCCACGTCGTAGAACTCCTGCAGCGACTCGCCGACCACCACCGCCGTACCGGTCATGCCGCACAGCGTCTTGTACCGCTTGATCAGCGACTGCACGGTGATGCTGTCCAGCACCTCGCCGGAGTCGCTGACCGGGACGGCCTCCTTCGCCTCGACGGCGGCCTGCAGACCGTCGGGCCAGCGCTGCAGCTTCGCGACCCGGCCGCGGTTGTTGTTGATCAGGCTGACCTTGCCGTCGCGGACCAGGTAGTCGACGTCCTTGCGCAGCAGGACCTCGGCGTGCAGCGCGACGTTGACCTGGGTCAGGCGGTCGAGGTTCTCGTCGTCGTACAGGTTGATGTCACCGAGCGCGGCCTCGACCTTGTCGGTGCCCTTGTCGGTCAGCCCGACGGTCCGCCCGTCACCGTCCACCTCGTAGTCGACGCCCGCGCGCAGCGTCCGGACCAGCTGCACGACGTCGTCGTCGAGCGCCTCGGAACGCGTCGCACCGGCCAGCACCATCGGCACCCGGGCCTCGTCGATCAGCACCGAGTCGGCCTCGTCGACCAGCGCCACGTCCGCCTCGACGGTGACGCGGTCCGCGACGTCGGTCACCAGGCGGTCCCGCAGTACGTCGAAACCGATCTCGTTGACCGGTACGTAGCAGACCTCGGCCTGGTACGCCTCGCGGCGCTCCTCCGGGGTGGACGCCTGGCCGACGTGCGACACGGTCACGCCGAGCAGCTCGTACACCGGACCCATCCAGTCGGCGTCGCGCTTGGCCAGGTAGTCGTTCACCGCGAGCACGTGCACCCTGCGGCCGCCGACCGCGTACCCGGCGGCGGCGATCGCGCCGGCCAGAGTCTTGCCTTCACCGGTCGCCATCTCGACGATCCGGCCCTGCAACATCGCCAGCGCGCCGACGACCTGGCCGTCGAACGCCCGCTCGCCGATCGCCCGGCGGCCGGCGTCGCGGGCGAGCGCGAGGAACTCGATCTGCTCGTCCTCGTGCAGCCCGCCGGTGGTGCGCAGCTCCGCGACCGCTTCGGTGAGCTCTTCGTCGGTTAGGGACAGGACCGATTCCTCCGCCTCGCCGACCAGCTGGGTGAGCCGTTCGTAGGGGCCGAGATCGATCGAGCCGGGGCGCTGCAGCAGCCGGCGGAAGCGGGAAGCGATTTTCAGGGCCATGATGCTGGCAACGTACAGCCTCCGACGGTCGTTCCGCAGGTCAGGTCCAGCGTGTTACGGCGTCCACTCGTACGGTGTCGTGGTTGTAACGGCGTGGAGACCCAGCTTCTGCAGGATCGGGCGGGAGTCCTCGGAGGCGTCGACGCGGAGGAACTCGTAACCGCGCTCCTTCGCCAGCCGCGCCCGGTGCCCGAGCAGCGCCCCGTACAGACCTCGGCGGCGCCACTCCGGCGACGTCCCGCCACCCCACAGGCTCGCGAACCCGGTGCCGGGGTGGAACCGGATCCAGGCCGCGGACACCGCCGGTCCGTCGGTGAGCACGTCCTCGACCAGGAACACCGACAACCGGTCGGGGAACATCCGGGCCTCCCCCGCCAGCCGGTCCACGATCCGTTCCTGCCCGTTGTGCCAGAGGGAGTCGGTGAGGGCGGCGATCTTCCGGTAATCGGCGGGGCCGTCGGCCTGGCGCAGCCGGACCTTCGACGGGAGCGCGGAGGGCCGTTCTCGGGCACGATCGAGGATCCGGTCGACCTCGCCGAGGATCAACGTCTCCGGCGTCTCGCGGCTGAAGCCGGCCCGGAGCAGCCGTTCCCCCAGGTCGGCCGGTTCGTCGTACGCGTACGTCTTCCACTCGAACGGCAGGCCCCGCTCGCGGAAGAACGCGACCTCCT
>DASXXB010000121.1:0-4221 GCA_036503355.1 Kribbella sp. | reverse complement strand
CGTGCCCGCGCGGCGGCGAGGGCAACATTGTCCGTGTCCTGGCTGCTACTGCGTCGGCTGAACAATCCCATGCCGCAATCCTTCCAGAACCTGCCGAACCGGGTGAACTCGCGGCACGTCGCTGCTCATCCGGCCAGCAGTCGCAGCACTTCCGGCCAGGCGCGGGCGCCCAGTTCGCGATCGGCGGCCTCGGTGCCGCCGCGCGCCATCCGCTGACCGGCGGTTTTCGGGTCCTCCCCTGGCAGCACCGCCCGATGGCCGGCGTCCGCGACCGTGACGACGCGGGTCGGCAGCTCGCCGCGACGTCGTACGATCTCGTCCGCGAACTCGACCGACGGCCACACCTGGTCGTCCCCGCCCGCCACCAGCAGTACGTCGCGGATGCGCTCGACGGGGATCCGTGCCTGCTCAGAGCCGGCGTACGTCCGGATGCTCTGCCGGTACAAGCCGGCGTAGCTCGGCGGGTCGTCCTCAGCCTTCCAGTCCTGATCGAACGGCACGAACGGCAGCGGCTCGCCCTGCCACGTCCACGCCGACCGCTGACTGCCGTCCGCGAGCACACGCGCCCAGACGTAGGCGCTCGGAGCGAACGCGACCACCGCGTCGACGCGCTCGTCCAGCGCGCCGAGGAGCAGCGCCGCCTCGGCACCCCACGACGTACCCATCACGACCAGCCGGTCGTTCCCGGCCAGCTCGTCGAGTGGGAACGACTCCAGTGGCACCTCGTGCGTCACCGTCCAGCGCGGCGCGCGGACGTCGTACCCCTCGGCCTCGAGCAGGCTGGCCCGTTGGACATCCGGCGTACCACTCGAACCATGGAGGAGGAGTACGCCGGTCGTCACCCGACTACTACCTCGACCCGCTGGAACTCCTTGAGCTCCGTGTAGCCGGTGGTGGCCATCGCGCGCTTCAACGCGCCGACCAGGTTCATCGTGCCGTCGGGGACCCAGGACGGGCCGAACAGGATCTGCTCCATCGTGCCGGTGACGCCGACCTCGACCCGCTCACCGCGCGGCAGGTCCTGGTGCCAGGCCTCGGCGCCCCAGTGGTAACCGCCGCCCGGGGCGTCGCTCGCGCGGGCCAGCGGCGAACCGACCATCACCGCGTCCGCGCCGCAGGCGATCGCCTTCGCCACGTCACCGGACCGGCCGACCGAACCGTCCGCAATGACGTGCACGTACCGCCCGCCGGACTCGTCCATGTAGTCCCGCCGCGCCGCAGCCACGTCCGCGACCGCCGACGCCATCGGCACCGCGACCCCGAGCACCTTGCGCGTGGTGTGCGCCGCGCCGCCACCGAAGCCCACCAGGACACCGGCCGCACCGGTCCGCATCAGGTGCAACGCTGCCTGGTGCGTCGCACAGCCGCCGACGATCACCGGGACGTCGAGGTCGTAGATGAACTGTTTCAGGTTCAGCGGCTCGGCCTGGCCGGACACGTGCTCGGCCGACACCGTCGTACCGCGGATGACGAACAGGTCGACGCCCGCGTCCACGACATGCTTGGCGAACTGCTTGGTGCGCTGCGGCGACAGCGCTCCGGCGACGGTCACGCCGGAGTCGCGGATCTCCTGCACGCGCTGCGAGATCAGCTCGGGCTTGATCGGCGCCGCGTAGATCTCCTGCAGCCGATGCGTCGCCTGCTGCCCGTCGAGCTGGGTGATCTCCTCGAGCAGACTGGTCGGGTCCTCGTACCGCGTCCAGAGGCCTTCGAGGTTCAGGACGCCGAGCCCGCCGGCCTTCCCGATCGCGATCGCGGTCGCCGGCGACATCACCGAGTCCATCGGCGCGGCCAGGATCGGCAGCTCGAACCGGTACGCGTCGATCTGCCAGGCGACCGAAACCTCCTCAGGATCCCGCGTCCGCCGCGACGGCACGATCGCAATGTCGTCGAACGCGTACGCCTGCCGGCCCCGCTTCGCGCGGCCGATCTCGATCTCGGTCATCTGATGGTCCTTAAAGGTAGGCGGTCAGCGGCCCGAGTAGTTCGGGGCTTCGACCGTCATCTGGATGTCGTGCGGGTGGGACTCCTGGAGGCCGGCAGAGGTGATGCGGACGAAGCGGCCGTTGTCCTGGAGCTCGGCGACGGTGCGGGCGCCGGTGTACCACATCGACTGCCGGAGGCCGCCGATCAGCTGGTGGGCGACCGCGGACAGCGGGCCCCGGTACGGCACCTGGCCCTCGACGCCCTCCGCGATCAGCTTCTCGTCGGAACCGCCGTCGTGCTGGAAGTAGCGGTCCTTGGAGTACGACTTGCGCAGCCCGCCGGACGACGACATCGCGCCGAGCGAACCCATCCCGCGGTACGCCTTGAACTGCTTGCCGTTGATGAAGACGAGGTCGCCCGGCGACTCCTCGCAGCCGGCGAGCAGCGAGCCCAGCATGACGGTGTCCGCACCCGCGACGAGCGCCTTCGCGATGTCACCGGAGTACTGCAGGCCCCCGTCGCCGACGACCGGGACACCGGCCGGCTTGCACGCCAGCGACGCCTCGTAGATCGCGGTGACCTGCGGCACACCGACGCCGGACACGACCCGCGTCGTACAGATGGAGCCCGGGCCGACGCCGACCTTCACGCCGTCCGCGCCCGCGTCGACCAGCGCCTGGGCGCCGGCGCGGGTTCCGACGTTGCCGCCGACGATGTCGACGCCACGGGTCGCCGGGTCGGCCTTGAGCTTGCGGATGATCTCGATCTGCGCCTTCGAGTGACCGTGCGCGGTGTCCACGACCAGCACGTCGACACCGGCCTCGACCAGCGTCATGGCGCGCTTGTAGGCCTCGCCGAAGAAGCCGATCGCGGCGCCGACCATCAGCCGGCCGGTGGCGTCCTTGGTGGACAGCGGGAACTTGTCGCGCTTGACGAAGTCCTTCAGCGTGATCAGGCCGGTGAGCTTGCCCGCCTCGTCGACCAGCGGCAGCTTCTCCACCTTGTGCTTGCTGAGCAGCGCCATCGCGTCGTCCGCGGCGATGCCCTGCCGGCCGGTGATCAGCGGCTGCTTGGTCATCACCTCGCGGACCGGCCGGGACAGGTCGGTCTCGAAGCGCATGTCGCGGTTGGTGACGATGCCGACCAGGACGCCGGCGTCGTCCACCACCGGGACGCCGGAGATCCGGTACTGCCCGCAGAGCGCGTCGGCCTCGCCGATGGAGGCGTCCGGCCCGATCGTGATCGGCTGCGCGATCATCCCGGACTCCGAGCGCTTGACCAGGTCGACCTGCTGGGCCTGGTCCTCGATCGAGAGGTTGCGGTGCAGGACGCCCAGGCCGCCCTGGCGGGCCATGGCGATCGCCATCCGGGCCTCGGTGACGGTGTCCATCGCGCTGGACAGCAGCGGGATGTTCACCCAGACGTTGCGGCTCACCCGGCTCCGGGTGCTGACCTCGGACGGGATGACGTCGGACTCGTTCGGCTGCAGCAGCACGTCGTCGAAGGTGAGGCCGAGGACGGCGAACTTGTCGGGAACTCCAGCGGGGGTGATGTCCATGAAGAAAACTAGCACCTTTGTACGGCGGCAACGGAACCCCATCCTATCCGCGCCGCCACCACGCCCCGAATCCGCCGTCCACAGGCGACCGCCCGCCGCGGTTGCGCGGCGGGCGGTCGGTGACCGGTGGGTTACTTCCTGTCGGTCGGAGCGTTGACGACACCGAGGATCGTCAGCAGGGACGTCTCCTCGGTCGAGCCATAGGTGCGGTCGATCGCGGCGTGCTTGCCCTCCGGGTACTGACCGGTGGAGTGCTTGCCCTTGGCGTAGGTCTTGCGGACCGAGCCCGTGCTGACCTTGCCCGTGGAGTGCTTCCCGGTCTTGGCCGAAGACTTGCCGGCCGAAGACTTGCCGGTCGTGGCCTTTCCGGTCGCAGCCTTGCCGGTCGCAGTCCTCCGGGTCGCCTTCGCCTTGGACGTGGAGTGGTGGGACTCCCCGAAGTACTGCTGGGCACTCTCCAACGGGCTGGGCTCACCGGTCGGCGTCGGTAGCACGACCGGTGCCGCGACGGCGTCCACGACCTGGTTCACCACAGCGCCGATGTCGTTCGGGACGGCGGTCAGGCCGCCCGGCGGCACCGGGTTGTCAGCAGGCGGGGTCGTCCCGGCCGGATCCGTGCTGCTCGGGTCGGTGCTGCCCGTCTGGCCGGCCGGCGGGGTCGTCGTCCCGCCGTCCGTCGGAGCCGTGTTGTCACCGGTGGTCTGGTCACTGCTCGGCGCCGTGGTCGGCTTGCTGCC
>DASXXB010000120.1:0-4232 GCA_036503355.1 Kribbella sp. | reverse complement strand
GAGGAGTGCGAGGTCTACATCGTCGAGGGTGACTCGGCGGGCGGCTCCGCGAAGGGCGGCCGGGACCCGAAGTTCCAGGCCATCCTGCCGATCCGCGGCAAGATCCTGAACGTCGAGAAGGCCCGGATCGACAAGGTCCTGCAGAACAACGAGGTCCAGGCGATCATCTCGGCGCTCGGCACCGGCATCCACGAGGACTTCGACGAGGACAAGCTCCGGTACCACAAGATCGTGATCATGGCCGACGCCGACGTCGACGGCCAGCACATCCGGACCCTGCTGCTGACGCTGCTGTTCCGGTTCATGCGGCCGCTGATCGAGCGCGGTCACGTGTACGCCGCGCAGCCGCCGCTGTACAAGATCCGCTGGAGCAACCAGCCGCACGAGCTGGCCTACACCGACCGTGAGCGGGACGGGCTGCTCGAGGCGGGCGCCGAGGCCGGGAAGAAGCTGCCCAAGGAGAACCCGATCCAGCGCTACAAGGGTCTGGGCGAGATGAACGCCAACGAGCTGTGGGACACGACGATGGACCCGGCCAACCGGGTGCTGCTGCAGATCACGCTGGACGACGCGATCCGGGCCGACGAGACGTTCCAGACGCTGATGGGCGACGACATCGAGGCGCGGCGCAGCTTCATCCAGCGCAACGCCAAGGACGTTCGCTTCCTCGACATCTGAGCTCGCTGCACACCGACGTACTGATCTGAACGGGACTTTTTCATGACCGAGACCCCCATCTCCCCGGGCCACGACCGGGTCGAGCCGCTCGACCTGCAGACCGAGATGCAGCAGTCGTACCTCGACTACGCGATGGCCGTGATCGTCGGCCGCGCGCTGCCCGAGGTCCGCGACGGCCTGAAGCCGGTGCACCGGCGGATCCTCTACGCGATGTACGACGGCGGCTACCGGCCGGACCGTGGCTTCAACAAGTGCTCGCGCGTCGTCGGTGACGTCATGGGTCAGTACCACCCGCACGGCGACTCGGCGATCTACGACACCCTGGTCCGGCTCGCGCAGCCGTGGGTGATGCGGGCGCCGCTGATCCAGGGCCAGGGCAACTTCGGGTCGCCCGGTAACGACCCGGCCGCCGCGATGCGGTACACCGAGTGCCGGATGGCGCCGCTGGCCATGGAGATGGTCCGCGACATCGACCAGGACACCGTCGACTTCCGGCCGAACTACGACGGCAAGTCGCAGGAGCCGGTGATCCTGCCGGCCCGCTTCCCGAACCTGCTGGTCAACGGCTCGTCCGGGATCGCGGTCGGGATGGCGACGAACATCCCGCCGCACAACCTGCGCGAGGTCGCCGCCGCGGTGGACTGGGCGCTGGAGCACCCGGACGCCACCCGCGAGGAGCTGCTCGAGGCCTGCCTGCAGCACATCAAGGGCCCGGACTTCCCGAACGGCGCGCTGATCGTCGGCTACAAGGGCATCGACGACGCGTACCGCACCGGCCGTGGCTCGGTCACGATGCGCGCGGTCGTCGACATCGAGGAGGACGCCAAGGGCCGGACCAGCCTGGTCGTCACCGAACTGCCGTACATGGTGAACCCGGACAACCTGGCGCTGAAGATCGCCGAGCTGGTGAACACGGGCAAGATCAACGGCATCGCCGACATCCGCGACGACAGCTCGTCGCGGACCGGGCAGCGCCTTGTCATCGTGCTGAAGCGGGACGCCCAGCCGCGCGTCGTACTGAACAACCTCTACAAGCACACGCCGCTGCAGGACACCTTCGGGTGCAACATGCTGGCCCTGGTCGACGGCGTACCGCGCACGCTCAGCGTGGACCTGTTCATCAGCCACTGGATCGACCACCAGATCGAGGTCATCCAGCGGCGGACCCGCTTCCGTCTGCGCGAGGCCGAGAAGAACGCGCACATCTACCGCGGGTACGTGAAGGCGCTGGACGCGCTCGACGAGGTCATCGCGCTGATCCGGCGCAGCCCCGACGTCGACGACGCGCGGACCGGCCTGATGCAGCTGCTCGACATCGACGAGATCCAGGCGCAGGCGATCCTGGACATGCAGCTGCGCCGGCTGGCCGCCCTGGAGCGGCAGAAGATCATCGAGCGGTTGCAGGAGCTCGAGGCGATCATCGCGGACCTCGAGGACATCCTCGCCAGCCCGGAGCGGCAGCGGACGATCGTCAAGGACGAGCTCGGCGAGATCGTGGAGCGGTACGGCGATGAGCGTCGTACCGAGATCATCGCCGCCGACGGCGACCTCTCGGTGCAGGACTTGGTACCGGACGAGGACGTGGTCGTCACGATCACCCGCGGCGGGTACGCGAAGCGGACCAAGACCGACCTGTACCGCACGCAGAACCGCGGCGGCAAGGGCGTCCGGGGTGCGCAGCTGCGGGCCGAGGACGAGATCAGCCACTTCTTCGCCACCACGAACCACCACTGGATGCTGTTCTTCACCACCAAGGGCCGGGTGTACCGGGCCAAGGTGTGGCAGCTTCCCGAGTCCGCCCGGGACGCCAAGGGCTCGCACGTCGCCGGCCTGCTCTCGTTCCAGCCGGACGAGGAGATCGCGCAGGTGCTGACGCTGCGTGACTACGAGCAGTCCGACTACCTCGTGCTCGCGACCAAGAAGGGCCTGGTCAAGAAGACCGCCCTGCGCGACTACGACTCGGCGCGGCAGAGCGGCATCATCGCGGTCAATTTCCGCGAGGAGGACGACGAGCTGATCGGCGCCGACCTGGCCACCGCTGCGGACGACCTGCTGCTGGTGTCGCGCAAGGGGCAGTCGATCCGCTTCACCGCGAACGACGAGCAGCTGCGTCCGATGGGGCGTGCCACCTCGGGCGTCACCGGGATGAAGTTCCGCTCGGGCGACGAACTGCTGTCGATGTCGGTGATCCGCGCCGGCGCGGACGAGGAGACGCAGTTCGTCTTCACGGTGACCGACGCCGGGTACGCGAAGCGGTCGCGCGTCTCGGAGTACCGTCAGCAGGGTCGTGGCGGTCTCGGCATCAAGGCGGTCAAGCTGAACGACGAGCGCGGCTCGCTGGTCGGCGCGATCATCGTGGTGGACGAGGACCAGGTGCTGGCGATCAAGGCCAGCGGCCAGGTCGTCCGCAGCCGGGTCGACAGCGTGCCGGTCAAGGGCCGCGACACGATGGGTGTCCGGTTCGCCGGCGTCGGCGAGTCCGACGCGGTGGTCGCGATCGCCCGGAACACCGATCTGACCGTCGCCTTGGACGAATTGGAGTCGGCCGAGGAGGGTACCGTCGCTGAAGGTGCCCAGAATGTGGACGGATCGACAACCGAATCCACCTCTGAGAGCGTCCAGATTAGTGACGAACGTTCGACGGACGTGGACGGCGCGGCTACCGTCGAAGGCGACGAAGCCGGCCAGGAGGGTGACTGATGACCAACCGCGCGAGGCCGACATGGCCTGAGGGCGCGGCCGACGGCTCGAAGTCCCAGCGCACTGCGCCGGGCGCGAGGCCGTCCGCTGCCCCGGGCAACCCGGCCTCCAACGGTCGTTCCAACGGTGTGCCGAGCGGCAACGGACAGCGGAACGGTACGCCGAACGGGCAGCGACCGTCGGAGTACCGTCCGCAGCAGCCGGGCCCCAGTCCGGTGCGTCCGCAGCAGCCGGCCCCGAGTACGCCGGGCCGCCCGGAGCCGTGGTCCGCGTCGTCGAACGGCGCGCCCGCGGCCGCCGCGGCGTCGTACGGCGGAGAGCCCGAGGCGAAGACCGAGTCGTTCGGTGACCGGATGAGTTCGGCGCGGCAGGCCGTCCTGGACAAGGCGGCCGCGGTCAAGGCGTCGCGTCCGGACAAGACGGACCGTGCCGAGGCCAAGCAGGCCCGGCTCGCCGAGAAGGACGCGAAGGCGTCGAGCCGGCCGCAGACGCGCAAGGCGCGGCTGCGGATGTCCCGGATCGACCCGTGGTCGGTGATGAAGACGGCGTTCCTGCTGGCGATCGCGTTCGGCATCGTCACCTGGGTGGCGGTCTTCATCATCTGGTCCGCGATCGGCGCGGCCGGCGTGTTCGACAACATCAACTCGACGGTCCGCGAGGTCCTGGGCACGCCGACCGGCGAGCCGTTCCGGGTGGAGAACTACATCAACACCGGCAAGGTGATGGGCTTCACCACCCTGCTCGCCTGCGCCGATGTGCTGATCATCACCGCGCTCGCGACCCTCGGATCCTTCCTCTACAACATCGCCGCCGCACTCCTCGGCGGCCTCGAAGTCACGCTGGCGTCGGAGGAC
>DASXXB010000119.1:0-42699 GCA_036503355.1 Kribbella sp. | reverse complement strand
GCGGACCGGGTGGACGTCGTCGTGGTCCTCCCGAGGTGACCCCAGGAGCCCTTGCTGTACGCGTGGTCCTCGGACCAGGTGAAGCCGGCGTCGTCGGTGAACGATCCGCCTCCGGCGTTCACGCCGACCTGGTACGCCGTGGTGGTGAGCGTGACCGGGACGTACTCCTTGGACTGCCGGCCGCTGTCGGAGGTCACCAGGATGTTGGCGCCGAGGACTCCGGGCTTGGCGCCGGCGGACGACAACGAGACCTTGACGGTCGTCGACTCGCCCGGCGCGAGCGTGCCGGCCGTCTTCGACAACGACAACCAGGGCAGGTCGGTGACCTGGTCGTCCTCGACGTCGACCAGCAGCACCTTGTCCGCGATCTGGTCGGTGGCCCACAGCGCACCGGTGACATCAGTGGCGAGACCGCCACCCTGGTACGCCTTGGGCTGCGGGAACCACCATGCCTTGACGAGCGAGCAGTCCTGGGGATCGACCTGCAGCAGGCGGCTCTTGGACGAGGCCCGATCGGTGTACCAGATGGTGTCCGATGCCGCGTTGTAGGCCAGACCCATCACCTGGGGCAGCGGCGGCGCGCAGTACGACAGCAGCTGGCCCGGCGTCGCGTGCGACGTACCCGCGACGGTTCCGATCAGGCCGTTCTGCCGGCCACCGACGTAGAAGACGTCGCGACCGGCGTCGTACGCGAGACCGGTGAGCTGGATCGTGGACCAGTCGCCCTTGACTTGCCGGGTCTCCTTGCCGGTCTCACGATCGAAGCAGTGGATGTAGCTCTTCGGGCTGTCCTCCATCTGGCACATGTCGCCGGTCAGCGTGTCGAACGCCATGTCGAACGCCTTGTAGTCGGGGTTCCAGGACGCGGGGAACTGCTTGATCTTCTGGCCGGTCACGGTGAAGGCGGTGTTGGTCTCGGCGTCGTAGTCGTGAACCCACACGTTGCCGTCGTACCCGAGGCCTGACGGTTCGTCCTCTGCGTTGGGCGTCGGCTCGAAGCTGGTGACGACGTCCCCGCCGGAGAGCGTGCCGACCGTGAAGGCGGAATCCGGCGTCTTGGTGGTTGCGGCCTCTGTGTTCCACCGCTTCAGATCGATGGTGCTCTGGGCGCCCTTCGCGGTGGTCGTGACGGCCTTCGGCGGATCGAGCTCCACGTGGCGGCCCACTTCACCGAGCTCGAACGTCATCGGAGCCGAGCCGGAGTTGGTGAGGGTCAACGACCCCGTTCCACCCTGATCGGTCCCGAGTACGGCGTCGAGTCCGTCGGCGGCCACGTCGGCAACAGCGGTCGGGAGCTGCGCCTCCACCTTGGCGGATGCGTAGAGCTTGTCGAGCGTGAACTTGTGACTCTGGGTCTGGTACTTCGGCGCCGCGACGGACAACGTGTAGTCGCCGACGGGCAGTTGCCGGTGGAACGATCCGGTGGCGTCGGTGGTGAGGTTCTCGACGACGCCCTTGTCGTTCGCGATCGAGACCTGGGCGCCGGCCACCGGCAGTTTGTCGTTCTTGTCGAGCACCGACGTGTCGAGGAAGCCGAAGTCCGGCAGGTCGTAGGTGACGACCATCCCGTCGTGCAACGCGGGTGCCTCATGGGAGAAGGTGATCCCGGTCGCCGCATCAGTTCCTTGGATACCGGTGATGGCGGTGGATCCGGCACTGATCGGGCCGTTCGCACCCACGCCGTCGCCGTACCCGACAATCACCGTCCCCGAGCGGGTGAACGTGACGGAGAAGCTGACCTGTGCGTGCGTCCCCGAGCCGTCCGGTGCCGTGACGGTCGCGTCGCGGTACTCGATCACGAACGCGTCCTCACCGTCGACCTTGGTCGCCGCCGTGTAGACGCCGCCCTCGTCGAAGTCCAGCGGCCGGCTGGAGTAGAACGGCATGACCGCCCGGCCCATGTCCCCCGGCACCGCGGTCGGGTCGGGGGTGATCAGACCCCGCTTCCCGACCTTCAGTGTGCTGAACGAGCCGTCGTAGAGCGCGACCGGGAACGGCAACGCCACGTCGGCCCAGACACCGCTCGGGAAGGTGACCTTGTCCGTGCCCCGCCGGTAATCCCCTTCGGTTACGGCGCAGCTGTAGCCACCGTTGTCCACGACGAGCTTGACGGAGACGGTCAACGACTCCTCGCCGTCGACCTCGAGCGTCGCGGTGGTCGGTGAGAAACAGGCGTTCGGCCGTACGTCGAGGGTGTAGCCGCCCACCGGTACGTCGGCGATCGTGAATGTGCCGTCGTTGCCAGTGCGAATCACCGGCAGCGGGGTGTCCTTGACGGTGATGTCCGCGTTCGGCACGGGACCGCCGTCGGTCGTGACGACCTTGCCCGTCACACGGTACTTCGCCGCGGCCGTCAGAACCGCGGTGATGCTCGTGCTGCCGTCGACTGCGATCGTGGCCTTGGTGGTGGCCGGCAGGTAGCCGAACGCGTTCGTCGTGACGTCGTACTCCCCCGCGAGGAGTTGCAGGGAGAACGTGCCGTTGGTTCCTGTGGTCGCGGTACGCGAGTGCGCGCCCTTCGCCGTCACAGTGGCTCCTGCAACCGGAGCGCCGTCGACGGTCGTCACTGTGCCGGTCAGGCTCCCGGCGCCGCCCGCGGCCACCCCGGCGTTCACCAGCGCGAGAGCGTCGAGTCGTCCCTCGCCCCAGGTGGGGTTGTCATCGGCGGTGCCGCCACAGGTGGTGTCGTCGACGTCGTGCGCCGTCTCGTCGAGCAGCGCTCTGGTGCTTTCGATGTCCCCCACCAGCGCGGGTACGGCGGACCACAGCAGCGCGACAGCGCCGGCGAGATGCGGCGCCGCCATCGACGTACCGTCCTTGGCGGCATAGGTCCCGTCGCCCATGGCCGAGCGGATGTTGACGCCGGGCGCGGCGATGTTGGGCTTGATCTCGCCGTCCTGGCCCGGGCCGCGCGACGAGAAGCCGGCGATCGTGCCGTCCTCGGCGTAGGCGCCCGTCGAGTAGGTCAGGGTCCGGGATCCGGGGGTGCCGGAGGTCTGGCACTCCGGACCCTCGTTGCCGTTGGACCACGCGGAGAAGATCCCGGCGGCGTCCCACGCCGCGATGATGTCCTCCATGAACGGCTCGTTGGTCGGAGCGTTCGAACCCCACGAGTTGTTGATGATCTGGGGCCGCTTGGCCGGATCCGGAGCACTGCCGTCCGAGGCCGTCGGCGCGAGCAACCACTGCGCGGAGGCGATCATGGCCGTGTCCGTGCAGGAATCGCAGCCGTTGGCCGCGATCCACTTCGCCCCGGGGGCGACACCGATCTGGTTGCCCTCGCCGCCGTCACCGAGCATCGTGCCCATGGTGTGCGAGCCGTGATCCTTGTGGTCGCAGGGTCCGGTTCCGTCGGGGCAGGCACCGTCGGAGTCGAAGAAGTTGTAGTTGTCGTCGACCGTGCCGGTCTTCGGATCGAACCCGCGATAGGCGGCCCGGAGTGCGGGATGGTCGCCGTCGACACCGGTGTCGAGATTCGCGACGGTGATGCCCTGGCCGGTGATCCCGGTGGCCCAGACGTCGTCGGCGTTGATGGCGCGGACACCCCACTCGGGACCGTCGGCCGCCGCGGTGGCCTTCGGCGCGACTGCCGGTGCGGTGACCGGCTTGTCCAGCGTGAACTCCGCGGGCTGGTGGATCTCGGTGACCGCCGGCTGCGCCGCGAGGTCGGTCGCGAGCTCCGCCGTACCGTCCTCGACCAGGATCGCGTTCGTCACCCAGTAGGTCTTGTAGTGCGCTCCCCGTTTGTCGAGCTCGGCGACCACGTCGGACTGGGCCTTCTCGGCCGACTTCCGCAGCGTGTCGTAGACGAACCGGCCGCGGGCGCCCCAGTCGGCGATCTGCCGCGCCTTGGACAGGTCTGCGTCGTCGGCGAACCGGATCCAGAAGTCGCTCTTGGTGGTGGTGCTCAACGACTGCCGGAGCTTCGGCTCGATCTTCTTCTCGGCCGGCTTGACCGGGTCGGCGGTGGCCTGGCCCGTGCTCGCGGCGGCCGGTGTCGGCGGCGATGCACCGACACTCAGGCCGACTGCCACGGCCATCGACAACAAGACAGGAAGGAGCTTCATCCTGGGTCCTTTCGAACACGGCAAGAGAACCCGGCCGACGGGTGCATCCCCGCCGGCCCGGGGCGGGCTAGAGGGGCTGGTAGCGGTCCGGCTGCTGCTGCTCGGGTACTGCGTCGTGGTCGGAGTCGGTGTCGTCGGCGGTGTCGTCGGCGGTGTCGTCGTCGGGCTCCGCGGGGCGAGCCGGCGGTGCGTCCGCGTCGGAGCCGGTCTCGTCACCCGGGGGCAGGTCGCCGGTCCCGGTGGCTTGGATCATGCCGTCATGCTCCGGGACCGGCCGAACGGTAGCTATCCAGCGGATACGTCAATCATCAGGATTCGTCCGGCAGACCGGGTTCTTCCGCCAGTACTCCGGCCTCGACCGCGGCCACCGCCAACGCGGTCCGCGAGGTCACCTTCAACTTGCGCATCGCGGAGCGCAACTGCTGATCAACGGTTGCCGGAGACTTCGTGAGGACCCGGGCGATCTCGCGGTTGGTCTTGCCCGCGGCGACCTGGCGGACCACCTCGAGCTCGCGGGGAGAAAGCTCGTCGCCGTACCCCTTACGGCCGCCTCTCCACAGCCGTGGCATCTCCGCACCGTGGTCACGGAGCCGCTGCGCAACCCGGTCCGCGTCACCGCGAGCACCTAGCCGGAACAGGGGCTCGTAGATCTCGGCCAGAAGATCCTGCCCCTCATCACCGTTGCCGGATGCGATGAGGGCTTCGGCCTGGTGTTCGCGGGCCAGCAATGCGTCGTACGGCCGCGGCAGCCCGTCCCAGGCCTGCGCGGTGCGTGCCCAACCGGTCGCTGCTGTCTCGTGGTTACCGTTCGCGCTCGCCAGCTGCGCCACGCACGCCGCGAGCGCTGCCTGTGGTCCCGGCGCATGACGATCACGCAGGCCGCGGGCGAACCTGTCCGTCAGTTCGGCGGCCTGCTCCACCTGGCCTGCGGCGAGCTGCGCGGCGACCCGAGCCGGGGCGAGATCGGTCGCCCAGACCCACACGCCTTTCGTTCGGACGGTTTCTATGGGTTGCTGCGTGATCCGCAAGGCACGGTCGGTGTTGCCGTCCGCGAGCCAGAGCCGGGCCAGCGCCGCGGCCGCCTCCATGGTGTCGTCGACCGCGCCGAGTCTCGCGGCCTCGTCCAGCACCAGTTGGAACTGTTCCTCGGCGACCCGCCGCCTTCCGGCCGCAGCGGCCAGCCGCGCAGTCAAGCGGATGCTCGCCAGGTAGATGCTGGGCCGGTCCTGCTCCGCCTCCGCGAGGGCGGTGGCGCGCTCGGCCAGCCCCTCCCAGCGGCCCGAGTACCAGTCCAGATTGGCCAGTTCGAGAAGGACGTTGTACCGCAGTCGCGAGGCTTGCTCGGTCTCGGCGAGGTCGAGCGCCACGGTCAGGTGCTGCTGCGCCTCGGCGTACCGGCCCCAGACCAGCGCACCGGTCCCGATGTTGGCGTTGATCCTGGCCACGTCGAAGCGTTCCGCCGAGGTCGCACCCCGCGTCGGCAGGTCGGCCACCAGCTCCCAGGCAGCCTCTTCGCCGAGCATCAGCAGTGCCGCGGCGCGGTTGCCGGCCAGGGACAACCGGTCCGAGGGCAGGTCGATCTTCGGGGCGAGTTCGGCGGCGCGTTCGAGCCAGTGCAGATGGGTTGCGGCCGGCCACGGTCCGGCGTACGCCCAGCCGAGAAAGGTCATCGCCTTCGCCGCCTCGACCGGGTCGTGATCGAGATCCGCCACCGACCGCTCGAGTTCGGTCAGAGCGGCCTGTGCCTCACCCAGATTGATCAGGAGCCGGCCGAGCGGGTTGCGAATCTCCGCCTGCTGGCGGGCGGTGAGGTCGGTCGAGTCGAGTACGTCGCGCAGCGTCCGGACCATGTGGCGATGGACCTCGTCGACCGAGTCCTTGCGACCGAGCGCCGCCACGGCGGCAGTGCGGGCGATCCGTGCCGTGTCCGGCACCGGAAGCTGGGCGGTGGACAGCAGGTCGTCGAGCAGGACGACCGCGGTCGTGTGGTCGCCGGACGCCAGTGCGCGATGCGCTGCCTGCTCGGCGTACCGCGTCCACGGCTCGACCTCGCCAGCCTCCCGGAAGTGGCGGGCGAGCTGCCCGACCGGCGGCGGGTCGAGATCCTCGAGAGCTCGGCCGGCGCGTAGGTGGAGGAAGCGGCGCTCGGTCCGGGGAATCGTCTCGTACACCGCGGCAGCGGCCAGCATGTGCCGGAATCGCCACCGCCCGAGGTCGTCGCCGACCACCATGCCTGCCTCGGACGCCTCGGTGGCGCCCGACCGGCACTCCTCGGGCGCCATACCGGCGGTTGCGGCGAGCGTGATTTCCGTGGACGGTTCCGCGAGGGTCGCCAGCGCTTGGAGCGCCCGCCGCGCGCCCGGTGACAGCCGGCCGACCCGCTCTCGCGTCGAATCCCGCACCGTAGGCGGCACCTGCAGCTCGCTGAGGCTCAGCCGGACCCACTGCCCCTCGCGAAAGACCAGGTCGGCCCGATCACACATGAGGCGTACCGACTCCTCCACGGCCAGCGGCACGCCCTCGGTCCGCTCGTGCAGAAACGAGCTGAACTCGGCCGACATCGGCTTGCCGTCGAGCATCGACGACACGAGCGCCGCGGTCTGGGCCTGGTCGAGCGGCGTCAACGCCACCCGCAGCTGGGTGACACCCGCCGGCAAGCGGGACGACAGCCGCAGCAACAAGGACTGGTCGCCCACCTCCTCCGGCCGGTACGTGACGACCAGGTTCGGTCCGCCGTTCTGCTGGCGGGAGGTGAGGAACAGCAGGAACTCGAGGGTCACTTCGTCAGCCCAGTGCGCGTCTTCGACCACCACAAGCTCCACCTGCAGTGCCCGGAGCAACTCGGCCAGTGCCCGGAACAATCGATGCCGGGCCGCCTTGGCATCGTCCAACGGCTCCAGAGCGGGTGGCAGGTCGGCGGACCACTCCGGGAACAAGGGGCGCAGCGCTCCGGCCAGATCGGTGAGCCCCAGGTCGGTGACCGGCTGCTGGCTTCCGAGGAACGCGTCGACGATCGGTCCCAGCGTCAACGACTCCCGAAGTGGCGGACAGACCGCCATCAGAACCTGCCTCCGGCGACGAGGTACCTCGGCCAGCCACTCCTGCAGCAGACGGCTCTTGCCGATCCCGGCCTCGCCCTCGACGAGCACGACTGCCGGGGCCTGGCCCAGTGCGCCGGTCAGGGCCGCCACCTCGCGGTCGCGCCCGACGAACGCCGGTCCCGTCACGGTCGGCGGCCTCCCGTCGGCGGCAGACGTCACGTGGACCATGCGTGATGATGATCCGTCAACCGACCTGGGCGCAACCGATGGCCTGTCGTGGCGAGACGGCGCGCGCCGGCCGCGATCGTGCGCGCTCCTCGCGCGTGGCGGAGTGATGGGCTGGGTACTTGACTCTTGCGACGCTGGTCCGGCACGGGGCCGAGGCGACTGACCAGCGGTGAGGAGCGGACCATGACATCAGCTGGTTCCGGCGATTCGGCGGATTCGGTGCCGGGCGAGTTCCAGGCCGTCGGCGGGAGGCTCGAGCGGGCGCTGATCTGGGTCTTCATCATGGTGCCGACGCTCGCGCTGGTGCCGGGCATCTTCTTCGCCTGGGGCGGGTGGGTCGGGCGGCGCGACATCGTGCTGCTGGTCGTCTTCTACGTCATCACCACCACCGGCATCGGCGCCGGCTATCACCGGGGCTTCACCCACGCGTCGTTCAGGACCGTGCGTGGCCTCAAGATCGCGCTCGCGATCGCCGGCAGTATGGCGCTCGAAGGGCCGGTCATCCGCTGGGTCGCCGACCACCGCAAGCACCACAAGTTCTCCGACCGGGACGGCGATCCGCACTCGCCCTGGCGCTACGGCACCAACGCCTGGGCCGTGACCAAGGGCTTCGTCTTCGCGCATGTCGGCTGGGTGCTGTGGGGCGAGGATCGGGCCGACCCGAAGCACTACGCGCCGGATCTGCTGAAAGACCGCGACCTGTTGGCGATCTCGCGGCACTTCCGTGAACTGGCGGCAGTTTCGCTCCTGGCGCCCGCGCTCATCGGCGGGCTGTGGGACAGGTCGTGGCACGGCGCCGCCACCGGCTTCTTCTGGGGCACCCTGGTCCGGATCGCCCTGATGCACCACGTCACGTTCTCGATCAACTCGATCTGCCACGTCACCGGCGACAAACCCTTCACCGCCCGTGACCGGTCCGGCAACGTCTGGTGGCTCGCCGTCCTCAGCCAGGGCGAGTCCTGGCACAACCTCCACCACGCAGACCCCACCTGCGCACGTCACGGAGTACTCAGAGGACAGATCGACATCAACGCCTGGATCATCAGGCAGTTCGAACGGCTCGGCTGGGCGTACGACGTCAAGTGGCCCAACCAGGCCCGCCTCGAGAAGAAGCGCGCCGCCGCGTGACCTGCCGTATCGTGCGGGCGCCGGTGTTACGTTGACGGCGTGAAGCCGGCGCAGCCCAATCAGTCGTTGATCGACGGGCTGGCTTGTCTGCAGGCGCTGGCTGCTCATGGCGAGCCGGTCGGGTCGCGGGAGCTCGGACGGATGCTCGGGCTCGAGCCGACCAGGGTGAACCGGCTGCTGAAGACGCTGGCGTTCGTCGGGCTGGCGCAGCAGGACGGCAATCGCAAGTACCTGCCCGGTCCGGGTATCCATGCACTGGCCGCGCAGAGCCTGCGCGGGTCCGGCTTGATCCGGCGCGCACTCGCTCCCCTCGAGTCGCTGTTCGACCTGGAGCTGCAGGTGGCGCTGGGCGTGTTGTGGGGAGATCAGGTCTGCTACCTGTACCACCACAGTCCCGGCGAGGCCGCGGCCCAGGGCATCGGCCGCGAGCCGCTGTATCCGGCGCACTCGTCAGGTCTCGGACAGGTACTGCTCGCAGAGCTGTCCGACGACGAGATTCGATCGCTGTACGCCAACGCGGACGAGCGGCAGCGCGTCGCCCCGGGCCGGGAGGACGTCGTACTCGAAGGTGAGAACGGCCTGCTGCATCAGCTCGCCGGTGTCCGAGCCCAGGGGTACGCCGTCACGCGGACGCTGCGATCGCACGGCTTCCGGACTCTCGGCCTGACGCTCAAGCGTGATCAGGCGGCGGTCGGTCTGGCCGGCCGTTTCACGGATCGCCAGATCCCCCGCCTCCGCCGGCGCCTCGCGGACGCCGCCGCGGCGATCGACGACGCCTGATCCAGACATAGTGCTAAAGTAGCACCACTTTGGTGCTGTGAAAGCACCAGTCGACGTGAGGACCCGATCAGATGAGTGTTCCGGGCGCGATCAGTGGCGTCGTACCGAGGCTGGCCGTGAAGGCCGATCACATCCCGCGCAGCGAGACCGGGATCGGAGCCCTGATGCCCTGGGCGGACCGGTTGTGGATGGTGACGTACGTCGCGCACACCAAGCGGACCGGCGGTGGGACCGGGCTGTTCACGATCGACGACGACCTGCAGCTCACCAAGCATCCCGCGAGTGTCGTCGGCACCTACGCGAACCGCCTTGTCCACAAGGAGAGCAACCAGCTCTTCATCGGGCCGCACGTGATCGATGCCGAGGGCAACGTCAGGACGATCGACGCGCTGGTCGACGTCCGCCTGACCGCGACCGCACGGCACCTCGTCGACGAGGCCGGCAAGGTGTACGTCCTCGGCATGGAGGGCGAGTTCTTCGAGGTCGACGTACAAACCCTCGAGGTCACCCACCTGTACGACCTGCTCGACGAGCTGGACGTGCACGACTACCCGCATTTCAAGGACATGTACACGCGGCACGGGCGCGTCGTCGTGGTCAACAACTCCTATTACGACAAGGACTTCCTGACCGGTCACAGCGACGGGCGCCTGGCCGAATGGGACGGACAGACCTGGACGGTCCTCGCGAAGACGCAGTTCAACACACTCGGCAGCGCGAACGGCATGGGACCCGGCCTGTACGCCGTCGGTCAGGACCGCGCGTCCGCGCTCCTGCACGTCTTCCTGCCCGACACCGGCTGGAAGGTCTATCGACTGCCGAAGTCCACGCACACCCAGGACCACGCGTTCACGACCGAGTGGCCGCGGATCCGCGAGGTCGAGTCCGAGAGGCTCCTGATGGACGCCAGCGGCATGTTCTACGAACTCCCCTCACTGACCTACGCCAACGCCGTCTGGGGCATCCGCCCGATCGCCTCGCATCTGCGCATCGTCGGCGACTTCTGCTCCTGGAACGGCATGCTCGTCCTCGCGGGCGACCAGACCACGCCGATCGGCGACAGCAATCCCGTCGCCGGCCAGCCGCAGGCCAACCTGTGGTTCGGCAAGACCGACGATCTGTGGAGCTGGGGCAAGCCGCAGGGCTGGGGTGGGCCGTGGTGGGAGAGCCCGGTGCGCGCCGAAGTACCGTCGGATCCGTACCTGATGACCGGTTTCGAACACAAGTGCCTGCACCTCACCCACGACGCGGACACCGCGGTCGACTTCCACCTCGAGGTCGACTTCCTGGGCACCGGATCCTTCCACCGCTACCGCACCATCACCGTCGGCCCGGCCGGCTACGAAGCCTTCACGTTCCCCTCCGGCTTCAGCGCGCATTGGGTCCGCCTCGTCCCGTCCACCACCTGCACGGCCACGGCACAGCTGACCTACACCTGAGCAGCGGGCGAAATTTTCGTGCCGGGTGGTTGGTATTGATCGGCTCCACGTTCTGCGGCGAAGGTTGCAAGGCCCTTCCGCTGGGAACGCCCGAGGAGTCCGCAGATGACATCAGACATCACCCGCCGCCGCCTGCTGCAGGCCGCCGGCGCGACCGTTGCCGCCGGCTACGTCGCGTCCGAGGCCGGCAGCGCGGCAGCCACTCCGGCACCGGCGCCGGCGCTGGTCAGCTACCCCATCCCCGACGGGATCGCGCAGGCGTCGACCTTCGCGGTCGAGGTCCGTACGGCGGCCGGCCGCTGGACGCCGGTGCCGACGTACTCGGTCAATCTGAAACTGATCAACGCACAGACCGGCGCCGGCCAGATCCTGAAGTCGTCGCTGGCGTACTTCGACTTCGCCGGCTCGGTCCAGGTCCGGGTCAGGTACACCAAGGGCGCCGTCAGGACCGCGCGGATCCGGCCGCTGTCGTACGGCATCGAGCCGGCGATCGACGACGACACCCTGGTCTTCACGCTGACCGGACCGCGCAAGCTCGTGGTCGAGGTGAACGGCGAGATCTTCGACTGTCTGCACCTGCTGGCGCGTCCGGTCGAGACCGACGCCCCGAGCCCCGATGATCCCGACGTCATCTACTTCGGCCCCGGAGTCCACACGGTCGCCGGCGGCGCACTGGAAGTCCCGAGCGGCAAGACCGTCTACCTGGCCGGTGGCGCCGTATTGAAGGCCTCCGTGAACTTCACCGGCACCACGAACGGCGCACTGACCGGCCGCGGCATGATCTACGGCACCACCGGCGGCGGCTGCACGCTGGTCAAGGCGAAGAACGTACGGATCGACGGCGTGACCATGCTGAACCTGTCCAGCGGGTACGCGATCACGGCCGGTGAGTCCGAGCAGGTGTCGATCACCGACTTCGGCTATTTCAGCGCAGGTCAATGGGGTGACGGCATCGACGTCTTCTCCAGCAGCGAAATACTGATCGACAATTCGTTCCTGCGCTGCTCCGACGACTGTGTCGCGATCTATGCGCACCGCTGGGACTACTACGGCGACACCCGCAACGTCACGATCCGGAACTCCAGCCTCTGGGCGGACGTCGCGCACCCGATCAACGTCGGTACGCACGGCAACACCGACAGCCCCGAAGTGATCGAGAACCTCACGGTCAGCAACGTCGACATCCTCGACCAGCGCGAACCGCAGCAGGCGTACCAGGGCTGCATCGCGATCAACCCCGGCGACAGCAACCTGGTCCGGAACGTGCGGATCGAGAACGTCCGGGTGGAGGACTTCCGCTGGGGCCAGATCGTCTACCTGTGCGTCGCCTACAACAAGTCGTACAACACCTCGGCCGGACGCGGCATCGACGGCGTCTACGTCAAGAACCTCACCTACACCGGGCAGAACGCCGAGACCGCGATGATGCTCGGGTACGACGCGACGCACGGCATCAGCGACGTGACGTTCCAGAACCTCGTCGTCAACGGGACCGTGATGGCCGACACCATGCAGAAGCCCAGGTGGTACACCGTCGCGGACATGGTTCCGATGCACGTCAACGAACACGTGACGAACCTGCGCTGGCTGGACGCCACGACCGCGCCGACTACGACGCCGCCGGTGATCACGACCCCCGGCACCGCGGCCGTGGCCGCAGGAGCACCGGTCGTTCTCACGATCAGCGCGACCGGTTACCCGACCGGTTTCGACGCGCAAGGCCTTCCCGCCGGCCTGGTCGTCGACCGATCCACCGGCGTCATCTCTGGTGCGCCGGCCGCCCCGGGCGTCTACAACGCGACTCTCAGCGTCACCAACGTCGCCGGCACCACCACCAAGAACCTCATCCTCACCGTGCAGTAGCCACCGCCCCGAAGGAGAAGGATGAAAGACAGGGAGATCGATCGACGCACACTGATCAAGGCCGCTGGAGGTGTGGCCGCCGCCGGACTGGCGGCCACCGCCGGCGTCACCGCATTCGGCCGGCCGGCGGACGCCGCGCCCGCGACGTTCACCCATCCCGGCGGACTTCACAACTGGGGTGATCTCAACCGGGCCAAGGTCCGGGTTGCCTCCGGAGACGATCCGTGGTTGTCCGGCTGGAACCGGTTGATCGCCAACGGGCACGCCCAGTCGACCTGGCAGCCGAACCCGCAGGCCACCATCATCCGCGGTGGCACCGGCGAGAACTACGGCATCCTCTACAACGACATCCACGCCGCCTACCAGAACGCCTTGCGTTGGTGGGTCCAAGGTACGACGGCGCACGGCGATTGCGCCCGCAACATCCTCAACGCCTGGTCGGCGACGCTGACGACCGTGACCGGCAACGCAGACCGGTTCCTGGCGGCCGGCATCTACGGGTACCAGTTCGCGAACGTGGCCGAGCTGATGCGCGGCTACCCCGGCTTCGACCTGGCGCGGTTCAAGACCATGATGCTGAACGTCTTCTACCCGCTGAACAACTCGTTCCTGACCAACCACAACGACGCCTGCATCACGAACTACTGGGCCAACTGGGACCTCTGCAGCATGAACTCGGTCCTTGCCATCGGCATCCTCTGCGACGACGCCGCGAAGTACGACCAGGCCGTCAACTACTTCAAGAACGGTGCCGGCAACGGGTCCATCCAGCACGCGATCCCCTTCGTGTACGACGATCAGGGCCTGGCGCAATGGCAGGAGTCCGGGCGCGACCAGGGACACACGCTGATGGGTATCGGGCAGATGGGCGCGTTCTGCGAGATGGCGTGGAACCAGGGCGAGGACCTGTACGGCTACGACAACAACCGTTTTATGAAGGCGGCGCAGTACGTCGCGAAGTACAACCTCGGGGAGGATGTCCCGTTCACGAAGTACACCTGGGGAACCGGGCAGAACTGCGCGTACCAGGAGCAGACGGTGATCTCCAGCGGGAGCCGCGGCCAGCTCCGGCCGGTGTGGGAGATCCTGCACTTCCACTACACCCGGCGTAAGTACCTCTCGGTGCCGTACATCTCGGCGATGGCCGCGAAGGTCCGCCCGGAGGGTGGCGGCGGCGACTACGGCTCGACCAGCGGCGGCTTCGACCAGACCGGCTTCGGAACGCTCGCCTACGCCAAGTAGAACCAGCAGTGGCCCGGCCGATCACGGCCGGGCCACTGCTGTGTCTCAGGCCAGGGACACGTTGTCGAAGATCGCGGTGCTCAGCGTGAAGGGCTCCCCCGAGACGACGGCGAGGCCGGCGTAGTACGGCGCCGACCCGAACGACGAGATCTCGCCCGGCGCACCGATCGCGGTCCAGTTCTCACCGTCGCTGGAGACCTCGGCGGAGAACGTGTTGCCGGTACGCCGGACGCGCAGCCAGTCGGCCGTACCGGTACCGGTCGTGGTCACCAACCCGGTCGCGACCCGCAACCGCTGGACGAACTGCGGCGTGCCGCCGGTCAGGACCACACCGGACAGCTGATCGAACGGCGACAGCGACTTCGTCATCAGCAGACCCACGCGCCCGATCGCCGGACGATTGACGAGCCGCGCCGTGAACGTCGCATCGCCGATCACCGGCAGGTACGCGTACTGGACCGTCATGCCTTGCCCGATCACGTTCAGATCCGAACCGGCACCACGCACGACGAACCGCCCGTCGTAGCTCGTGATGCCGGGCGTCCGGATCGCTACAGCGCTGAAGCTTCCCAGTTGCCGCTCGTCCAGCACGTAGTCGCCGATGTCGGCGTACCGCCAGGGCTCCGGCGGCGGTGCGCCGACAGTCAGCGTTACCGGCGCGGTTGCGACGCCCGCAGCGTTGCGTGCTGAGACAGTCAGCTCGACCGTTCCGGTCCGGCGTGGGGTGCCGCTGATGACACCGGTCGTCCGGTCGAGGGACAGACCGTCCGGCAGGCCGGTGACCGCGAAGCTGATCGGATCGTTGCTGGCGGCAACACGGTAGCCGAACTCCGTGCCGGTGTTCGCGAACGCGGTCCCGGCACTGGTGATCGTGGGGGCGGACGGCGTCGGCATCGTCAACGTCAGGCTCGGTGAGTCGGGTCCGGTCCCGGCGGCGTTCGTTTTCGCGACGACGTAGTCGTAACTCTGGCCGGGCACGGCGGTGACATCCTGGTACCGCGTCTCCACGCCGAACCCGATCGGCGCGACGTCCTTGGCGATCACGCGATACGGCCCACCGGCGTGACGGCGTTTCACGGTGTACGTCGCCGACACATCCAGATCGGACCACGCCAGCTCGATCGCGCTGCCCGCACTACCGGACCGCAGCTCACCCAGCGGCGCGCCCGGTATGTCGCTCGTCCAGCCCTGGACGGTCACGTTGTCGAAGGCCGCGGTGGTCGACTCCGCATACGGCTCGTCGACACCGAGCGCGCCGCAGACGGCGAGGCCGGCGTAGACATTGCGGCCGAGGCTGATCCGGGACTCACCGATCTCAGTCCAGGCGGTGCCGTCCGGCGAGATGAGTCCGGTCAGGACGTCACCCTTGCGGGTCAGTCTGACCCAGTACGGTCGCCGCAGCCGGTAGCCGTCGCTCGCAGCCTCGACGTACGGCGGTGGCAACGGGGTCGCGGATTCCGGGAGGGTCCCGAGTTCGGAGATCGGGAAGCCCGCGTCGACCGTGATGCTCTGCTGTTGGCTCGGCGGTACGACGGTACTTCCGGTCGCCGACGTGTCCCCGCCGGACCTCACCGTCCACACCCCGCTCCAGGTGTGCAACGGCAGCCCCTTGATCAGCATCGACGCATGCGCCGACGCCGCCGACAGGCTCTGCCGCATCATCACCCCGAGGGTCGCGTACTGCGAACTCACCGGGTGCACGATCCGCGCGGTGAGTACGCCGTCCCCACGCAGCGGCACGTAGACGAACCGGAAGCTGTCCTGCCGTCCGCCGATGTCCGAACCGCCGGCTTCCACGGTGAACGTCTCGCCGTCGAAGCTCGTGCCGCCCGGAACCGCGACGCGGCCGATGTCCTCGCTCTGCCACGGCTCCAGACGCGCCACCGTGACAGGCAGCGACTCCTTACTGGAGCCGGCCTGGTTCACGGCCTGGACTTTGTAGGAGCTCATCCCGCGGACGGTTGTGTCGGTCCACGTCGTCGTACGGACGCCGCTGGCAACTACCGCGTAGTTGCCTGCCCGGCCGGTCGCTCTGCTGATTGTGTAGCTGCTCGCCGCCTCGCCGCTGCGCGGTTCGACCGACGACGCCCACGCCAGCACGACGCCGGTGTCGGTGATCCGCGCCGTGAGACCGCTCGGCGTACCTGGTGGTGCTGCCGGCGCCGACTTCGCGACGGCCGGCCTGGCCTGGGTGAAGGTACCCCACGCAGGATGGTCGTCGCTGTTGCCCTCCACGAACCGCGTGCCGGCTGTACCACCTGTGCCGCGGAACACCACGCGCTCGACGTTCGGTGCGGACAGTCCACGGCGACTGACGTAGTGCGCGAAGGCAAGCTCGTAGATCGGCTGGAAGGCACCGCGATTCTTCGTCGAGATCACCGTCTTGATGTACTTCCCGGTGCGGTCGAGGTCCGCGGTGAACGGAACGGTTTCGTCGCCCAGGTTGTAGCGAGCCGTGTACTCGAAGCCGTGCAGGATCCTGTTGTCCAGATGCCCGAACAGGTCGACACCCTGGTTCCACGCCACCGCGGCACAGTTGGCCAGCAGGCCGAGCGCCAGCTGCGCATACGACTGCGAGCGCCCGCTCTCCTGCCCTTGCCCGGTCGCCGACACGACGATGTGCTCGATGCGTCCGTTGCCCGCGCCCGCCACGGCGTACCGCATTGCGTTCTCGAGCATCACCCGGTCGTCGCAGAACACCGCGATCGCCAGGATCGCTTGCAGGGCAGCAAGATCCCAGTTGCCGTTGGCAAACAGTGCGTTGCCGGACACGGCCGGGTACCACACCTTGCGGAACGACTCCTCGCACCTGCGGATCGCGTCGGGCGCCCAGCCGCCGTACCCGCTGTGCCGCAGGATCTCGGCAGCATTCACGAACTTGAACACCTGCAAGCCGACCCCGAGCTGCCCGTCCGCACCGGTGATCGCCGTCAGACTGTCCGCCCAGACATCGAGGATGTCCCGCGCCTTGTCGGCGTACCGCACGTCCCCGGTCGCCGCCCACATCAGCGCATTCTGGTACGCCGCCCCGGAATCGCTGACGGCCTCGCTCATGAAGTTGGACGGCCCGCGCCCCCACGACGTGATCTGGCCAACGTTGCGGACCACATAGTCGTACGACGACCTGTCGTTCGCCGCCATCGCCCGGAACCCGTCGTACACCGGACTGATCTGCCCGGCCACGCACGTCCGCATCCGCTCCAGGTCATCGGCGTCATGCAGCACTCCCGGATGTCGCAACGCGACGGGCGCCACAGAACCGCTCGTCGAAGCGGCCGCGGATCCGAGCTGTGCAGCGAGCACCGCGCCCCCGGAACCGACCAGCAACGTACGACGACTCATGGTCCACAACGAACCACCATCGGACTCCGGCATCTGCACTCCTCCTGAACAGCCGCTGGTTGAGCGGCCAACGTAATGAACTGAAAACCCACCCGGTCAACGGATCACCTCAGTCACGCGACGCCTCTCCAGATCGCGGCCCGTTCCCAACGAGGTGAGCCAGCTCTCCACCAGGTTGATGAACTGGCGCGGTCGCTCGTGGTGCAGGAAGTGTCCGCAACCGTTCCACAGCACGATTCGTGAGCCGTACGGCAAGGTCAGCCCGACATCCCACGCCGCCATCGACGCAACCGGACGGATGCACAACAACGGTTGAGTCAGCCCGGCCAACCGGGCCGCGGCCGCCGGGCCGGCGCCGAAAGCGTCAGGGTCCGTGTACATGCCGGCATAGCTCTCGGCCAGTACGTGTCCAGGTGTCGCCAGCAGCTGGTCGCGGACCGGGCCGGCGGGCAGCCCGAGTTGGCGAACGGCCGCGCGGGCGCCGTCCTTCCGCAGTGCGGCAAGGCGGGTCCCGAACGTCGCCGCCTCGGTTGCGCCCGCGCCGTACGCCGGGTCCACGGCCACCACGGCGCGTACCAGTTCCGGGTACTCGAGCGCGAGCTGTACGACGATCTGCCCGCCCATCGAGTGGCCGACGGCAACGACCGGGCCGAGCTGCAGCCGCTCCACCACGCCCGCGACGTCGCGCGCGTAGTCGGCCGGCCGATACCCGTGCCGCAGTACGGGCGAGCGACCATGTCCACGGAGATCGACCGTGATCACTCGGTGCCCCGGGAAGTGAAGACCGCTCCAGGCTCGGCTGTCACCACCCCAGCCGTGCACCAGCAGCAGCGGTTCGCCGACGCCCGTGTCGGTCAGCTGGAGCGGAATCCCGGCTTCGACAATCGCCGTCATGGATGGCAGCATAGTTAACGTTTTCTACAGGAAGTCAGCAGCAGACCAGGACAGAAAATTTCGAGCGGAAGAGGAGTCCCGCGTGGCCAGAGCGATCGCTGGGGGTCGTCCGACGGTGAAGGACGTCGCGGCGGCTGCGGGCGTGAGCGCAACCACGGTGTCGCGGGTTCTGGCGGGCAACTATCCGGTCAGCGCGTCGACTCGCAAGCGGGTCCTGCGGGCCGTGCGGGACCTCGACTTCGTGATCAACGCCCAGGCGCGCGCCCTCGTCGGGGGCTCCACCCGGACCGTCGCGTTCATCGTTCGTGACCTGGTCGGGCCGCTGTTCGCCTACATCGGGCAAGGCGTCGAGCAGCAGGCCACCGCCGAGGGCCGGGTGTGCCTCGTCTGCACCCACCACGGCGATGCGGACCGCGAGCTCGAGCTCATCGAGCTGATGCGCGAACAACAGGCCGAGGCCGTGGTACTGGTCGGCGGCGGTCTGCGTACGACGGAACACCTCGAGCGGATGGCACAGATCGCCAGGTCCCTGGAGCGGGTCGGCTCGCGTCTCGTGCTGTGCGGGCGTCCGCCGATCGGCCCGGATGCACCCGCGACCGTCGTCGAGTACGACAACGAGGGCGGCGCGTTCGCCGTGGCCAACTACCTGATCTCGCTCGGCCATCGCCGGATCGCGCTGATCGGCGCCGCGGAGCCGGAGCACACCACGACGAGTGCACGGTACGACGGCTTCACCCGGGCGCATGCGGCGCACGGCCTGACCGTCGACACCGGGCTCGTTGTCGGCGGCACCTTCGACCGCGAGTCGGGGTACCGGCAGACGAAGGCGTTGCTGGCCGGGGACGCCGGCATGACCGCGATCATCGGGATCACGGACGTCGTCGCCAGCGGTGTCCTCGCCGCGCTCCGCGAAGCCGGGCTGCGGGTGCCCGGGGACATCTCGGTCGCCGGGTACGACGACATCCCGCTCAGCGCGGATCTCACCCCGGCGCTGACCACGGTCCACATCCCGCACGAGGAGCTCGGGCGTGCCGCCGTACGGCTCGCACTGCATCGCGACGAGTACGCACTCGACCAGCATCTGATGCTCGGGACGCATGTGGTGATCCGGGAATCGACCGCTCCGCCGAGGGAGAGCAATGGCTAAGCGCAAGACCACCAACTCTCCGACGCTGGCCGATGTCGCCGCACATGCAGGGGTTTCGCCGGCCACCGTCTCGCGCGTCCTGGCCGGCAACTACCCGGTCTCCCGCTCGGCGAACCAGCGTGTGATGCGGTCCATCCGCGAGCTGAACTACTCCGCCAACACGCACGCCCGCGCGCTGGCCGGTGTCCAGTCGAAGACGATCGCGTTCATCCTCGCCGACGTCCGCGGGCAGTCGTTCGCGGACGCGGCGCACGGCGTCGAGCAGGAGGCGGCCCGGCGCGGCTGGCTCAGCTTGATCGGCACCAGCCAGGGCGATTCGGCGCGCGAGCTCGCCCTCGTGCAGCTGATGCGTGAACAGCGTGCCGGCGCCGTGATCCTGATCGGTGGCGTGACCAACGAATCCGCCGAGTACCGTGCGAAGATGACGGACCTGGCCCGCTCCTTGCACTCCGCCGGCTCGCTGCTGGTGCTGTGCGGCCGGCCGCCGCTCGGGGACGACGTACCCACCGCCGTGATCGAGTACGACAACGAGCACGGCGCGTACGCGATGACCAGCCACCTGTTGTCCCAGGGCCACCGCCGGATCCTCTTCCTCGCCGGTCCCGAGCGCCAGAGCACCAGCGTCCAACGGCTGTCGGGACATCGACGGGCGCTGCTCGACTTCGGCGTACCGGACGACGGCACGCTGGTCGAGCACGGCGTCTTCACCCGGGCGTCCGGCTACCAGTTGACCAAGAACCGGTTGATCGCCGGTCAGGACTTCACCGCCGTGTTCGCGGCCACTGACGTGGTGGCCGCGGGCGTCTACGCCGCCGCCGCCGAGTTCGGGCTGAACGTCCCCGAGGATCTCGCGGTGGCGGGGTACGACGACGTCGAGCTCGCGCAGGACCTCCGGCCCAGGCTGACCACGGTGCACGTCCCCTACGAAGAGCTCGGGCGTACGGCGGCCAAGATCGCGCTGGACTCCCAGCACCAGCAACCCGGCTGGACCGGCGACCATCGGCTCTTCACCACCCACGTAGTAGTCCGCAACTCGGTCGGCCGCCTCTAGCCGGCGATCATGTCGCGGGGGCAGGGGGTGCCGTCGAGGAGGGTTGCGAGGACTTCTGAGATCGGGGTGGTGGACGTGGCTGCCAGTAGGACGCAGGGGATGTCGTAGGCGCCCAGATACGCCCGCTGCGTATCGGTGAAGTCGACGTCGATGCCGACCACACCGCGGGTGCCGCGTGCGAAGAGGCGTTCCAGCCAGAGCCGGGGCACCGGCTCGCCCGCGTTCACCGTCGTGACGACGAGCGCCAGCCCCGGTTCCCTGGCCGCATCGGCAAGGCCGGCCAGCACCTCGCCGGCCCAGCCGCTGCTCCGGCCCGCGACCACCACGTCGACGAGCGTGGACTCGTCACGACGGTGGCCCGCGGCATCGGAATCGGCCGGATACCCGGCGCGACGCAGTACCTCACGCACCCGCGCCCGGGTCGCCGGCGCGACGTCCGGATAGGCGCGCAGGACCTTCGACACCGTCGAGATCGACACACCGGCCTCGCGCGCGACGACCGCGAGCTTCCTCCGTGGGGCGGACATCGAGGTCACTGACCCTTGAGATACGCGTTCGCCTGCTTGTCCATCTCTGCCTGCAGGTCTGCCAGCCCGGCCTTCTCGACGGCCTTCTTCAGCGTGTCGAGACCCTTGTCCACGTCGACGGCCCCGATCCACAGCGGATTGCCGTACTGCGTCATCGCGGCACTGACCTGGCTGTCCTGCCGTTTCACCGGGGTCACGTCCGGGACGAACGACGCGTACGGATCCAGGGTGAAGTTGTCGTAGTTCTGCGCCCACTCGAACCAGGCGTTCTCGGTCGGCGTGATGTCCTTGATCTTGAGCTCCAGCTTCTGCCGCCAGCACAGTGCGAACCCCGGGAAGCTGTACTGCGAAAGCTGCTGGAACTTGTCCGTCCCGACCGGCTTCCAGTCCTTGCCTTCGACGCCGTAGCTGAGCAGGTCGTGGTTCTCCTTGATCGAGACCCAATCCTCCAGCTGCATGGCGCGCTCGTTGCTCTGCCCCTTGACGTTCAGCACCACGAAGTTGTCGGCCTGGAACGTCTGGTTGGGCTTTGCGGCCTTCCCACCCCGCAGCGGTACGACGTTCGCGATCTGCGCCGTCGGCACCGCCTTGCGCAGCGGGGCCAGCGACTGCGACGACAGCCCGTCGGTCATCGCCCACCGGGTCGCGATCCGGCCGGCCTCGAACTGCGACCCGATCGTGGAGGAGTCCACGTTCAGCGCATCCTTGTTGATGATGCCGTCGAGGTAGTACTGACGGATCTTGCGCAGCGCGTCGAGAACGCCCGGAGCCTCCCAGAACGGAATGGGGTGCGCCGATCCCGTGCTCTTCCCGTCCTGCGCCAGGTAGAACGGGAACGAGCCGCCGCTGAAGGTCTGCACGCTGACGTGCGGATTCTCCCAGTCGTGCTGGTTCAGCCAGCCGACCGGCGCGAACGCGGCCAGCAGCTTCGGCATGTTGGAGGAGATGCCGACCGGCGTGATCTTCTCCTTCTGCTTGACGTCGTACCAGTACTTCTCCAGCTGGTCGAACGACGTGATGTCGCCGACGCCGAGCTTGTCCGCGAGATCCTGGCGGACCGTGAAGTGGTGGAACCGGGCGGCCGAGTTCACCTGCGGGATCCCGTACAGCTTGCCGGACCACTTGTTCTGCTCGAGCAACTGCGGATCGAGGTTCTTGCTCAGGTTCGGGTACTTCGTGATCAGGTCGCCGACCGGCACCAGCGACTTGCTCGCGACCAGCTGGATCATGTTCAGCCAGCGGGCCTGCAGTGCGGTGTCGAAGGTCTCCCCGGCGGTGAACTTCAGCAGCGCCTGCTGCTGGTAGTTCGACCACGCGATGAACTGCGGGGCGATGCTGAAACCGAGATCCTTCTTGAGCTTCTCGTTGACCTTGGCAAGGACTGCGTCCCACCCGGTGGGGGCGTCACCGGGCAGCAGCAGCGCGAGCGTGTCGGCGGACTTTCCGCTACCGGTCGACGACGATCCTCCGCAGCCGCTCAGGCCGAGCATGGCTGCGAGGGACAGGCCGCCGCCGGCGGCCAAGAAGCCGCGCCTGCTGAGGCCGGCGGGAGATGTGGCGGGCACGATGCCTCCTGAAAAGTGGTGGAGCCGTCAGCCTTTGGTGGCTCCGAGCGTGATGCCTTTGACGAAGTAGCGCTGCGCGAACGGGTACGCGAGCAGGATCGGGCCGATGGTGACGACCGTGAGCGCGAGCCGGAGCTGGTAGACCGGCGTCGTCTGGGCTGCCGCCGTCGGCAGCATCTGCGAGAACGAGACGTTCGAGATCAGGTTCTGCAACAGCAGCGGGAGCGGGAACTTGTGGACGTCCGACAGGAACAGCAGCGCGGTGAACCATTCGTTCCAGTAGTGCACCGCGTAGAACAGGCCGACGACGGCCAGGATCGGCTTGGACAACGGCAGCGCGATCCGGAAGAAGATCTGCAGCTCCCCCGCACCGTCGACCCGGGCGGAGTCGAGGATCTCCTCCGGCAGCTGGCGGAACGCCGAGACCTGGATGAAGACCAGGAAAGGTGCCACCAGCAACGGCAGGATCACCGCGAAGTAGCTGTTCTGCAGTTTCAGGTACTGCGTGACCAGCAGGTAGAGCGGGACGAGTCCGCCGCTGAACAGCATCGGGATGTAGGCGTAGATCGCCAGCGGCCGGCTGATGTACGGCAACCGCCGCGCGATCACCCAGCTCAGGCCGGACGTGAAGCTGAGCGCGAGCGCCGTACCGACGAGCGTGATGAAGATGCTCGCGACGTACGCGCTGACCAGGGTCGGACCGGTGAAGATGAGCTTGTACGCCGCGGTCGAGAACGGCTGCGGGATCAGGCTGTAACCCTTGCCGGCCAGGGTCTGCTCGTCGGTGAACGAGCCCGACACGATCACCCAGAACGGGATCAGGCAGACCAGCATGAACAGTCCGACGCCCACGATGCTGATCAGTGTGAACGGCTCCAGACCGCCGGTCCGTCGTACCTTGGTCCGGGCCGTCGGCTTCGCGAGGCTCGAGGTCATGGTGGTCACAGCAGACTCGTCTCCTTGGAGTACCGGCGCTGGATCAGCACCGCGGTCGAGACCAGCACGAAGCCGACCACCGACTGGAACAGGCCGATCGCCGCGGTGGTGCCGAAGTCGCCGATCTGGCGCAGTGAACGGAACACGTAGGTGTCGATCACGTCGGTGGTCGGGAACAACGTGCCGTTGTCGCCGACGATCGCGTAGATCGTGCCGAAGTCGCCGTAGAAGATCCGGCCGACGCCGAGCACCAGCAGCACCGCGGCCGTCGGCTTCAGCAGCGGAAGGGTGATCCGCAGCGCCATCTGCGCACGGCTCGCCCCGTCGATCTGGCCGGCCTCGTACACGTCCTCGGGGATCGAGGTGATCGCGGCCAAGAAGATCACGCTCATGTAGCCGCCCAGCTGCCACACCTTGACGAACGTCAGGATCCACGGCCACGGTCCAGGCTCGGTGTACCAGCTGACGGTCGGCAGCCCGAACCCGGTGAGCGCGTCGTTGACGACGCCACCGGATCCCGCGGGGCCGGACAGCAGCACCTGCAGCATGATCGCGATCACGACCGGCGAGACGAAGTACGGGAAGAAGATCGTCGACTGGGCTGCGCGCTTGAAGAAGCGGCCGCGGATCTCGTTCAGCATGATGGCCAGCGTCACTCCGGCGGCCAGCGTCGCGGCCAGGAACAAGACGTTCAGCACGATGGTGTTGACCAGGATCCGCTGCGCGTCGCCGGAGCTGAAGAAGTACCGGAAGTTGGCCAGCCCGTTCCACGGGCTGCCGAAGATGCCCTTGCTGATGTCGAACTCCTTGAACGCCACCACCAGACCGGCCAGCGGCGCGTAGCTGAACACAGCGAAGAACGCGACCGCAGGCACTGCCAGCACCCCCAGCCAAAGGCTGGTGCGGAGAGGGGTTCGAGTGGTCATGACCGAAGCTCCTTCAATCCAGGATCTAGAAAGCGCTTTCCATCTGCCGCGAAGGTAGCGCTGGCACAATGACGTGTCAAGGCGTAGCAATCGTTGTCTTTTTCCTCAGGCGGCGCGATCGAGGTCCGCGACGCCGATACCGAAGTGCAGCGGAACGCCGGCGAGGAGGCGCTCCAGTTCGTCGGTCACGCAGCGCCCGAGACGCGCCAGTTCGTTGCCGTGCGAGCCCGCGATATGTGGCGTCACGAACGCATTCGGCAGCGTGAACAGGGCTGAGTCGGCACGCAACGGTTCGGGCTCCGTGACGTCGAGCACCGCCGTGATCCGGCCCGAGACCAACTCCGCCGTCAGGGCGTCGGTATCGACCAGTTGGCCGCGGGCCGTGTTGATCAAGGTCGCCCCGTCGCGCAGCAGGGCCAGTTCCGATCGCCCCAGCAGCTGGTGGGTTTCCGCAGTCAGCGGGGCGTGCACACTCACGATGTCGCTGCTGCTCAGCAGCGTCCGGAGATCGACGAGCGGTACGTCGAGATCCCTGGCGTACGGGTCGTACACCTGGACCCGGAACCCGAACGGCCGCAGCAGGTCGAGCACCTGCCGGCCGATCCGCGAGGCGCCGATCAGCCCGACCGTACGACCGTGGTTGCCGATGTGCGGATGGATGTACCCGAGCTCGAACATCCGGTCGCGCCGGTACCGCTCGCGCAGGTCGAAGGCCCCCTTGCCGGCCAGCAGGATCGCGCCGAGCGTGAACTCCGCGACCGGTACGGCGTTCGCCGCCGCCGCGGACGACACGACGATGCCGCGCTCCCACACCTCGCGACTCAGGTGGCCCTTCACGCTCCCCGCGGAGTGCAGCACGGCGCGCAGCTTCGGCGCCGCCTCCAGCACCCGGTCGTCGACGACCGGGCATCCCCACCCGGTGATCAGGACTTCCATCTCGGCCAGGCGGTTCACGATCCGCGGATCGTCGAACCGCTCGACGGGACCGGCCGGGTCCAGGAGCACGCAGTCGTCGAGCCGGCGGCGGATCTCTGCCGGGAACAGCAGCGGCCAGTGCTCGGCGGACATGGCGACCAGCGCCGCCGGCTTTTCGGGTACGGGAGGCATGCCGTCAGGTTGGCATAGAAAACGTTAACTATCAGGGGAGCTAAATTTTCGGAGATGGCCACGCGCTTGGCCGCCGCCGACCTGCGGTGCGAGGCTCCGACCGCTCCCCCGCCCTGCACCAGGTCCAGGCGGGCCGTCACACCGTTGGAGAGTGTCCCGATGCCCTTTCTGAGATCGACCGCACTGGCCACCGCCCTGGCTGCGCTCCTCGCAGTCCTGGGCGTCGTACCGGTCTCCGCCGCGCCCGCGCCGGCGGCCGCCGGCCCGTTGCCGACGCTGACCCCGGTCACCTCGAGCGCCGGATTCGTCCACCCAGGACTGGCCGTCAGCGCGTCCTCCCTGGAACTCGCCAGGAAGCAGGTCCGCGCCGGCGTCGAGCCGTGGGCGTCGTACTACGCCGCGATGAGCGCCACGGCGTACGCCTCCCGGACCTTCAGCTCGCGCAACAAGGGCACCGTCCTGGACAGGCCGGCCAGCAGCGCCTTCAACTCGCAGGGCATCGAGTCGAAGTTCATCGACGACGCGTTCCGCGCCTACACGCAGGCGATCCTGTACTTCGTCGACGGCGACCCGGTCTATCGGGAGAACAGCCTCAAACTGATCCGGATCTGGGCGCACATGGACCCGAACGGCTACGTGTACTACCCCGACGCGCAGATCCACAGCGGCGCGCCGCTGATGCGGATGCTGGCGGCGGCCGAGATCCTGCGCTACTCGACCGTCACCGGGCCAGTTGCCGACGGCTACGACCTGAACTGGAACGCCGGCGACACCACCGACCTCACCGGCAACCTGATCGTGCCGCTGACGAACGCGTTCCTGTACCGCAACCGCAACTTCATGAACCAGCACAGCTACTCGCTGATCGGCGCGATCGCGGGCTACATCTTCACCGACAACGCCGCGCGCTACCAAGAGGCCGTCGAATGGTTCTCGGTGAACTCCACCAACCCCGACGACGACACCAACGGCGCGCTCAGCAAGGTGATGCCGGTGATCGCCAAGGACGACCCGCGGAACCCGTACCACAAGACCTTCGTCCAACTGCAGGAGATGGGGCGCGACCAGGCCCACGCCTGGGACGACGTCAGCATGCTCACGCAGCTCGCCCGGGTCATCGACATCCAGCACACCTTGCTCGATCCGGTCCGCGGCACCGTCTCGACGCGGCCGGACGCGGTGTCGGTCTACGCCTTCGGTGGCGACCGGTTGCTGCGCGGCTCCGAACAGTACTTCGCGTTCATGATGGGCAAGACGATCCCGTGGATCGACACCACCCAGCGCGGCGGCGTGCTGTCCCAGGCGTATCGCGGGCGGATCTTCGACCCGACCAACGAGCTCTACACGATCTACAGGCAGAAGCTCGGCCCGGCGATCGCCGCGATCGCGCCGAGTATCACCGAGCTGGCCACCACCCAGGATGCGGGCGCACAGTTCTACTGGGGCACGTCGCCGTACAACTTCTGGAACAGCAACCCGGACTTCAACCCGGATTCCTGGCTGTCCTTCCCCGCCTCGGTCGCCGGATCGGCACCTCCGGTGCAGCACGACGCGCTGGTGCAGGCTGAGACCCGAACCACTCCTCTCACCCCCGGTACGTCGGTCGGCTCCGGGTTCGTCCGGATGCGCGCACTCCCCTCCGGTACGACGATCGCCGTACGGACGCTGCTCTACAACCGGACCGGTTACAGCCCGGTCGGCGTCCGGATCCGCACGAACGGCACGGCGACCCTGCAGATCCGGAAGCAACAGGGACTCGATCCGTATTACACGCTGACGCTTCCGGACACGCACGGCGCGTGGCGGTATGTCACCTACGACATGGACACGAGCAAGCTGCGCGGCAGCACGGGTGGTGATTCTCTCGCGTACTACACGGTGGTCGGCTCGCCGGCCGTCACGGTCGACGTCGACGCCATCAACCTGCAGGCGAAGACCCAGCTCTCGCCTCCGCAGTTCGCACAGGGCTCGGACGTCCGCGTGCTCGCCGTCGCCGGTGAGCCTCTTTCCGCAACGCTCTCCGCGACCGACTCGGACCAGCTGTCCTACGCTGCCGGGACACGGCTGCCGGAAGGGGCGACGCTCGACGAGGCGACCGGCGTGCTGACCTGGCAGCCGACAGCGGGCCAGGTCGGCGAGCACAACACCTTCGTCGTGGTCTCCGATGCGACGACGGACGCCGTACTGCGGGTGCAGCTGACCGTCAGCGCCACTCGTCAGGACGCCGTCAGCGCCGCGCTCGCGGGATACGACGCCGGTACGGCGTACGTGCGATCCACACGCTCCGCCGTCGAGGCGGCGAAAGCTACCGCCGAGGCAGCGATCGCGACAGCCGACCCGGCGACGTTCGCCGCAGACCTCGTCGCGCTCCAGACGGCTGTCGCGGGTCTCGACAAGCTGACGCCGACCATGCCCAACGACGGCTCGTTCGACTACTGGGGACGCGCGACGTCACCGTCGCTGTCCCAGGTTGCCCTCGGCAACATGCTGGACGGCGACTTCAACACCTACTCCGGAGATCTGCGGGCACCGGCGATCATCGACCTCGGCGCCGGCTTCCGGGTCACCGCCGACGCGTTCGGCCTGCAGGCGCGGTACAACTTCGCCAACCGTAGCCAGGGTGCGAACGTCTACGGCTCGAACGACGGCCTGACGTGGACCCTGCTCACGTCGCGGGAGACCACCGACACGTCCGGCCAGGGCTTCGCGCTCGAGAAGATCGCCGTCCGGGACGAGGTCAAGGGCCTCGGCTTCCGGTTCCTCAAACTCCAGGTCGACCACCCCGGCGTCCCGACGGATCCGGCGTACCCGGGCCTGTCGAGCTTCAGCGAGTTCCGCATCTACGGACAGCGACTGGAGCCCTGAGGATCAGTAAGCACAAGTGACCGTTCGTATTTCCTCCGTCCGGGATTGTCACCGGAAACCGCGGTCCGCCAGAAATTCGCGCAATCCTTACGTTGAGGGTTGCCCGGAACCGCGATTTGCGAGTAACAATCATTGCGGTTCTTGGCGCGGCGTACTGGGGGTCGCGCCCACGGGGAGGACTTATGAGTGGGCCTTCGGCCACGCCTGCCGTCACAGTGGTGGCGCTGCTGCCGGCGCACAACGAGGAAGCATCGCTACCCTCCGCACTGGCCGCGTTACGCAACCAGACAAGGCGTCCCGACCACATCATCGTGATCGCCGACAACTGCACCGACGGCACCGTCGCGGTCGCGCGGGCGCACCAGGTCGAGGTCTACGAGACGGTCGGCAACCGGCACAAGAAGGCCGGCGGACTCAATCAAGCACTCGATTTACTGCTGCCAGGGCTGAAGGACGACGACGTCGTCCTGGTCCAGGACGCGGATTCTTTCCTGGACCCAGGATTCATCGCGGCCGGTTTGAAGGCGTACGCCGGGAATGTCGGCGGCGTCGGCGGTGTATTTCGTGGACGGATCGATTCCGGAACGCGCTGGGGCCGCTTTGTGGAATGGCTGCAGGCGAACGAATATGCCCGCTACGAACTGGACATCCGCCGGCAGCGCGGGAAGGTGCTGGTGCTGACCGGTACGGCGACGCTGCTGCGGGTCGGCGTACTGCGGGAAGTGGTCCGGGCACGCGCCGACGGCCGGCTGCCCGGCGATCCGCAGGTCTACGACACCCGCGTGCTGACTGAGGACAACGAGCTGTCGTTCGCGCTGATGAAGCTCGGGTACGTACTCCGCTCGCCGTCGGGTTGCACGCTCACGACCGAGACGATGCAGAGCTGGCGAGCGCTGGCGAACCAGCGCGTGCGCTGGAAGCGCGGGGCGCTGGAGAACCTGTTCGACTACGGCTGGACGCGGACGACCCGGTCGTACTGGGGCCGCCAGGCGCTCGGGGCGATCGGCGTCCTGATCACCGCGGCGTACCTGTTCTCGCTGGTGTACGGCGCGGCGCGCGGCCTGCACCTGAGCGAGTTCTGGCTCGGCGTGACGGTCCTGTTCATGGCCGAGCGCGTCGTCACGGTACGCCGCCGCGGGAAGCTCGCGATGGCGGTGGCGGCGATTCTCGTCGTGGAGATGGTCTACGACATGTTCCTGCAGGGCGTGCAGGCGACGGCGTACCTGCACGCGGCAACCGGACGGGAGAGGAGGTGGTAACTCGTGTACAGCGTTGGTGAACTCGCTTCGACCGGTGCGGCGGCGGCCTTCTGGCTCCCGCTCGCCGGCTTCGCCCTGGTCATGCTCGGCATCGCGCTCTGGCGCGCCGCCGGCACGTTCCGGCGCACGACCGACGACCAGTAGCCACTGGCATCCACGACCGGGCGCAGGAGCGGGGACCTTCGCCCGGTCAACCCGGTCAACCCGGTCAACCCGATCCCGGTCTCCAGTTCGACACGCCAGGTCTTGCGGTGGGGGTTTGTGCTCTCCAGTCTGTTCACGTAAACATTCTGGTGAGAGGAACAGGCATGAGGCTCAGGGTTCGTGTGGTGGTGGGGGTTCTGCTGGCTGCGCTCGGGGCGGGGTTGGTGCCGGCGCCCGCCGGGGCGGGTGCGGCGACCGGCGGCTCGTTCCGGCCTGGACAACCGTGGACGGACACCAGCGGCAAGGTGATCCAGGCCCACGGCGGTCAGGTCGTCACGGCCAAGGACGAGGACGGACGACGCGTCTACTACTGGTACGGCGAGGATCGCAGCAACGGGTACTACGACAGCCCCGGCGTGCACCTGTACTCGTCGTACGACCTCTACAACTGGAAGGACGAAGGGCTCGCGCTGCGGGCGATGAGCTCGCAGGACCAGTTCGACAACGACAAGTACTTCGCCAAGCTGTACAAGCACTACACGCCGGCGCAGAAGGACATCGTCTGGCGCGACCTGTCCACCAACCACGTCCGTACCGACGGGTGGGCGACGTCGTCGATCCTCGAACGGCCCAAGGTCATCTACAACAAGGCCACCGGCAAATGGGTCATGTGGGTGCACTCCGACGGCCCGTCCTCGCCCACCAGTACGTCGAACTACGCGCGCGCCGAGGCCGGGGTCGCGATCGCGGACTCGCCGAAGGGCCCGTTCCGCTGGATCGACTCCTACCGGCTGAACCACGTCCCGAGCGACTCGGTCCCGTGGTGCGGCAGCGGGTCCTCGTTCGACCCCGCGGGCGGGATGGCGCGGGACATGAACCTGTTCGTGGACGACGACGGTACGGCGTACATCATCTACTCCTCCGAGGAGAACCGGACGATGTACATCTCCAAGCTGAACAAGTCCTACACCTACCTGTCCGCGCCGCCCGACCAGGCCGTGCAGGGCAAGGACTTCACCCGCACACTGGTCTGCAACCAGCGCGAGGCGCCGGCGATGTTCAAGTCCGAGGGCACCTACTACCTGCTCACGTCGGGCGCGACCGGCTGGGATCCGAACCCCGCGCACTACGCGACCTCGCAGAACATCCTCGGCCAGTTCACCGACCGCGGTGTCCCGATCACCGGCGACGGCGCGGCCACCACGTACCACTCGCAGAGCACCAATGTGATCACGATCGACCAGAAGCAGAACAAGTTCCTGTTCATGGCGGACCGCTGGACGCCGAGCGATCTCGCGAACGCGCCGTATGTCTGGCTGCCGATGAGCTTCGGCGAGGGCGGCAGCCTCACGGTCGGCCCGGACACCGAGTGGACGCTGAACGACCTGACGCCGTACACGCGGTGGACCGTCACCAGCACGATCCCGGATCACGTCTGGCTGAACGACACCAGCGGCCTGCCGAGCACCGTCACCGTGACGACCGCACGCGGCTCGCAACAAGTCGCCGTCACCTGGGACCCCGCGAGCGTCTCCCAGCCCGGCCCCGCAAGCCTGCGTGGCACCTTGGCGGACGGCCGCACCTTCACCCGCTCGGTCGTTGTCGTCCCCCACAATCTCCGGTACGCCGTGAACGCCGGCGGCACCGCCACACCCGACTGGACGACCCTCACCAAGGCAGCCGCGACCGAGCAGCCCCTGCTCAACTCCTCCCCCGAGCAGCCGCTCGGCACCGACCCCACCACCGCGACGACCTGGGGCTACACCGGTTCCAGCGCCCCGGCCGGCACCGGCGACCTCTACACCACGCTGCGGTACGCCAAGAACCACGAGCCGCTCGTCTACACCTTCGGCAACCTCGAACCCGGCACCTACACGGTCCACGCGGGCTACTACGACCCCTGGCCGTGGGCGAACCGCGCCGCGCAGGTCAGCATCAACGGCTCCGTCGTCGACCAGCAACGCCTGTTCACCGCAACCGGCGTCCCCGCGTCGTACGGCGGAATCCAGGTCGGCGGCGGCGACACAGGCGGCAAGATCACCGTCACCATCGCGCCCACCCGTTCCCCCGACATCCAGGTCAGCTGGCTGATGATCTCCCGCGACAGCTGACGCCCGGAATCTATGCTGACCCCATGTCGAACCAGGCCGGTCCGGTACGCCGTGGGGTCAAGGGGCACCCGAAGTCGGGGCCCTCGATCGGCGACGTCGCGCGCCTGGCCGGCGTCTCGGCCCAGACCGTCTCCCGGGTCTCGACCGGTGCGGAGGCGGTCCGGCCCGAGACGAAGGACCGGGTCCTGGAAGCGATGCGGGAGCTGGGCTACACGCCGAACCACGCCGCCCGCGCCCTGCGCCGCGGGAACTTCCGGTCGATCGGACTGATCGCCCACCAGGTCATCCGCACCGGCGAGTCGAAGACCATCGAGGCGGTGATCGAGGCCGCGCGCCGCGAGGGGTACTCGGTCAGCCTGGTCGACGTGGAGACGCCGTCGTCGAGCGATGTCAGCGACGCGGTCCAGCGGCTCAACCACCAGGCGATCGACGGCCTGATCATCATCCGCGCCGAGACCGCGACGCCGACGACGCTCGCCCTTCCCCCGACGCTGCCGGTCGCCGTCTCGGACTCGCGGTTCGTCGGGCACCACCCGGCGATCGGCGCGGATCAGGTCGGCGGCAGCCGGGCCGCCGTACAGCATCTGCTCGACCTCGGGCACAAGACGGTGCACCACATCGCCGGACCGGACGACTCAGGGCCGGCGGACCTGCGGGCGACCGCCTGGCGGCAGACGCTCCAGGACGCGGGCCGCAAGGTGCCCGCGATCCTCAGGGGTTCATGGTCGGCGGACTCCGGCTACGAGCTCGGCCGGACGCTCGCGCAGCGCAAGGACGTCACCGCCGTCTTCGCGGCCAACGACGAGATGGCCTGCGGCCTGATCCACGCGCTGCACGAGGCCGGCCGCGAGGTGCCCAGGGACGTGAGCGTCGTCGGCTTCGACGACATCGACCTCGCCGAACACTTCTGGCCGCCGCTGACGACCGTCCGGCAGCAGTTCCAGCAGATCGGCAACGAGCTGGTCGAGCTGATCCTGCGGCAGCTGCGGCAACGGACCCAGCTGAGCGACTTCCACGGCACAGTCGCCGCGCCGCTGATCGTCCGGCAGAGCACCGCGGCACCCCGGAAACGCCGCTAGACTATCGTCGAGGCTGAATGTTTGCGTAAACAGAATGGCGGTGCAATGCCCGACTTCGCGATCGACGATTCCGGCTTCCGGCTGGACGGCCGGCCGTTCCGGATCATCTCCGGCGCCCTGCACTACTTCCGCGTGCACCCGGACTGCTGGGCCGACCGGATCGAGAAGGCCCGGCTGATGGGGCTGAACACGATCGAGACGTACGTCCCGTGGAATCTGCACAGCCCGCGCCCGGGTGAGTTCGACACGACCGGGATCCTCGACCTCGGCCGCTTCCTCCGCGAGGTGGCCGCGGCCGGGCTGTACGCGATCGTCCGGCCGGGACCGTACATCTGCGCGGAGCTCGACAACGGCGGCCTGCCCCCGTGGCTGCTCCGCGCCGACGGCATCGGCGTACGTCGTTACGAGCCGCAGTTCATGTCCGCGGTGACGAAGTACCTGCAGGACGTGCTGGAGATCGTCCGCCCGCTGCAGATCGACCAGGGCGGACCGGTGCTGCTGGTGCAGGTCGAGAACGAGTACGGCGCCTACGGCAACGACCAGACCTACCTCAAGGCCCTGGCCGAGGTGATCCGGAGCGCCGGCACGACGGTCCCGCTCGTCACGGTGGACCAGCCGGTCGACGAGATGCTGACCGCGGGATCGCTGGACGGCGTACTGCGGACCGCGTCGTTCGGGTCGCGCGCCGCCGAGCGGCTGGAGACGCTGCGCAAGCACCAGCCGACCGGGCCGTTGATGTGCATGGAGTTCTGGGACGGGTGGTTCGACTACTGGGGCGGCCGGCACCACACGGCGAGCGCCGCCGACGCCGCCGCGGAGCTCGACGCGCTGCTCGCGGCCGGGGCTTCGGTGAACATCTACATGTTCCACGGTGGCACGAACTTCGGACTGTCCAGCGGCGCCAACGACAAGGGCGTGTACCGCCCGACCGTCACGTCGTACGACTACGACGCACCGCTCGACGAGGCCGGCAACCCGACCGCGAAGTACCACGCGTTCCGCGAGGTCATCTCGCGGTACGCCGACGTGCCCGGCATCGCGCCGTCCGCAGCGCCGCCCGCGCCGGAGTTCACCGTTGAGCTCACCGATCCGGTCGGGCTGCTCGCCTGTCCCGACGGCACCTGGTCGGAGCATCACGACGTACCGACGCTTGACGAGCTCGACGCCCGGCTGGCGATCTTCCGCACCGAGTTGCGCCAGGGCGGGCCGGCGTTGCTGACGTTCGGCGAGGTCCGCGACCGCGTCCAGGTGTTCCTGGACGGGGCGCCGGTCGGCGTCCTGGAACGCGAACGCCACGAGCGCGCCATCATGCTCCCGCACACCCGCGGCCGGCTCGAACTGGTCGTCGAGGACCAGGGCCGGGTCAACTACGGCCCGCGGATCGGGGAGCCCAAGGGCCTGATCGGTCCGGTCCGCCTGGGCGCCGAGGAGCTGACGGGCTGGTCGGTGTGCGGGATCGACCTCGACCGGATCCCGCGGCTGTGGCAGTCGGCCGGCCCGACACCGTCGACGGTCGGCATCGGCCCGGCCGCGTGGCGTGCGACGTTCGAGGCCGACGGGCGGTCGGACCTGTTCCTCCGAACCGATGCCTGGGGCAAGGGTTTCGCGTGGGTCAACGGCTTCTGCCTCGGCCGGTACTGGCGCCGCGGGCCCCAGCAGACGTTGTACGTCCCCGCGCCGGCTCTCGTCGACGGCGCCAACAATCTCGTCGTACTCGAACTGGAAACCCCGGAGTCTCCGACCGCGGCCTTCGCGGCTGGACCTTGGCTCGGCTACACCGACCTGTAGTGGACCTCTTCCTTCTCGGCGGGGTCGTACTGCTCGGCGCATTCGTGCAATGGCTGACCGGCATGGGCTTCGCGCTCGTGTCGGTCCCCGCACTGGTCATGGTGCTCGGACCGGCGGACGGAGTCACATTCGCGAACTGCGCCGCCGGTGTCGTGTGCGTGCTCGGCCTGGCGCGCGGCTGGCGCCACGTGCGGCTGCGCGCGATGGTGCCACTGGTGATCGCTGCCGCCTGTACGGCGCCACTCGGCGCGTGGTTCTCACGCGTCCTGCCCGCGCCGGTTCTCCTGGTGGTGATGGGCGTTGTGGTGACCGTGACCGCCGGGATGTTGCTGAGCGGCCTGCGAGTACGGGCCCTCAAAGGCCTCGGCGGTGCGTTGACGGCCGGTGCGACCGGTGGATTCATGAACACGGCCGCCGGTCTGGGCGGTCCGCCGGTCTCGCTGTACGCCGTCAACGCGAGCTGGACGATCCGTGAGTTCGTACCGAACGCCTTGTTCTACGGGGCTCTCGTCAACCTCTTCTCGCTCGTCACCCGCGGCGTACCTCCACTCGCGGGCGACGAATGGCTCGTGGCGACCGTCGCCCTGCTGCTCGGCGCCGGCCTCGGCAGCGTCCTCGCCGGCCGCATCCCCGACCGGACCGCCCGCCTCCTGGTCCTGCTACTGGCCATCGCCGGCGGCCTCACCACAGCCCTCAAGGGCCTGAGCACACTGTGAGAATTCCAGAAATCAGAGATCGAGGTCAGCAGCGATGTCCAGCGCGATGACGGCGCAGTCGATCGCGTCGAGGGTCGGGTCCGGCGTCGCCGGGTCGCTGTAGATGCACAGAGCCTCGCGGCCGTCGGTGGTGCGGCCGGCCGTCTCCACGCCGCCTTCCTCGTCGTACAGCAACGCCCAGCCGAGCTCCGCGAGCTGCGACAGCGCCTGTGCGCGGTCAGCCTCGTGCAACGACAGATGCCCGGCGCGGCCGGGGTCCTCCAGGCGTTCCGACCAGGCTGCTTCGACCAGCGGATCCACCAGTGCGCCGACGTCGGTGTCCGGGCGGGGCGCCACCAGGTATCCGACACCGGTCAGCGGATCGAGGTACGCCGTGTGCGCGGCGAACTCGACGATCGTCACATCGACGTACCGCGGGCGGCGGTCCTCCTCGGGCACCCCCACGTCTCAGGCCGCCTCGATGTCGAACACGCGGTCCAGCCCGGTACGACGCAGTACGTCGGTCATCTTCCGGCTCGCGTGGCGGATCACCACACCGCCGCCGCGCCGCCGGCACACCCGGTGCGTGTCGAGCAGCGCGGCGAGCAGCGTCGACGAGATCTGGTCGAGGTCCGACACGTCGACGATCACCAGACACGCGCCTTCCATCACCAGGCCGCGCAGCCGCCAGCGCAATGCGGCGGGACCACCGTCCACGGCTGCGCCGACGTCGCTGTCGGACAACGTCACGATCGCCCGCTGCGGCAGCGGGCTGTGGGCGGTCTCGGTCATGGCGGATCCTTCCGAACGTGGTGCTACCACTGTGCGGTGCGGACTTTGAGATCGGAGCTGCGCGCAGTTGACGATCCGATGACGACGGGTCGCGACCGTTCTTTACGATCGGATGACATGGCCGCCCTGGAGCGTACAACCGGCTGCGGACTTGCGAAGATGTGACGATGCCGATGCAGGTCCTGGTCGTCGAGGACGACGACCGTATCCGTACCGTGCTGCGGCTGGCCCTGGAGGACGAGGGTTACCGGGTCGCCGAGGCGGCCGACACCCGCACCGCGCTGGAGTTGGCGCGCGCGGAACTGCCCGACCTGATGATGGTCGACCTGATGCTCGGCGAGGTCGACGGCTACACCTGCATCCGCGAGGTACGGCGGATCAGCGACATCCCGATCGTGATCGTCAGCGCGCGGTCCGACACCCACGACATTGTCGCCGGGCTCGAGGCAGGCGCCGACGACTACGTCACCAAGCCCTTCCAGGTCAAGGAGATCACGGCCCGTCTGCGCGCGCTGCGCCGCCGGCTGCGGACCAGCACCGATGCGACCGAGCCCGACATCGTCCTGGATCGGGACCCGGCGCACTACCTGGTGCTGTCCACCGCACGCGGGGCGGCCGTGCTCGACGGCGAGGACGTTCCGCTGACTGTGACGGAGTACCGCCTGCTGGCAGAGCTCGCGCAGCCGACCGGCCGGGTCCTCAGCCGGCCTGCCCTGCTGGAGTCGGTCTGGGAGCACGGGTACTACGGCGACGAGCGGATCGTCGACGTCCACATCCGGCGGCTGCGCACCAAGATCGAGCGCGACCCGGGCAAGCCACAGATCGTCGTCACGGTGCGAGGGATGGGTTACCGCCTCGATCCGCGATGAGACGCCGGACGCTCGGACTGCGGCACCGCTTGATCCTCGCCTTCGGGCTGCTGGCACTGCTGGTCTCGGCGGTGTTCGCGACCACCACCTATCTGCTCGCGCGCGGCTACCTCCTGGCCCAGCGCGAGCGCGTCGTCCGGCATCAGGCCTTCGCGGACGCGATCTTCGTGCAGCGCCGTCTGGAGAGCGCCGGCGCGGACGTGTCGGAGATCCTGACCGCAGCCGGTACGCCGGCCGGGCACACGATCATCCTGCAGTGGCGCGGGCAGTGGTACGCCTCGGCGATCGACCAGGGACGAGACGTCGTACCTGCCGGCGTACGCGAGCAGGTCGCGTCCGGGCAGGCCGCGGCGCAACGGTTCCGCGGTGCCGACGGGCCGTCGATGGTGGTCGGCGTACCGGTGCCGTCCGTGGACGCCGGCTTCTACGAGATCTCGCCCCTCACGGAGCTCGATGGCACCCTGCGTCTGCTCAGCAGCATCCTGATCGGGGGTGCGCTGCTGGCGACCACGGCCGGTGCCGTCCTGGGCGCGTGGGGCAGCCGGTCCGTGGTCACCCCGTTGAACCGTGTTGCCGTTACGGCCGCCTCGATCGCCGGCGGTGAGCTCGACGACCGGCTCGCCGCGACCGACGACCCTGAGCTGGCAACGATCGTCGGCTCGTTCAACAGCATGGTCGACACGCTGCAACAGCGAATCAACCGGGACGCCCGGCTGGCCGCGGATGTGAGCCACGAGCTTCGGTCCCCGTTGACCACACTGGTCGGCAGCGTCGACCTGCTGAACGCCCGGCGCGACGAGCTTCCCGAACGATCGCAACGAGTTCTCGATCTGGTGACAGCGGACCTGGAACGCTTCCGTCGGCTTCTCGACGACCTGCTGGAGCTCGCTCGGTCCGACGCCGGACTGGACGGCCGTCCGACCGCTGTCGTGGACCTCGGTCAGCTGTTGCGCCAGGTGCTCGGCGAGGTCGGCCGGAAGCCCGCACTGCTCGATGCTGCAGAGGTTCCGCAGGTGGTCGCGGACAAGGCGCGGCTGGGGCGGCTGTTCCGCAACCTCTTCGAGAACGCCGAGACGCACGGCGGCGGCCTCACCGGCGTGCAGGTGACGCGGGCCGAGGGCGACGTACTCGTCCTGGTCGACGACGCGGGTGCGGGGATTCCGCCCGAGGACCGGGAGCGGATGTTCGAGCGGTTCGCCACCGGCGCCACCAAACGAGGATCGTCGTCCGGGACCGGTCTGGGTCTGGCGCTGGTCGCCGAAACCGCGGCGGCACATGGCGGTGCGGTCTGGTGCACCGCGTCACCGGCCGGCGGTGCGCGCTTCGTCGTACGATTGCCGGAGGCAACACCATGAGGCGGCTGTCGTGGGCGTGGGTGCCCGCGCTCCTGGTGCTGGCGGGTTGCGGCGTGCCGGTGCAGGCCGATCCGATGCCGATCGAGCCCGCGGCGGTTCCGTCCCAACTGCGTGGGTCCGGGCAGGCGACCTCACCCCGGCCGAGCGCCACCCCCGGCAGGACCTCGCTCCAGGTCAACTTCGTCCGCAACGACAAGCTGGTCAGCCTGCGCCGCCAGGCACCGCCGACGGCCCGCTTGCAAGCCGTGATCGACGACCTGATCGCCGGCCCGAGCGACGTCGAGCAGGCGAACGGCGTCACGACGGCACTGCCGCCGAACGCGACCCTCACGGTCGTCACGATCCAGGGCTCCCGGGTCGTCCTCGAACTGTCCGGCGACACCGAAGGCCGCTCCGCCACCGAGAACGTCCTCGCCGTCGGCCAGATCGTGCTGTCGGTCACCGCACTGCCGTCCGTCGACGAGGTGACCTTCTCCCGCAACGGCGTCCCTGTCGAGGCCCTGCTCGCCGACGGCGCACTCACCACTGAACCCCTCACCGAATCCGACTACCAGTCCCTCCGGGCTCGCTGACTCGCGCGGTCAGGACTCGGGGATGGCGGTGCCGCGTTCGTCGGGGGCGGCGGCGAACACCGAGGGCTTGTCCTTGGCGAAGGCACGCCAGCGGTTGAAGAACAGGTTGAGGAGTACGGCGGTGACGGCGGCGGCGCTGATGCCCGAGTCGAGGACGACGCCGACACCGGACGGGAACTTGTCCCAGAAGTGCGGTCGCGCGATCGGTACCAGGCCCATCGCGATCGCGACCGCGACGACGACCAGGTTCAGGTTGTCGGCGTACTCGACCCGCGACAGCGTCCGGATGCCGCTCGCCGCGACCGACCCGAACAGCACGATGCCGGCTCCGCCCAGCACCGGCGCCGGGATCGCGGCGACGACCCGGCCGAAGATCGGCACCAGGCCCAGCAGGACGAGGACGCCACCGCCGACCGCGACGGTGAACCGGGACTTGATGCCGGTGATCGCGACCAGGCCCACGTTCTGCGCGAACGCACTCGCCGGGAACGCCCCGAACACCGGGGCGACCGTACTCGACAACATGTCCGCACGCAGCCCGTTCGCGACCCGCTTGTGGTCGACCGGCGTCTCGACGATCTGCCCGATCGCGATGATGTCGGCCATCGTCTCGGTCATGATCACGAAGACCACGATCGTCATCGCGACGATCGCGCCGGCGTCGAACACCGGCGTACCGAGCCCGAAGATCGGCGGGAACGAGACGACCTTGCCGTGCGGGACCGCGGAGAAGTCGGCCTTGCCCCACGGTACGGCGACCAGCGTGCCGGCGATCATCCCGATCAGGATCGACAACCGCGACACGAAGCCCTGGAACAGCCGGCTGATCAGGAGAATCACCAGCAGCGTCAGGCCGGCGAGCGCGATGTTGCCCGGGTCGCCGTACCCTTTGGCGCCGACGCCGCCGAGCGCCCAGTCGAAACTGACCGGCAGCAGCGACACCCCGATGACCGTGATGATCGACCCGGTGACGACCGGCGGGAAGAGCTTCACCAGCTGGGCGAAGAACGACGACGCGATCACGCCGATCACCCCGGCGACGAGGATCGCGCCGAACACCGGCCGGACGCCGCCGTGCGAGGCGATCGACACCATCGTGGAGACGCTCGCGAACGAGATCCCTTGCACGATGGGCAGTCGCGCCCCGAACGGTCCCAGTCCCAACGATTGCAGCAGCGTCGCGAGACCGCTGATGAAGATGCCCGCGGTGACCAGCAGCCCGATGTCCTGCGCGGACAGCCCGGCGGCGCTGCCGACGATCAGCGGCGGCGCGATCAGGCCGCCGTACATCGTCAGGATGTGCTGGGTTCCGTACACGATCAGCTGCCCGAACGGCAGCCGTTCGTCCTCGGGGTGGGCCGGTGCAGTGGTGCTGGATGCCATGTTGCCTCCTCAGCACATTTCCGCTTGACGGAAATCAGATTCCGAACAGCGACAGAGTGGCACACGCCCCGAACGTCGTCAACGGTTTGTTGAATTCCCATGACCTATCGTGGCGCGCAAATGACCGATCGATTCGCCGAGCACCGCGGCCTGCTGTACGCCGTCGCGTACCGGCTGCTCGGCAGCGTCGCCGACGCGCAGGACGTCGTCCAGGACGCCTGGCTGCGCTGGAGTCGCGTGGACAACGGCACCGTCGAGGACGCGGAGGGGTACCTCGTACGCGTCACGACCCGGCTCGCGATCGACCGGCTGCGCAGTGCCGTCGTACGTCGGGAGTCGTACGTCGGCCCGTGGCTTCCCGAGCCGATGATCACGGCACCTGACCCGGCCGAGGACGTCGTCCGCGCCGATGCCGTGTCGACCGCGGTACTGCTGGTGCTCGAGGCGCTGTCGCCGACCGAGCGCGCGGTCTTCGTACTCAACGAGGCCTTCGGCTACAGCTACTCCGAGATCGCGGGTGTCCTGGACCGCCAGGTCGCCGACGTCCGCCAACTCGCACACCGCGCACGCAAGGCGGTCGCCGCGCGGCGGCAGCGCTACGACACCGACCGCGCGACCCAGCAGCAGGTCACCGAACGCTTCCTCGCCGCGTGTGCGAACGGCGACGTCCAAGGGCTGATGGCGGTTCTCGCACCGGACGTCACCTTGATCAGTGACGGCGGCGGACTCACGGGCGCTCCGCGCAAACCGATCCACGGACCGCAGTACGTCGCCCGCGCGTTCGTCGTACTGTCCGGGCAACGGCCGGCCGGCTCGCAGTACGCGATCGAGGAGCTCAACGGTGCGCCTGGCATCGTCATCCGGTCCGCGAGCGACCCGGTTCTCGCGGTCACGTTGCACCTCGTCGACGGCGTCGTGCACACGATCCACGTGGTCAGCAATCCGGCGAAACTCACCGGACTGTCACATCCGGCGTAGCTGTCTCGTCCGTGAGGCACCATCCCCACGGAACGGAGACCTCGTGTACGCCGCCTACCTGGCCACCACCCTGCTCGCCGCCGCGCTCACCGGCAGCGCCGCGGTCGCGAACCTCATCGGCCACTCGTACCCGAAAGCCCAGGCCGACCAGGTTCGCGTCGACCACAAATGGATCCTCCCCTTCGGCCTCCTGCTCGGCGCCGGATCCCTCGGGCTGCTCGCCGGACTCGCGTTGCCGGTCCTCGGAGTCCTCGCCGCCGCAGGCCTGGTGCTCTATTTCCTCGGCGCCCTGACCGCGCATCTCCGCGTCCACGACCACAATCTCGCACCGTGGTCGCTGTACTTCCTCACGTGCACGGCGGCCCTCGTCACAACCCTTATCTACCGCTGATTCAGGCTCCGGCGTCCTATGCTGGGCCGATCATGGTGTCGGACGGTGGGGATCCCTCGCGGTTGCGGCAGCTCAACGAGCGGGCGGTGCTCGCCGCGGTGCGGTCTGCCGGAGAGCTGCGGGTCGCGCAGATCGTGGAGCAGAGCGGGCTCGGACGCACGGCGGTCGAGGAGGTACTGACCAGCCTCGTCGAACGGCAATGGCTCGTCGAGGGCAGTCCGGCGATCCGCGGACGCGGACGGCCGGCGCGAAGCTACCGGTTTCGTGCGGAGGCCGGGTACATCGCCGGGCTGGACATCGGGGCGTACTCCGTTCGTGGCGTGCTCACGGACCTCGACGGCCGGATGCTCGCGAACACCCGCCGGACCGTGTCCCCCGACCTCCCCCGCGACGAACGGCTGGCCGCGGCCGACGAGGTGATCGCCGTCTGCGCCCGCGAGGCCGGAGTTCCGGCGTCGCGCGTGTGGGCGGTCGGCGCCGGTACGACAGGCATCGTCGACGCGACAGGCACGGTCGTCCAGGCCAACGCCATCCCCGACTGGGCCGGCACCGACCTGGCCGCGCATTTCACCGCCCGCCTGTCCGTCGCCGACAACGACAGCCAACTCGCCGCCCTCGCCGAACAACGCCACGGCCCCCGCCCCGCCGAAACCACCGGCACCACGGGCACCACCGCCCCACCCGCGGGCTCCGCCACCCCCGCTGACATGGTGTTTTTGCATGCGGGGCGGCGTACTGGGCTTGCCTTGGTGCTGGACGGAAAGCTGCGGCGGGGCGCGTTCGGCGCGGCGGCCGACATGTCGGCGTTGCGCGGAGTCGCCTGGGAGGCGGCGATCGAGTACCTGCACGCCGTTGTACCGGCGGAGGTCCCGATCACCGACAAGGCCGAGCACGCATTCGCCGCTGCCCGCAACGGGGATCGCGCCGCGCGCGCCGCCGTACGGAAGTATGCGCACGCGATGGCAGTGGCCGCCGCGACAGCGGTCGCGATCGTGGACCCGCGACTGCTCGTCCTCGGCGGCGCGTTCTCCCAGGCCGCCGACGTCCTGCTGGAACCGCTCGCCACCGAACTCGAGCGCCTCTCCCCCCGCGTCCCCGAACTCCGCGCCTCCTCGCTCGGCGCGCTCTGCGTCGC
>DASXXB010000118.1:0-41891 GCA_036503355.1 Kribbella sp. | reverse complement strand
ATCGCCAGGTCGTTGACGAAGCTGTCGGACCAGTCGGACAGGGTGGGGAGGCGTTCGGTCCAGATCTTGGTGCGCGGGGTTCCGGCCGTGCTCGGCTCGCCGGTCTCCGGCCAGTAGCCGATCATCGAGCGCAGCGTGCCGAGGTGCTCGGCGAAGTGGTCGTCGAGCCGGATGACGGCGGCGACCCGGGCGGCGCCCAGGCGGGCGATCGCCTCCGGGTCGCGGAACACGGTGCGGATCGCGCCGCCGAGGTTGGCGAGCTGGGAGTCGCAGGGCTGCGGGTCGACCGGTTCGGCGATCACCAGGGCATGGGTGTCGGGGAGGTACCAGCCTTGGCGTTCGGCGGTTCGGTAGAGCTCGGTCAGCCGGGTGCGCAGGTGTGGGGTGGTGGCGAGCCCGGTGCCGTGGTCCTCGCAGGACGACGAGTGCAGGTAGGTCAGCGTGCACTCGGTCCAGCTCTGGCACAGGACCCGGATCGCGTCGAACGACGGGTCCGAGCCGACGGCCCGGTACGTCTTCCGCAGTACGTCGAGAGCGACCGTCAGCGGGACTTCACGCTCCGCCAGCCGCCGACCGGCCGCGGCCGCATGCGGGACGGCGTCCGACCCGGCCGCCAGCGCCTGCAGCATCGGGCGGAACACCGTGTCGTTGCTCGGCCCGTTCAACCGATGCCGCCCGCGCGCCGGAACTGGATCTGGCAACTCCTGCTCCGGTTCTGCAGCAGGCGGCTGTTTGCGCAGCTTGTCGATCAACATGGCAGGTCCCCGTTTGGCTACCGATCGTGGTCACCCACCTGGCCGGCAGGCAACCCGTACGCCCTGAGACGGTCACCCTGCCGATCCATGACGCGAGAACGGCAGAAATCCGGAATTCGTTCGATCAGCGGCTCCGGATCGCCAAAAAGAACGTTTCGTCTACGCTACCGGCGGTAACAGCCACGACTCCCAGATCCACCGCCCCAGGAGTGCACGATGAAGTTGGAGAACGCCGGCGTTCATCGCATCGTTCGGCCCGATCGCTCGGGAACCGCTCGGGAGTACGTCGTTGCCGTGCCAGACGGTGAGATCCGTGGGGTGACCGTGCTGTTCCATCCTTTCGGCTTCACACCTGAAGCGGTGCTCTTCGGTGAACCGGCCGGTGAACTGCTGATCAGGCCGCTGGACGGTGCGCTCGGCCCGGCCGGGGCACATGGGCAGATCGTCGTCGCTCCACGCAGCCACGGGCGTGTGCTCGCGGGGACATCCCTGGCCTGGCAGGACCATCTGGACGCCACCTGGGCCGTCGTACGAGAGGTGTGCGAGGTCCGGCGTACGGACGTCGTGGCCGTCGGCGGACTGTCGATGGGTGGTCAGGAGGCCCTGGTGCTGGCCGCCCAGCATGCCGCCGGCGTCGCGTCGGTGTGGGCGGTGAACCCGGTCGTCGACCTTGCCCGCTGGCACGACGACATCCGAAACGGCCGTGCGAGTGCGGCCCTCGAAGGCGCGGACAGCACTATTCGGGAGGAGATCGGCGGGTCCCCGGCCGAGCTGCCGGACGAGTACGCGCGCCGGAGTCCGATGTCGTACGCCGCGCAGCTCGCCACGACCGCAGTACGCCTCGTCTGGTCCGGCGCCGACACGATCATCCCCGGTCAGGCGTCGTACCACGCTCATGCGCTGGCCGAGCAGCTCCGCGAGCTCGGTGGGCAGGTGGACGAGCGGGTCGTCACCCACGCCCCGACCGACCCGGCCGACGATCCCGGCCGGTTCGCCCACGAGGCCTGCGACGTCTGGGAACACTTCAGCTGGACCGTGCGGTAACGGGCCGGCCGAGTGTCAGCTGGTCGGCGAGGTGGACGCGGTGCGCTCCGGGCCGGCCTGAGGATAGGTTCGCGGTGCGTCCGGCAGCTCACCCGATCCGGGTGACCGAGGGGTGGCGCGGTCGAAGTACAGGTAGGCGACGGCTGCGGCCGCGACGGGCATCACCAGGGCGAACAGGATCGACGACACCACGTTGATCAGCGTCGGCGACCAGTCCGTGGCCAGCAGCAGGACGATGCCGGCGATCGGCCCGACGGCCAGGCCCAGCCCGACCACCAGCGCGAGCGGTACGGCGGTCCGCCACCATCGGCGCCTGACGAGGCGACGGCTGCGTCTCAGCGCCGTACCGCCGGAACAGTGCTCGGCGACGAGGACCTGGACGACGAACGCGCGGCTGACGGCGTAGTACACGGCCAACGGGATCGTCGCGACGAAGATCGTCAGGACGAACACCACCACGACGTACTGCGTGGTGGCGCGAGCCAGCGGTGCGCGGATCGTCGCCACGTGGCGCAGCGCGGCCGATGCCGTCACCGGCGTACCGCGGTCGAGCTGGTCGAGCGTACGCATCACCACCGCCAGCAGGACGACGTACGTCGCGATCGTGAGAACGGTGATCGCGAGTGCCAGGATCGATGCCCAGAAGCCGGTCGCGGTCGAGGTCGGTGCACCGAGGTCGGTCGGCGCGTCCCGCCTGGCGGCCTGGAGCTTGGCCAGACTCACCGTGATCAGGCTCAGGCCGCCGAGCGCGACCGCGAACCCGACGAACAGGCCCGGTTGCCGGCGGAACAGACGGATCGCCGACAGCACGGCCTGGCCCCACGCTCGCGGGCGCCGCGCGGGAAGTGGTTCCGCGTCGGACCAGCGCGTTCGGCTCGCGGCGTACCACACCACCGCGACGAGTACCGCGAGCAGGAGTCCGAGCAGCCAGGTCCGGTCGAGGGTTTCGCGCAGCAGGTTCGATCCGGTGGCCACCGCCGCGCAGAAGGCGCCGGTGCTGCTGGGGCCGAGCAGCGCGCCGGCGGGCACCGTGGTGCTGTCGTCGCGCCACGTCGCCTCGGCGTCCTGGATCGGCGCCGTCCAGGACTCCTTCATGTTCGGTCCGGTCGGCCCGTCGAAGAACGATCGCTGGCGTTCGCCCCAGCGGCCCTGGAACGCCAGCCACGGGTACTGCGCGAGGTAGTCCGCCGGCTGCAGCGGAACGTAGGCGACCTTGGGATTGATCGCCGCCTGGGGCCGCGTGGTGTCGTCACAGCCCAGTCCCTCGGAACCGCGTCCTAGGTACAGGCGCTGCCCGTACTTGTTCGCGTGCGAACCCGCCGCCGGGTAGACGACCGGATGGGTACCGTCGACGAGTTCGAGCTTGGCGTCGCCCCACCGCGCGCGTTCGGCTCCGCCGTGCTGGCTGTACCCGACCGCGGTCGGCTCCGTGGACAGTGCGGCCGCCGGAGTCGCTGCCTCGAAGATGAGCTGGATCGATTCCCAGTCGCCTTCGTGAGTGTTGTTGTAGTCGTTGAAGATGTAGAAGAACCAGTACTCCAGGGAGAGCTGGCCGGGGTACGCCGGGTCCGTGGCGACGTGGGCGTAGACGGTCGCGGCGTACTCGCCGTTGAGCTGAGCGGACCAGTCGGCGTAGTCGCAGCCGGGGCGTAGCGGATCCCCGGGGAAGTCCAGGAAGTGCCCGGGGTACCGCAGTCCGAGATCCTTGCCCTGTGGCTGGATCCTGATCAGGTCGGGCGGCCGCCAGGGGCCGCGCAGGGCGACCTGCTGATTGCCGAGCACGGCCTCGACGTCGATCGGGCGGAAGTGCTCGCCGTCGGCGCAGTTGGCCGCGCTGTCCTGCAGCTTGACGACCGGCGCGTAACGTTCGGCCAACTGCTGCGCCGCGACATCGTCGGGGGAGCCGGCTGCCATCGCCGGTTCCGCGCCCCAACCGAGCAGCGTCACCAGCAACAGGACCGCCAGACCCACGTGGACGCGACTTTCACGGCGCATGGTGGCTCGCCGCCCCTCGGTCTACCTGCCGCCAGCGCGCCAGCGTCAACAGGCCTACGACGACCGGTACGACCTGGACAGCGACCCGCCAGACGAGCAGTCCGGCCACCATCGTCGTCGCGTCCAGCTCGCTGTGGGCCGAGACGAACGCCGCGTAGCCGGCGTCGAGTACTCCGGCGCCCATCAACGGCAGCCCGGTGAGCGGATAGGTGACGAGGAACGTGCAGGCGAGCAGCAGGACGGTACCGGCGCTCATCGGGACGCCGACGAACCCGAGGCAGAGAACCAGAACGCCCGCCTCGACGACGATCAGGCCGCAGTAGCTGACGACAGCGAGCCGGCCGTGTTCCCTCAGCAGGCCCGCGCTGTGAGCCTGGAAGTCGACCAGTCGCTCGGCCCACTCGTCCGGCCCCTTGGCCGTCGGCCGGACCTTTCGGATCAGCGTGCCGAGCAAGCGTCCGAGCGCGGCGGCGGTCCGCTCGGCCCGCACGGCGTACAGCAGGCCGGCCAGCAGTACGGCGGAACCGGCACCGAAGACGAGCGCGGCCCAGCCGAAGGCCGGGTAGAACGTCCGGGCGGCCCAGAACACGACGAACCCGAGAACCGGTGCGGCCAGTCGCGCGACGTAGAACATCAACGTGCTGAGCGTCAGCCCGGACGCCGCAGCCTTCGCGTCGATGCCCCATGACCGCAGCATCGCCAGCCGTACGACGACATCGCCCGGCGACGGCGCGATCGTCGCCACGGACGCTGCCGCGACGTCGTTGACCATCGCCCGCGGGACGCTGAGCCCGGTCACGAACAAGGCCAGCGGAGCCGCGAGGACGAACCGGCGGATCGGCAGCACGAGCAGGATCACCACGATCTGCCACGCGCTCAGGTGGGTCATCGCGTAGCCGACCTGGCTCCAGTCGATGGCACGCAGCAGCCGCAGCAGCAGCCACGCCACGACGGCGACGAGCAGCAGCCGGCCCAGGCGTGTCAGGGCCCGCGGTACTCGGCGCCGGGCAGCCGTTTGGGGCGTTGCCGGTTGTGGTGCGGGGTCGGCCACTCCACCACTCTGCCGCCACGGCTACGCCTCCGCCTCCCACGATCCGGGGGATCCTGGCCGTCCCGGCCGGCTATCGCCCGGGAAGGGTGATGCCCGGCCGGCACCGCTCCAGCACAGTGGGAGCGAGAGGGGCGTTGCCATGGGCCACTACGTGATTCGGGTGCAGGGCACGTTGTCACCAGACTTGACCGTCGCGTTTCCCGCGCTGGCCGTGGACTCCGAGCCGGTGCAGACCGTGTTGCACGGAGAACTCGCCGACCAGGCCGCGCTGGCCGGAGTCCTGAACCACCTCGACATGCTCGGGGTCAACATCCTGGAAGTCCTGCAGATCCCGCCCGTCGACCCCGCGGGGTGACCCGACCGGGCAGGAGCCGGGCCGCGGCCGCGACGAGGAGGCCGATCACGAAGATCACCACGAGCGTCGTCCGCAGCGATCGGATCAGGATGCCGAACACCGCCGCGGCCGTCTCCGGGTCGATCTCGGACGGAAGCCGGCCGAGGTAGTGCCGTCGGCCGATCGCCAGGACGATGCCCAGCACCACCATCGAGGCGGACAGGCCGAGACCGGTGCCGGTCAGCGTACGTCGGCGGTTGGCGGCGATGCACAGCCCGAGCACGAGCAGTCCGCCGGCGACGAACGGCAGCGCCGTACCGTACCGGTCCAGCAGGCGGTAGCCGCGCTGGGCACGGTCGAGGTCCGGCGAGGAGAACACGTCGAAGCTCTGATGGACGTCGGGGATCCGCTCCGCGGCGCTGAATCCCGCTGCGACGAGGCGGTCTCTGGCTGCCGCGACGAACGGGCCGAGGTCGATGCTGACCGTGTCGCCGTTGATGCCGACAGGCCCGCGTCCGTTCAGGGCGTTGACCAGTTGCTCGTGTGCCGCGCGGTTGGCGTTGCGCCACAGGGACTGGAACGTGTCACTCTCGACCAGTTGACCGACTTGACCGCGGACGACGCCGCGCGCGCCGTTCGCGATCCGGGTCGGCAGGTTGCGGAGGATCAGCTCGGTGACTCGGTCTGCGATGGCGTTCCGTACGTCGGCCTTGGCCGCCAGCGGAGCGACGTTCTCGACGTACCGGTCGGTGTTCGTCACCTGGGTCCGCGCCCACGCGGCCGTGACCGCAACCGGTGCCAGGACACACCCGGCCACGATCAGGACGACCGCCACCACGGTCCTGACCCTGCGTGTGTCCATGGACAGCCTCCGGCATCACCAGGAGCCTGACGGCTGGAACGCCTGGTTTCCTCCCCCGGATCGGGTGACTAGATCGTGACGATTGCGGTGACGCCCAGGGCTACTCCGACGAGGTACGTCCCCATGGCGCCGATGTCGCGGAGGGGCCCGTGGGTTGCCAGCGTCGCGGAACGCAGCATGCCGAGCGCGTGGGTGAACCGGACGACGACCGCGGCGACGGCGAGGACGTCGATCAGCGGGCTGTCCGACAAGGCTGAGCAGACCAGCAGCAGGACGATCATCGTCGGGATGTACTCGGCCGCGTTCCCGTGCGCGCGCACCGCGATCAGCAACGGGTCCGCCGGGTCCGTCGGCAGCTGGTTGCCGGCGCCGCGGATCGCACGGTTGCGCGTCACGTTGGCGCCCAGCAGGAACAACAGGATGCCCAGCAGGGCAATGCAGACAACAGTGATGGTGCTCATAGCAAAGCTCCTTCGAACAGGTGGCTCACGATGCTGTGGCTGAGCCGGGTCCCGAGCAGCGCATCGGTCTTGTGCATGCCGCCGGGGCAGGTGACGTTGACCTCGATCAGCCGGCCGTCGATCACGTCGACGCCGGCGATGACCAGGCCGTGGGTACGAAGTTCCGGTCCGAGGGCCGCGGCGATCGCCTGGTCGTGCTCGTCGACGTCCGCCGGTGCGACCGGCGGGCCGATCCGGAAGTCGTCGACGGCCGGCCGCCGCAGGACCGCGCCGACGATCTCCCCATCGATCAGGAACAGTCGCTTGTTGCCTCGTGCAACAGATGACAGGTACTGCTGTGCGATCACCTGCTGCCGCCCGCCGGCCGTCGCCGACTCGAGCAGCGCGGCGGCCCCGCGATCGTCACGGACCAGCCACACGCCGTGTCCCGCGAATCCGTCGACCGGCTTCACAACCGCCGTACCGACACGCGCCACGAACCCCCGCAGCGCTTGCGGATCAGCACCGACGTACGTCGGCGGGCAGAGCTCGGGGTGGTGCAACGCGACGAGCTTCTCGTGCATCGCGCGAACCCCCTCCGGGCGGTTGACCACCCGCGTGCCGGCCCGTTCGACAAGATCCAGCAGGTACGTCGTGTGCAGGTACCGCGCGTCGACCGGCGGATCGATCCGCAGGTGGACGAGCTCGAACGATGCGACCTCGACGACCGCGGCGCCGACCTCGTCCCACCAGGTCGCGTCGACGATCCAGCGGTGATCACCACCGGCCGTTCGCGGCCGCAACCGGATCCGCCGCGCCTTCGCCCACACGCGACCGTCGACCACGGCGAGCTCCTCCGGTTCACAGCACCAGATGTCGAGCCCGAGATCCTGGGTCGCGCTCATCAGCCCGACGCTCGCGTCGATGTCCCCGAGCAGCCCGCCGAGCGGGTCGGTGACGAACAGTACGCCGCTCATGCCGCTATCTCCTGTTCGAGTGCGCCGGCCGCTGCTGCGTGCCAAAGGCCTTCTGTGCAAGGCGTTCTGCGGAGTACGTCGCGTCGGTGCACGTCGTCGTACATGAGCCGTTCGAGTACGTCGATCGCGCTCGCGACTGCCTCGGGTGGCAGTGCATCGAGGAAGCGGACCTCGAGGTACGTGCCGCGCGGCCGGACCGGTGGGAACAGCGTGCTGAGGTGACCGGCCGGCCCGTCGACGAAGACCGTCGCGCCGGCCGCGAAGGCCGTGTACGACGCGACCGGGTCGTCGCCGTAGAGCAGCCGGTCGTCGAACGCAGTACGCGCCGGATCGACCGCCAGCCAGGTGGCCAGCCGTTCGCTGTCGTTGAACCGGGCAGCGAGGTATGGACCGGCGAGGTTGAGGACCCGCCACTGTTCGATGCCGGCCTGCCCCGGCCACCAGTCCAGGCAGATCTGGGTGGACGCGGTCCGGCGCATCATCCTCCGTCCGGCCGGACCGATGCGGTCGAAGTGCCGCTGCATCGCGACGTACCGCGGCGAGGTCAGCTGCAACGGCACGTCCGCGCGCGGATCCACCGGGATCGGCCGCAGCGTGATCCCGCCCAGCCGGCGTCGTACGTCGGCCGTCATCGAACGCAGGTCGCGCACCGGGTCGCGGCTCGGCGGCAGGCTCAGTTCGAGCTGGCCTCCGGGTTCGAAACCGACGTACGGCGCGGCGATCGATCCCGCGACGGCCCGCCGCACGTCCTCGATCGGCACCACGCTCCCGTCGGGCGCCGCGACGACGTACTCCTGCTCGATCGCGACCCGCGTCGACCGTCCGCGCCCCCTCGCGAACAGCCGGGCCACACCAGGGTGAAGCTCCTTGGCATCCATCGGCCCCTCCCTGATACCGTAAGGATTCCTGTCTAAATATTGGAAGGTATCCTTACTACATGTCAAGGGCTCAGGTCCCGCGGCCGGATCGCAAGCCGCTGATCGCGCTGGTCGACCGCGCCAATCGCGCGCTCCAGACCGACATGGTTCGGCGGGCGCACGCCGACGGGCACACCGAGGTGAAGATGGCCCACAACTCGGTGTTCGGCACGCTGCACGCCGGCGGAGCGCGAGCCGCGGACATGGCGGTCCGGGCCGGGATCACCCGGCAGTCGATGGGGGAGGTGATCCGCGACATGGTCGCGCTCGACCTGCTCCAGATGCGCCCCGATCCCGCCGACGGCCGGGCGAAGGTGGTCGACTACAGCGAGCACGGACTGGAGGTGGCCGGCGACGGGTTCCGGTACCTGATCGACCTCGACCGTCGCCTCGAGGAAGAGTTCGGCGAGCAGGAGTACGCCGTGGTCCGCGACGTCCTCGACCGCCTGGTCGACGTACTCGACCGCTTCGCCGCCGAAGAACAACCAACCGCCTGACCACCCCCGCCCGTGCCCCGCCCGGCTGGTGTCACACTCGGTGTGCCTGACCCGGAGCGCTCCGTTTGCTGTCGTCTCGCGGGTCGGCGAGTGGTTGTCAGCAGGCGAAGGCTTGTCTATGGTTGCCCGCAGGTTGGGAGAACAGCCCGCGGACCGTACCGGTTCCGATCGTGAGCGACTCCCGGCAATCCCTCGTCCAGCATCGACGGACCACGGGAGCTCGTTCCAGGTCGTCGCCGGCATGCCTGCCGCACCACAGCACCTGGACACCCGGAGTGGCGCACGGATGTCACACACCCGAACCCTCTACGTCGACCGGCAAGGACACCCGATCAACCGCACGACGTGGCTCGCGTTGACCGCGCGCCCGGAGTACGTCGTGATCGCGACCGACGCCGTCACGGTCGAGGACCATCACGTACAAGTCATGACGATCTGGCTGGGACTGAACCTGCCCACCGGCGGGCCGCGGGTCTTCGAGACCTTGCTGCACGCCGTCGGCGGCAGGCGGCCGTGCCGCTGGGCCTGGCCGAGTCTGTCGCTGGCCAGGGCCGGTCATCGTCAGGTCGTCGACGAGCTCACTGTCGCGCATCAAGCACTCAGAACGGACCAACTCCGCCGATAGCAGAGGCGGCAACACCCACGCCTCGGACGTGTGCGGCCAGTAGGGCGGGCCGGGTCACGCCAGGGCGTTCAGCCCTCTGAATGCGGTACTCCTCACGGCACCAGGACGTGTGCGGCCGGAAACGCGGGCCGGGTCACGTCCTGGTGTCACCTTTGGTCCTCGGGGCGTTCGTCCCCGATTCGAAGGCGCGGCTGTCGACCGGCGGGCGGCCGGTGTGGCGCACGATCAGATCCCTGGCGACGTCGCGCAGCTTGCGGTTGTTGCTCTGCGAATGCCTGCGCAACAACTCGAACGCGGCCCGGGCGTCGCAGTGCTGCTGGCCCATCAGCAGCCCGAGAGCCTGGTCGATCACGGATCTCGACGCCAGTGCGTGCTCCAGCTGCTCACTGAGCTGGGACTGCCGCACCGCACGTGCCGCGAAGGCCAGGGTCGTGGCAGCCTGCTCGGCGTATGCCGCTGCGCGCTCGCGGTCCGGCGTACTGAACGTGTCCGGCCGGTCGTACCCGTACAGGTTCATCGCCCCGATCGACAGCCCGTCGACGATCAGCGGAAAGGCGATCGACGCCTTCACGCCTGCTTCCCGGGCCAGATCGCCGTACTTCGGCCATCGGCGCTCACGGGAGTAGTCCACGACATCCACCATCACGCCCTGCTGCAGCGCCTCCAGACAAGGACCTTCACCGAGGCTGTACTGCAACTCGTCGGCGAACGCGGCCCGGGCGTCGCTGGACACGATCGTCCGCGGCTGCCCGTCGTACCGCGTCGTGATCCCGCAGGACGCCGGCGGCTCGACGATCTTGGCCGCGACGACGGCGAGCTTCTCCAGCAACTCCTCGAGCCCCGGGCCGCCGAGCAGCAGCGAGTGCAACGAGGTCAGCGCGTCGACCAGCGGCGCATCACCGTCGTCATCCACCGTGTCACCTCCGGGCGACCGGAGAACCTCCCCGCTTCCAAGCTACGCCGCCGTACCCCGCGCACGCAGCAGGTCGTCAGTCCCCAGTCCCCGTCAGTCCTCGTCGGGTGTCGGTGGCAGCGTCGGATAGTCGCTGATCGGATAGAGGCCGACGGTGAAGCCGTACGTCGTACCGCCCGCGCGCGGAAGCTGGTCGAAGGTGTGGATCAGCTCGTCCACCCGGCGCCAGAACTCCGCGGCGCGCTCGTCGGGGATCCGGGCGTGCCGGATGAACGACCGCATCTGACCGGCGTCGTACGCCGGCTTGGACTCCTGGGCCGCGACCTCGAAGTCGTTGAAGTCGTGCGGAAGCTGCCCGTCCTCGCCCTGCCGGCCGAGCCCGACGAAGAACATCCGCGCCGCGCGCCCGTAGAAGCGCTCCTCGATCGCCCGCACCCGCCGGGTCCGCACCACGCGCAGGATGCCGGCGTCGGCGAGCACCTTCACGTGGTGCGCGACCGTGCTCTTCGGCCGCCCGACCGCGGTGGCGAGCTCCGTCACGGTCGCCGCCCGCTCGTGCAGCAGCCCGAGGATCGTCGTCCGCAGCGGATCGCTGATCGCCCGGACCTGCTCCGCCGTGGTCAGCTCGACGGTGTCCGCCAGTTCGTAATCCGGAACCTTGCTCGACATGGTTCGAATAGACTAGCATCGCGGATTGTTCGAGATATTTGGATCATTGGAGCTGATGATGGCCGAGGTCGTGCTGTACCACCACTCACAGGGGCTGACCGACGGGGTGAAGGCGTTCGCCGAGGAACTCCGCCAGGCGGGTCACACCGTCCACACGCCCGACCTGTACGAGGGCAACACGTACGCAACCATCGAGGAGGGCATGGACTACGCCCGCTCCACCGGCTTCGACGTGGTCCTGGAGCGCGGCGTCGCGGCAGGGCAGGACCTGCCGGCGAACGTGGTGTACGCCGGGTTCTCGCTCGGAGTGATGCCGGCGCAGAAGCTGACCCAGACCCGCCCGGGTGCGGCCGGGGCGCTGTTCTACTACTCGTGTCTTCCGGTCGAGGAGTTCGGCGGCTGGCCGGACGGCGTGCCGGTGCAGGTGCACGGCATGGACCAGGACCCGTTCTTCACCGAGGAAGGCGGCGACCTGGACGCCGCCCGCGCCCTGGTCGCCGCCGTCGACAACGCCGAACTGTTCCTCTACCCCGGCAAGGAGCACCTGTTCGCCGACTCGTCCCTCCCCAGCTACGACGAACCCGCCGCCAAACTCCTCCTCGACCGCACCCTCGCCTTCCTCAGTTGACAGGAGTGCCCGGCAGTTGGGCTCGGCAAGCCGGGCGTCGGGTAGTCGTGCAGATCGACAGTACGTATATGCCCACTGCCGGGTGAACCGGCTGGTCGTCCGGCGTGCGGACTCGGGTAGTAGACGTATATGTACTGTCCGGATGCAGATCATCCCGCATCCACCGCGGTGCCGAGCAGCGCTCCGCGCACTTCGTCGGGGGTGAGACGACACCGTCTGGGGGCTGTGGACGGGTAATACCGTGTCCGCGCCCACCACAGGCTGTCTCACGACCCTGCAACCCGGACATCTACCAGCAGGGCTGGATATCCATGCGTGTTGTGGGTTCTTCGCTGGCATTAGAGCGCAGAACCCGACGTACCAACGGATATCCACTGGTGTGGCGCCGCCGGTGCGTGTGCTGGTGGGGCAAGGGCTGGGTGGGGTGGGGCGCTGGGGTGCGAGCGCCAGGCGATTACGCCTGGGCCGCTGCTTCTACCGGTATTGGGGCTTCGGCTCCGCGGGTGGGGATGAAGGAGGCTACGGCGAGGGCGGTCAGGGCGGCGCCGGCGCCGATCAGGAGGACGACCCGGAAGCCACTCTGCGAAGGCAGGGTGTAGCCGCCCAGGCTGATCGTCAGGTTGGCCAGGATGACGCCGGCGACCGCGCTGGACACCGAGGTGCCGATCGACCGCATCAGGGTGTTGAAGCTGTTCGCGGCAGCCGTCTCCGAGACCGGTACGGCGGACATGATCAGCGCAGGCATCGCGCCGTACGCGAGACCGATGCCCGTGCCGATCAGCAGCGAGACCAGGACGAGTTCCCAGACCTCGCTCATCAGCACGCTGCCGACGCCGTACCCGGCGGCGACCACCAGGGCGCCGAGCATGAGCGTGACCTTCGGGCCGCGGGTCTTCGAGATCTTCGCCGAGAACGGTGCGGCGACCAGCATGATCAGGCCCGACGGCCCCATCACCAGGCCGGACGCGAGCATCGACTGACCGAGCCCGAAACCAGTTGCCTTGGGCATCTGCAGGAGCTGCGGCAACACCAGCGACATCGCGAACATCGCGAAACCGAACACCATCGACGCCAGGTTCGTCAGCAGCACCTGCGGGCGCGCCGTCGTCCGGAGGTCGACGAGCGGCTCGGCGGTACGGCGCTCCCACCAGCCCCAGGCGAGCAGCGCGACCACCGCGAGCGCGAACAGGCCGAGTGTCCGCCCGCCGGTCCAGCCCCAGCTCCCGCCCTGGGAGATTGCCAGCAGCAACGAAATCAGGCCGATCGACAGGCCGAGCCCGCCGAGCAGGTCGAACCGGCCGCCGGAGCGTACGGCGGACTCCGGTACGAAGCGCAGCACCAGCGCGAAGACGATCACGCCGAGCGCGGCCGATACCCAGAACAGCGTGTGCCAGTTGAAGTTCTCGGCGAGCAGCGCCGCCGCGGGCAGGCCGAGCGCGCCGCCGACCCCGAGTGAGGCGCTCATCTGCGCGACCGCCGTACCCACCTTCTCCGACGGCAGTTCGTCGCGCATGATGCTGATGCCGAGCGGGATCACGCCGGACGCCAGGCCCTGCAACGCGCGGCCCGCGATCATCGGCGTGAGTGAGCTGCTCAGCGCGGCCACGACCGAGCCGGCGACCAGCATGCCGATGCTGATCAGCAGCATCCGGCGCTTGCCGTACATGTCGCCGAGCCGGCCCATGATCGGCGTCGCGACCGCAGCCGCGAGCAGGGTGGCGGTGATCGCCCAAGCGGTCCCGGCGGCCGAGGCGTGCAACAGCCGCGGCAGTTCGGGAACGAGCGGAATCACCAGGGTCTGCATCAGCGCGACCGTGATCCCGGCCGAAGCGAGCACCGGCACGACAGCACCAGTGCGCACAGATGAAGCAGCGGACATCACAGCCTCCTGGGCTGAAAACTAGATAGTTGGTTTCTGCAACCAAAAGACTAAGTCAGGCAGTTGACTTAAACAAGTCTGCGAGGCAAGCTGGAGGAACAACCACGCGGAGGTGATGGCCTGTGACCGACAGTGAGCAGCTCGTCCCGTACCCGATCCCGCCCGTCGACGCGATCGAACCGCCGCCCGAGTGGGAGCGGCTCCGGCAGCAGTGCCCGGTGGCGCACGTCCAGTTGCCGAGTGGCGATCAGGCGGCCCTGCTCACGCGGTACGACGACGTACGCCAGGTGCTGTCCGATGCCCGCTTCACGCGGACGGCGGACGGTGCGGCGCGGGTGTCGGCCGAAGGGACGGGCGTGTTCGACCGGCGGCGTCCCGGCGTACCGCAGTCCGGGGACGGGCATCAGCGGTGGCGGCGGATGATCACCAAGTGGTTCACCGCGAAGCGGATGGCGGCGCTCCGGCCGTCGATCGCAGCGATGGCCGAGGACCTGGTGGACGACATGGTCGCGAGCGGGCAACCTGCGGATCTCAAGGCCGCGCTCGGGTTTCCGCTGCCGGTGTGGGTGATCTGCGAGCTGCTCGGCGTACCGGCGTCGGATCGCGAGCGGTTCTCGTACTGGTCCGACACGTTCCTCAACCTCAGTCGCTACTCGGCCGCCGACATGGAGGCCGCGCAGGCGGAGTTCACGGCGTACATGAGCGGGCACGTCGAGGCGAAGCGCTCGGCGCCGGGCACCGACCTGCTGAGCGATCTGATCACCGGCACCGACTCCGCGGGCGAGAAGCTGAGCGATGCGGCGCTCGTCTCCACCGGGATGGGGCTGCTGATCGCCGGGCACGAGACCACGACGAACATGATCGGCAAGATGATGGCGATGCTGCTCGCCGACCGCACCCGCTGGGAGCAGTTGCTCGCCGACCCAGGGCTCGTCCGGACCGCGGTCGAGGAGGTCCTGCGGTACGACGCCAACGCCGGGTTCGGCATGATCCGGTACGTCAGCGAGGAGCTCGAGCTGTCCGACGGCGTACTGCCCGCGGGGACGACCGCCGTGTGCAGCATGGCGTCGGCGAACCGCGACGAGCGGATCTTCACCGACGCCGCGAGCATGGACCTGACCCGGAGCCCGAACGTGCACCTCGCGTTCGGCGCCGGGCCGCACTCCTGCATCGGTCAGTCGCTCGCGCGGACCGAGTTGCAGGTCGTACTGGAGGTGTTGTTGCGCCGGCTGCCGACCTTGGCGCTGGCTGTGCCGTCCGCGGAGCTGCCCCTGGTCGAGGGGTTGCTCGTCGGCGGGCTGCGGGAGGTACAGGTGATCTGGTGATGATGGCGAAAGAGGTCAGGGCTGCCCGGGTGAACGCGACCCGGGAGCTGATCCTGGCCACGGCGGAGCGGATGTTCGCCGAGCGCGGCGTGCACGAGGTGTCCAACCGGCAGATCAGCGAGGCCGCCGGGCAGGGCAACAACACCGCGGTCGGGTACCACTTCGGGACCAAGACCGATCTGGTGCGGGCGATCGTCCGCAAGCACGCGGAGCCGGTCGAGGCGCGGCGGCGTGAGCTGCTCGCGGAGCTCGGCGCCCAGCCCGACGTTCGGGACTGGGTGACGGTGCTGGTGCGGTCGGCGACCGACCACATGGGCAGCCTGGGTACGCCGAGCTGGCTGGCGCGGTTCAGTGCGCAGTTGATGAACGACCCGGCGCTGCGCGAGATCCAGTTGACTGAGTCGCGGAACTCGCCGTCGCTGACCCGGGTCGTCGACGGTCTCGCCGAGCATCTCGCGGACCTGCCGCCGGCGGTCCGGATCGAGCGCGGCGACATGGCGCGGCATCTGATCATCCAGATGACAGCCGAGTTCGAGCTCGCGATGGCCGAAGGGCGGCCGACCGCGCGGGCGACCTGGGAGGACATGGCCACCGGGTTGATCGACGGCATCGTCGGGATGCTGACCGCGCCGGTGAGTTCGTGAATGTGCTCGTAGTGGGTGCGTCCGCGGTTGGGCTGACGACGGTGGAAGCCCTGCGGCGTAAGGGTTTCCGGGAACCGATCACGGTGCTCGGGGCCGAGTGGCACCCGCCGTACGACCGGCCGCCGCTGTCGAAACAGTTCCTGTACGGCGAGTGGGACGAGCACCGGACGCGCCTGCGACCGGAGGCGATGCTGTCGGCGCTGGACGCGGAGTTCGTTCTCGGCGATCCCGCGGTAGCGCTGGACGGCCGAACCGTCGAGACTGGCTCCGGACGAAGGCTGGCCGCCGACACGATCGTCATCGCCACCGGCCTCACTCCCCGCCGCCTCCCGGGCCCGGACCTCGAAGGCGTCCACGTCCTCCGAACCCTCGACGACGCCACCACCCTCCGCACTTCCCTCACCGCCTTGCACGACAACGCGCCGGACGGAGGTGGGCGGGTGGTGGTTGTGGGGGATGGGGTGCTTGGTGCTGAAGTGGCCGCGACCGCGCGCAAGCTCGGTCTCGCCGTCACGCTTGCCGGTCCCCAGGCCTCGCTGCTCGAGGCTCAACTCGGCCCCGCAGTCGGAGCATTGCTGGGCGAACTGCACAGTACTGAAGGAGTTGACCTTCGTCTGGGTACTGCGGTCACCGGGCTCACGGACGTCGACGGGCGCGTGAACGGCGTACGACTAGCAGACGGCGAGGTGCTGCCGGCGGACGTGGTGATCGTGGCACTGGGCGCGGTGCCGGCCACAGACTGGCTGGAAGGCAGTGGGCTGAGGGTCGACGACGGAGTTGTGTGTGACGAGTACTGCCGGGCCGCCGACGGCATCTACGCGGCGGGTGATGTCGCACGCTGGCAGCACGGCGATTCCCTGGTCAGGCTGGAGAACCGGACCAACGCGACCGAGCAGGCGCTCTGTGTCGCCGCGAACATCATGGGCGAACAACAGCCCTACCGGCCCGTCCCGTACTTCTGGACCGACCAGTTCACCACGAAGATCCAGGTGCACGGACAGCCGTCCAACGATCTCGTAGTTGCCGAGGGCAACCTAGGGCAGAGGTTCGTCGCCCACTACCGCGAGGACGGACGGATCGTCGGCGTCCTCGGCTGGAACGCACCGAAACAGACCCGCTTGCACGCACGCGAACACCTCTCTGGGGAAGGAAACGCATGAGCACTCCGGTCTATCCGATGACCCGGGCAACAGGTTGCCCGTTCGACCCGCCGCCGCAGCTGCGCGAACTGCAGGAGGAGGCGCCGCTGGTCAAGGTCAACATCTTCGGCAAGGACGCGTGGCTGGTCACGCGGTACGACGACCAGCGCACGCTGCTCGCCGATCCGCGACTGAGCTCCGACGTCACCAAGCCCGGCTACCCGAGCTCGACCGGCGAACCGCCGCGCAAGGGCGGGGTCGGGATCGGGTTCATCCTGATGGACGACCCGGAACACGCGCGGTTGCGGCGGATGGTGACGGCGCCGTTCATGATCAAGCGCATCGAGGCGATGCGTCCCGGCGTACAGAAGATCGTCGACGGACTGATCGACGACCTGCTGGCCGGGCCGAAGCCGGTCGATCTGGTGGAGGCGTTCGCGCTGCCGGTGCCGTCGCTGGTGATCTGCCAGTTGCTCGGGGTGCCGTACGCCGATCACGACTTCTTCCAGCAGAACAGCAAGAACCTGATCCGCATGTCCGCGACTCCGGAGGAACGCGCGACGGCGCACGGCAACCTCGCGACGTACCTGGACGACCTGGTCGGTGAGAAGCTGGAGAACCCGGCCGACGACCTGCTGTCCGGGCTGACCGAGCGGGTGCGGGCCGGCGAGCTGACCCGGCAGGACGCGGCCGGGATGGGCGTCCTGCTGCTGCTCGCCGGGCACGAGACGACCGCGAACATGATTGCCCTCGGCACCCTTGCGTTGCTCGAGCACCCGGAGCAGCTCGCCGCACTGCGGGACACCGACGACCCGAAGGTGGTGGCGGCCGCGGTCGAGGAACTGCTGCGGTACCTGAACATCACGCACAACGGCCGACGGCGGGCAGTGCTCGAGGACCTGGAGCTGCACGGGCAGGTGATCAAGGCCGGCGAGGGCGTGATCCTCCCGAACGACATCGGCAACCGGGACCCGTCGGTGTTCACGGACCCGGACGCGCTGGACCTGAGCCGGGACGCGCGGCGGCATGTCGCGTTCGGGTTCGGCGTTCATCAGTGCCTCGGGCAACCATTGGCGCGGATGGAGCTGCAGGTCGTGTACAGCACGCTGTACCGGCGGATCCCGTCGTTGCGTCGCGCCGTACCGCTGGAGGAGATCCCGTTCAAGAACGACGGCGCCGTGTACGGCGTCTACTCGCTTCCCGTGACGTGGTGAAAGGACAGTCGATGAAGATCATCGTGGACCAGGACAAGTGCGTTGCCTCCGGCCAGTGCGTGACTGCGGCCGCCGACGTGTTCGACCAGCGTGACGAGGACGGCATCGTCGTCCTGCTCACCGACAACCCGCCCGAAGAACTCGCCGCCGACGTCCACCAGGCCGCCGCCGTCTGCCCCGCACTGGCCATCGTCGTAGAGGACTAGGGCGCGTCTCCCGATCCCACGCCTACTGCGCGGCACTCGGCGGGCACCTCGCCGCACCGGAGCGAAGGGCACGATGAAACCCACATCGAGCCCTCCGCTCCGGTGCGCCGAGGCACTCCGCCGAGCACCTGCTCGCTACGGCGTGCGATCGGGAGACGCACCCTGGACGACTACAGTGCTGTAGATGATCAACGGTGCGCATGTGATCGTCTACAGCACTGACGCGGACGCCGATCGGGCGTTCTTCCGGGACGTGCTGGAGTACCCGTCCGTCGACGCCGGTCATGGCTGGCTGATCTTCAAGTTGCCGCCGGCCGAGGTCGCGGTGCACCCGGCGGATGCCGCGTCGCACGAGCTGTTGCTGATGTGCGACAACCTCGAGCGGACGATGGCCGAGCTGTCGGCGCGTGGAGTCGAGTTCGTGCGGCCGGTCGAGCGGCAGCGGTGGGGAGTGCTGACGGCGTTCCGGCTGCCCGGTGGCGGCGAGGTCGGCCTGTACGAACCGCTGCACGAGCGGGCGCATGATCTCTGAGTTCCGGATCGCGATCCCGGATGCCGCGGTCACGGACCTGCGCGAGCGACTGGCACGGATTCGTTGGCCTCGGCAACTACCTGGTGTCGAGTGGGATCGCGGCGTCCCGGTTGCGTACGTGCGGCGGGTGGTCGAGCGGTGGGCGGCGTACGACTGGCGGGTGTGGGAGGCGCGGCTCAACGAGTATCCGCAGTACCTGACCGAGATCGACGGTCAGCCGATCCACTTCCTGCATGTGCGATCGCCGCAGGCCGATGCGGTGCCGCTGATCCTCACCCATGGCTGGCCGGGATCGGTCGCGGAGTTCCTGGAAGTGCTTGGCCCGTTGACCGATCCGGCGGCGTACGGCGGCGACTCGCGCGATGCCTTCCACGTCGTCGCGCCGTCTGTTCCGGGGCACGGGTTCTCGGTCCCGTTGACCTCGGGATGGAACCACGCCCGGATCGCCCGCGCCTGGGCCGAGCTGATGCATCGCCTCGGGTACGAGCGGTACGGCGCGCAGGGCGGCGACACGGGATCGGTCGTGTCGCCCTTGGTGGGGCAGGTGGATCCGGAGCATGTGATCGGCGTACACATCAACGGGGGACTGGCCTTCCCGGATGTGCGGCCGGGTGACGTGGTGACCGATGCCGAACGCGAACGGCTCGCGGCCGCGGAGCGGCTGCGGGCGGTCGGGACCGGGTACGCCGAGCTGCAGGGAACCCGCCCGCAAACGGTGTCCTTCGGACTGAGCGATTCGCCCGTCGGCCAGCTCGCGTGGATCCTGGAGAAGTTCTGGGAGTGGACCGACCCGGCCCGCGCACTGCCCGAGGACGCGGTCGACCTCGACCACCTGCTGACCGACGTGTCGATCTACTGGTTCACCAACACCAGCGCGACGTCCGCCAACTTGTACTACGAGAACCGCCGCAGCGCCGACGACCTTCGCCCGGGGGTGCCGACAGGCGTCGCGGTGTTCCCGACCGACCCCGCGATCCGCCGCGTGCTAGAGCGCCGGCACCGGATCGTCCACTGGTCGGAGTTCAGCACCGGTGGGCATTTCGCTGCGCTCGAGACACCCGAGTTGCTGGTCGAGGACGTCCGCGCGTTCTTTCGGCTGGTCCGGTAGCCGGGCCGGTGCCACGAAGGTCAGGAGTGCTCCGTCCCGTTCGACGGTTGCGTCGGGCCAGCGGCGGCGGACCATCCGCAGGGAGCGGTCGTTGGCCGCGCTGACCACGAACAGGAAGTGGGTGGCGCCGGCCGCGATCGCGTCCGCGGCGGCGATCGACAGCATCCGGACCCCGAGCCCGCGGCGCTGCTCGTCCTCGGCGATCACCGCCGCGAGCTCCGCTGTCGATTCGCCGGGAGCCCAGGCCCACATGGCATGCCCGACCAAGACCGCGCCGCGAGTGGCGACGAAGGCCGCGCCGGACGGGCACAGCATCCGCAGCAGCAGCGCCGGCCGGGGAGGTGTCCCGATCGCGGTCTGGAACCGGAAGTAGCGGCTGAGATCGGTCAGCCCGGTCAGCATCCTGGCCAGCTCGTCCGCGTCGGGTTCTCCGGCGCGGCGGACGAGTGGCGGTCCCGCCTGAGTCTGATTCACGGATTCAGCCTTGCTGGCTTGGCTGAGTCTGTCAAGCGGACTTATCATGGGCCGCATGGATGCGGCGGTGCAGGAACACGTCCCGGAAGCGATGAACTGGTCCACGGAGAACTGCACGATCTCCCGGACGATGGAGATCCTCGGCGACAAGTGGACTTTTCACGTACTGCGGGAGCTCTTCGTCGGAGTGCGCCGGTTCGAGGACATCCGCGCCCGGGCGGGAATCCCGCGCCAGGTCCTCACCGAGCGGCTCGCCGCGCTGATCGAGCGCGGCCTGATCCGCCGGCATCCGTACCGGCTGCCCGGCCAGCGCGAGCGTTCGGAGTACCGGCTGACCGAGGCCGGCCTGGATCTCTACCCGGTGCTGGTCGCGATGCTGCAGTGGGCCGACCAGTACCTCCCGCTCGAGGCCGGCCCGCCGATCGAGCCACGCCATCGCGGCGACTGCGACGAGCGCGTCAGCGTCGTCATGCGCTGCGAGGCCGGCCACGAACCGTCTCCCCGCGAAGTTGCCTTCCGCCCCGGCCCGGGCGCCCAGCGCCGTTAGTCAGTTGGCGTCGAGACGATCGATCGCTTGACGCAGGAGCGATTCGGTTTCGCGGGGCTGGGCGGCGGTGATCGAGACCGCGTCCATCGTGACAACGTACAGGTCGAGTTCTTCGCGCTTGTCCAGGTAGACGGCGCTGGTCAGATGCTCGATGTAGACGATGTCGGGCAGGTCCGCGTCGTTGAACCGGAGCAGCGTGAACGCGCCGCCGGTCGCGGTGTACCCGCCCTGCTCGAACGGGATGATCTGCAGCGTCACGTTGTGCCGTCGCGAGGCCTCGATCAGGAATTCCAGCTGCGCGCGCAGCACCGCCGGGCTGCCGATCGGGCGACGGAGCACCGATTCGTCCAGGACGGCCCACAGCCGCGCCGGTCGTTGCCTCGTCAGCACTTCCTGCCGGCTCATTCGCAACGCCACCAGCCGATCCACCTCGGCCTTCGGCAACGGAATGTCCTGCCGGCCCAGCTGGATCACGGCCTTCGCGTACTCCGGTGTCTGCAGCAACCCGGGCACGAACTGCAACTCGAACGTACGAATCAGGTCGGCGGCCATCTCCAGGCCGAGGTAGTCGTGGAACCAGATCGGCGTCAGGTCGTCGTAGCGCTGCCACCAGCCGGGATCGTTGGCCTGCCGGGCCATCGTGAGCAGGCGTTCGCGCTCCTCGTCGTCCTCGAGCTTGTAGAACGTCAGCAGGTCGTCGACGTCGCGGACCTTGAACCCGACCCGGCCGAGCTCGAGCCGGCTGATCTTGGACTCCGACCCGCGGATCTCCCAGGCCGCCTCGGTGCGCGAGATGCCCGCCTTCTCCCGCAGGCGGCGCAGGTGGGTACCGAGGATGATGCGCTGAGCGGTCGGGCCGCCGTACGCCCCCGGCTCGGTCACCTCTCGCTCGCCTCCCAGCAACGTACTCAAGCTGTAACAGCTGATCATTTCACAACGGATCGGACACGCGTCCACCCCGACGCGCTGACACGGTGTGTTCACCGCGCCGTACGGTCAGTAGAGTCACCTGCACAGACTCCCCGATGACTCTCTGCGAGGTCCATCCGATGCCAGACGCCACCAAGGCACCCAGTTCGATCCCGGTGGGCGTGGACACCTCCCGTGCGAGTATCGCCCGGGTGTACGACGCCGCGCTGAACGGCAAGGACAACTTCGAGATCGACCGCGAGGTGCTCCGCCAGGTCGCCGCGGTCGCGCCGCAGGTCAACGACCTCGCGTGGTCGAACCGGAAGTTCCTGATCCGCGCCTGCCGCTTCCTCGCCGACAACGCCGGCATCACGCAGTACCTGGACTGCGGCTCGGGCCTGCCGACGGCGGAGAACACCCACCAGGTGGTCCAGCGGCTGCAGCCGGAGGCCAAGGTGCTGTACGTCGACAACGACCCGGTGGTGCTCGCACACGGCCGCGCGCTGCTCGAGGAGAACGAGAACACGCTGTTCGTCAGCGCCGACATCTTCGACCCCGACGAGGTGCTGAGCAAGCCCGAGGTGCGCGAGTTCCTGGACTTCAGCGAGCCGATCGCCGTGATCCAGAACGGCACGCTGCACCACTACATCGGCGACGACGGCGCGCAGATCATGAAGAAGTACGTCGACGCGGTGGTGCCCGGGTCGTACACGGTGATCGCACACTTCTACGACCCGCAGACCCCGGAGCACTCCGAGATCGCCCGGAAGATGGAGGAGAAGTTCGTCCACAGCCCGATGGGCAGCGGCAAGTTCCGCACCCGCGACCAGCTGCTGGAGTTCTTCCCGGGCCAGGAGCTCGTCGCCCCGGGCCTGGTGCTCTGCGACGACTGGTGGCCGGACGGCCCGCGCATCAAGCCCCTCAACCAGGTCGAGGAGTGCATCGCCGGCGCAGTCGGCCGCAAACTCTGACGTCGTTTGTCGTGGTGCGCGGTGGGTACCGCGCCCACGATGACTCGAGCTGCCGGACGGATCGGGACAGGTCGCCGTGGGCCGTTCCTGGTGACGGCCGGGGCCCTGTTCGTCCTGCTGTTCGACGGGAATCTGCCGACGCCGCTCTACGGCGTGTACCGGGAGCGGTTCGGCTTCTCCGGGACCGAGCTGACGTTGATCTTCGCCGTGTACATGGCGGTGCTCGTCCCGTCGCTGATGGTCTTTGGTCAGCTGTCGGACCAGATCGGCCGGTCCCGCGTGCTCATCGGTGGGCTGGCTCTCGGTGCTGCCGGGCTGATCCTGCTCGCAGCCGCGCAGAGCACAGCCTGGCTGTTCGCCGGCCGGATCGCGGCCGGGGTCGCGCTCGGTGCCACGGCGGGAACCGCGGCTGCCGCGCTCGTGGAGCTCGAGCCGCACGATGATCGCGGCAGGGCAGCGCTCGCTACCGTCCTCGCGCAGAGCGGCGGCAGCGCGGCCGGCCCGCTGGTGGCCGGCGCCCTTGCGGAGTGGGCGCCGTACCCGCGTCAACTGCCGTACGGCGTAGGACTCGTGCTGACCGTGGTCACCGCGATCGCGGTCTCGCGGCTGCCGCGCGATCCGGTCAGCGGCCGATGGCGGCCGCAGCGTCCGTCGGTACCGGCGGAGATCCGGGCCGACTTCGCCCGCGCGGGTTTGAGCGGCGCGACAGTCTGGGCGGTCGGCGGGCTCTTCCTGTCCGTCGTACCGTCGTACACCGCGCAGCTGCTGCACAATCACAACCTGGCATTGCTCGGCGCTGTCTCGGCGATGATGCTGGCCGCGGCGTGCGCCGTGCAGGCGGTCTCGGTCCGCGTGCAACTGTCACCACGCCGCGCCCAGCCCGCCGGCCTCCTGGCGTTGATCGTCGGGCTGGCTGCGCTTGTCGGCGCGTTTCCGGCGAAGTCGCTCGTACTGGTTGTCGCTGCGGCGGTGTTCGCGGGCTCGGGCCTGGGCCTGACGTACTTCGGCTCGCAGACGGAGATCAACCAGCTCGCGCCGACCGGGCGACGGGGTGAGGTGACGGCCGCCTTCCTGACCTGCGTTTACCTGGGAGTGGCCGCGACCGCGATCTCGACGGGCTTGCTGAGCGACGCCTACTCCCTGCCGACAGCGATGGCCATTGTGTGCGCCGTCGCAGGGGCAGCCGCGCTGATCGCAGTCGGATGGCAACTGAAGCGGCGCTAGACGTGTTCGGAGACGAGTGTCGCGGTGGTGCCTTCTTCCAGGGCTTGGAAGATGTGGGGGAGGTCGCCTGGGTAGGCGATGTAGTCGCCGGGGTTGAGTTCGACCGGGTCCTCGAGCGGGCCGACCAGGGCGCGGCCGGAGCTGAGGATGACGTGTTCGACGACGCCGGGCATGTGCGGGTCGGACTTCCGGCCGGGGCCGGGGGAGGCGACGATCCGGTAGAGGTCGCGGCGCGCGTTCGGCGGGCTGGACGCGACCAGCGTGGCGCTGTAGTCGGCCTGGTCGGAGTAGATCGCCGGGCCTTCGCCGGCGCGGATGATCTGCACCTTCGGCCGCGGTGGGTCGACCAGCGCGGAGAACGGCGTGTCGAGCGCAACGGCCAGCGCCCACAGGGTTTCCACGCTCGGGTTCCCGGTACCGGACTCCAGTTGGGACAGCGTGGACTTGGCGACGCCGGCCCGTTTGGCCACCTCGGTCAGCGACAGCCCCGAGCGGGCGCGGTGCCGGCGCAAGGATGAGGCGATCACGTCGAGTGGTGCCCTGTTGTCCATCGGTGTTCGCTCCATCGGTCTGGTTGTTCGGCTTGACGAACGAGCGGCGGAGTGTTCATCATAATGCCCATGCGTTCGATCTGGCGAACACTCGACCGGGGCCTGGCCCGTGACATCGCCTTGGTGTGCCTGGCCGACGGTGTCGTCGGCCTGTCGTACGGCGCGATCAGCGTCGGCAACGGGCTGCCGTTGTGGGTGCCGGTGCTGTTGTCGATCGTGGTGTTCGCGGGTGCGTCGCAGTTCCTGTTCGTGGGGATCGTCGCCGCCGGCGGCAGCCCGATCGCGGCGATGATCGCGGGCCTGCTGGTGAACAGCCGGCATGTCGCGTTCGGCCTCGCGGTCAGTGACGTGATCGGCAGCGGCTGGCGGCGATGGCCCGGCAGTCACGTGATGACCGACGAGAACGTGGCGTTCGCGATGGGGCAGGACGACCTGGAGCAGAGGCGGGCGGCGTACTGGGCCGGTGGCGTCGGCATCTTCGTCTGCTGGAACATCGGCGTCGTGATCGGGGGACTGGCCGGTTCGGTGATCACCGACACCGACGTCTTCGGACTGGACGCCGCGTTCCCGGCGGTCCTGCTCGCGCTGGTGCTTCCGGCCTTGCGTGATCGCCGGACGCGTACGGCGGCGCTCGCCGGCGTCGTGATCGCGCTGGCCGCAACGCCTTTCCTGCCGGCCGGTGTGCCCGTTCTGCTTGCTCTTGCAGGCCTGCTGTTCTATCGCGCGGACAAGCCCGCACTGGAGGAGGCCCGATGACGAATACTCCCTTGCTGCTCGTGGGGATCGGAGTGCTTGCTGTGGGCACCTTTTCGCTGCGGTTCGCGGGGCCGGCGTTGCGGAGCCGGTTCGAGGTGCCGGAGCGGGCGCAGCAGTTGCTCGCCGCGGCGGCGGTCGTTCTGCTGACCGCGGTGATCGCCACCTCCGCGCTGACCGAGGGGCACGGTCCGGCCGGGATCGCGCGGCCGGCCGGGGTGCTCGTCGGTGGTGTGCTCGCCTGGCGCAAGGCGCCGTTCGTGCTCGTCGTGGTGGCCGCCGCCGGAACAGCGGCCGGTCTGCGTCTGCTCGGCGTGCCCTGAGAACCAGATACCGTTCGGGTATGAACGAACGGAGTGAGTTCATCATCGAGCACAGTCGACTTGGTGCCTCATCCGCGCCCGGAGCGAAGCGAGGACGTGGATGAGTTTGCCGGGGATGGCTGCAGCGCCGAAGCGACCTGTTCTGCAGTGGGTGGGGATCGCGTGTCTTGTCGTCGGTGCGCTCGTGGCCGGCTTCTTCGCCTGGCGGATCGTTGTGACAGCGCCCCGTACGCCGCAGCCGATCGAGAACGGCACGGTCCACCTGAAGAAGGAGGGGCTGACGATCTACTCGTCCGTCCCGGTGCTGGCGCCGCCGTGCAAGGTGCAGGACGCGGACGGCAACGACGTACCGGTCAAACGGCCGAGCGGCTCGGAGACCATCACGATCAACGGCAACAGTTGGTACGTCGTGGCGCGGTCGACCGAACCGGTACCGGCCGGCGACTACAGCATCTCGTGCAGCGACGACGAGACCAGCGCGACGTACTCGGCCGGGCCGAAGTCGTCCGTGGTGGCGTTCGTGCTGTCGATCCTCGGCACGGTCTTCTCGCTGCTGATCTTCATCGGCCTCGGTGCCACGTTCCTCGGCATCGGCGCGGTCCGCAAGAAGCGCGACCGCCGCCCCACCACCACGTTCCCGGTCCAACCAGGTGCCCCCGGCAACTACTACCCGCCGGCACCTCAGCCGACCAGCACCTTCCCGCCGCCACAGCCCTACAACCCCGGCCCGAACCCGGACCGCCCCCAGGACCGGTAGCCATGGATCTCGACTGGCCTGGATGCCGGAATGTTCGCGATGTCGGTGGGTTGCCGACCGCTGACGGGCGGGTGACCCGCACCGGGGTGCTGATCCGGTGCGACAGTCTGCAGTACCTGACACCGGACGGAGTCGAGGCGGTCCGGCGGTCCGGGGTGAGCCGGATCCTCGACCTGCGCGGTGACGGCGAGGTGGCGGAGTCGCCGACACCTTTCACCGGTACGCCGCTGGCAGTGCGCCAGTCACTGCAGGATCCGGCCGATCCCGACCACGGGCAGCCGACCATCATCGAGGCCTGCACGTGGATGCTGGACAAGCGGCCCGAGCTGTTCGCGGCCGCGGTGAAGGCGATCGCGGACGAGCCGGACGGCGCGGTGGTCGTGCATTGCCACGGCGGCAAGGACCGCACCGGCATGGTCGTCGCGCTGGCGCTCAGCGTTGCCGGCGTACCGGAGGAGGAGATCGTCGCCGACTACTTCCTTACCCAGTCACGGCTCGCGGTCTGGCTCGAGGAGCAGTTGGCCGCCGAACCCGACACCTCGAAGCATCCGGAGATGATCGAGTTCCGCGACACCCGGGCCGAGTCGATCGTCGCGGTCCTGCGGCATCTGGACACGACGTACGGCGGTCCGGAGGCGTACCTGCGGCACGGTGGTCTGACCGAGGACGATCTCAGCAAGCTGAGGGCCCGCTTAGTGGGCTGACCTGCGTCACGACCGGGTCACACACCGCAGTACATTGGCGCAATGCCGACCGCCGCTGTACCCAAAGGGCCGAAAGGACCGGAAGGACCGACAGGGCCGAGCGGCGCGACTGATCCTGCGGAGCTGGCGGAGCGCTACGGGCTCAGCAAGAGCTCGATCCGTCCGCCGCTCGGCACGTACCTGCGCGAGCTGTGGAGCCGCCGTCAGTTCGTCGTCAGCTATGCAGGTGCGCGCACCTACGCGATGTACGCCGGCGCGCGCCTCGGCTCGATCTGGCAGGTCCTGACACCGCTGCTGAACGCGGCGGTGTACTACCTCGCCTTCGGCGTCCTGCTCGGGACGAAGAACGGGATCGACAACTACGTGGCGTTCCTGCTCAGCGGGATCTTCGTGTTCACGTTCACGCAGCGCTGCATGACCGAGGGATCGCGTTCGCTGGCGCTGAACCTCTCGCTGATCCGCACGCTGCACTTCCCGCGCGCGACCCTGCCGCTCGCGTACGTGCTGAACGAGCTGAACCAGATGCTCGTGTCGCTGCTGATCCTGTTCGGCGTCGTCGGGTTCACCGACGGTCCGGCGTGGCGCTGGCTGCTCGTCGTACCGGCGATGCTGCTGCAGGTGATGTTCAACATCGGGATCACGCTGGTGTTCGCGCGGATCGGGACGTTCGTCTCCGACGTCACCCAGCTGCTGCCGTTCATCACCCGGACCTGGCTGTACGCGTCCGGCATCTTCTTCTCGCTGCCGGCCAAGCTCGACCAGATCGACGCCCCCGGCTGGGTCACCCAGGTGCTCGCGTTCAACCCGATCTCGGCGTACATCGACATCGTCCGGCGGTCACTGCTCGAGGAACACGAGAAGAACCAGCTGCCGCACGCCTGGACGATCGCGGTCGTCTGGTCGTTCGTGATGCTGGCCGCCGGGTTCTGGTACTTCTGGCGTGCGGAGGACCGCTATGGACGCGGCTGAACCGACGGTCATCGCCGACCGCCTGGACATCATCTACAAGGTGATCGCGGGCCAGGGCGGCAAGGGTACGGCGGCGACCGCGTTCCGGCGGATCCTGAAACGCCAGGACCGGCCGACGATCCGCGAGGTGCACGCGGTGAAGAGCGTGAGCTTCACGGCGTACAAGGGGGACGCGATCGGCGTCATCGGACGCAACGGCTCCGGCAAGTCGACGATGCTGCGCGCGATCGCCGGGCTGCTGCCACCCGCGTCGGGCGCCGTCTACACCGGCGGCCGGCCGTCGCTGCTGGGCGTCAACGCCGCGATGATGAACGAGCTCACCGGCGACCGCAACGTGGTCCTCGGCTGCCTGGCGATGGGCATGTCGCCGGCCGAGATCCAGCGCCGGTACGACGAGATCGTCGACTTCTCCGGGATCGGCGACTTCATCGACCTGCCGATGTCGACGTACTCCTCCGGGATGGCGGCCCGGCTGAAGTTCGCGATCGCGTCCGCGAAGACCCACGACATCCTGCTCGTCGACGAGGCGCTGGCGACCGGTGACGCGGAGTTCCGGGTGCGGTCGGAGCGCAAGATCAAGGAGCTCCGCGACCAGGCCGGCACGGTGTTCCTGGTCAGCCACAGCCTGGACGTGGTGCAGGAGACCTGCAACCGCGCGCTGTGGCTGGACGCCGGTGTACTGAAGCTCGACGGTCCGGTCGACGAGGTCGTCGCGGCCTATGTGAAGTCCACCAGGGCCGGTTAGATGGCCTTCGGGCGTTCGCGAAGGCCGATCAGGAAGCCGAGGCCCCAGGAGACGTGCATGGTCGCGCAGACCAGCGGCATCCAGGCCAGCGCCTTCCAGGGCAGGTAGCGGCCCTCCATCGCCGATCCGAAGATCAGCAGCAGCGCGTAGCCGAGCGGGGCCAGGAAGCCGAGGTCGAGCCAGCTGACGCCGGTGGCCAGGCCGATGATGCCGAGGATCGTGCCGACGGCCAGACCGATCACCGCGACCGGCGGCGCCAGGTACCGCTTGCTGGCGGTTTCCGGGTGCCGGCGGATCACCTCGCGGCGCCACTGGCCGGTGTGGAAGAACTGCTTGGCCACCGCGGACAGCGACGAGCGCGGCCGGTACGTGACGGACAGGTCCGGAGTGAACCAGATCAGTCCACCGGTCTTGCGGATCCGGTAGTTCAGCTCCCAGTCCTGGGCGCGGTGCATGGTCTCGTCGAAGCCGCCGACCCGCTCCAGCGCGGCCCGGCGGAACACGCCGAGGTACACGGTGTCGGCCGGACCGGCCTTGCCGCCCTGGTGGAACGTCGACGCGCCCAGTCCCAGCCGGGAGCGGTACGCGCAGGCGACCGCCATCTCGGTCGGGGTGCGGCCCTCGGCGGCCATCACGCCGCCGACATTGTCCGCGCCGCTCTCGTCCAGCACCTCGACCGCGCGGGTGATGTACCCGTCGGTGAGGGCGCCGTGGCCGTCGACCCGGACCAGGATGTCGTGCTTGGCATGTGCGATCCCGACGTTCAGCGCGGCCGGGGTCTTGCCGGTCGGGTTCGGCACGATGCTGATCCGGTGGTCCTTCTCGGCCAGCTTGTCCGCGATCTCCTCGGTCCGGTCCTTGCTCGGGCCGATCGCCAGGACGACTTCGAGCTCACCCGGATAGTCCTGGTCGAGGACGCGGCCGACCGCCTCCTCGAGGTGGCGTTCCTCGTTCAGCACGGGCATCACGACGGACACGGGTGGCCAGTGGGACAACGGCATATCAGGTCAGGCCTTACAGATCGATGCGACGTCGTCGACGCCGGTGGCGGGTGTGGTCGGGGAGCTGGTCGGCTTCTTGCTCGGCTTCTTCGTGCTGCTCGTGCTGGTCGGGCTCGGCTTGCTGGTACTACGCGGAGTGGTCGAGGTCTTACCGTCTCCTCCTGAGCCGTCCTTGTCCAGCGATTCGGACTTCGCGATCGCCTCCGCGACCTTGGTTCTGATCAGTGCGAAGTCCGGGTCGCCGGTGTGGATCAACGGCGGGACCGCGGAGAAGCTTGACACCGGCAGCTTCTTCGCGTCCAGCGCGAGATCCGTGAAGGTCCCGAGTTCACCGGCCGGGATGCTGGTCTTGACGACCTCTTTACTCGCCGAGGCGATGCCCTGGAACTTGGTCAGCACCGTCGACGGGGACAACTGGTTCAGCATCGCCGACATCACGCACTTCTGCCGCGCCATCCGCTCGTAGTCCGACGACTCGGCCCGGGAGCGGGCGAACCAGAGCGCGTGGTACCCGTCCAGGTGCTGGTTCTTGCCGGCTTCGATGTAGCCCTTGATCGGCGAGCTGCCGCCGCCGATCGGCACCCGCTTGCCGATGTCCAGCGTGATCCCGCCGACCGCGTTCAGCAGGTCGCGGAAGCCGGCCAGGTCGATCAGCACGTAGTAGTTGATCTTCAGGCCGGTGACCGCCTCGACGGCCTGCGTGGTCGCGGTCTCACCCGGGTTCGGGTCGCCCGGGAACAGGTTCTTGTGGCCGGCGGCGTAGGTGTAGACCGCGTTCAGCAGACATTCGGCGCCGCAGTTCTTCCAGTGGAAGCCGTCCGGGAACTGCTTCGCCATCGCCGTACCGGCGGGGAACGGCACCTTGGCCAGGTTCCGCGGGAGGCCGACCAGGACGGTCCGGCCGGTGTCCGCGTCGATGCTGGCCACCGTCATGCTGTCCGGCCGGGTGCCGATCCGGTCCGCGCCCGAGTCGCCGCCCATCAGCAGCACGTTGTAGCGGCCCTTCTCGGCCTTCGACTTCTGCCCGTTGCCGAACACGCTGGCGACGAAGTCGCGCTGGGTGTTCACGATCACGCTCGCGTAGATCAGTGCGAACACGACCACGAAGATCATCACGCCGTCGAGGATGCTGGTCATCAGCCGGTGGTTGCGCTCCAGCATCAGCGGCTGGCCGAGCCGGTAGGCGTCCACGAACAGCGCGGCCCAGCCGATCGCGAGCAGGATCAGCGCGATCTGCACGAGCCGCAGCGTGCCCGGCCGGGCCAGGAGGTTGATCGTCCCGGAACGCCAGATCAGGCCCAGGAGAACGAGGAACACCACGATCGCGACCAGCCCGGCGACGACCCGCCAGGCCCAGCGGCCGGCCTTCCTGCTGCCCGCGACGATCTGCGCCGACCCCGGCAGGACCAGCGTCATCAGCAGCAATGTCAGCGCCCGCTTGAACCGGACCGGCTCGCGGAGGCTGCGCAGGTCGGGTTTCTCCTGCGGCATGACGTCCTTCCGTTCCCTGAAAAATCCAACCCGGTCCGAGCGGCCTGTTCCCGACCGTACCTTGTCGTTTGTCATCACCAGGTACGACGTGCCGGTGCTGCGGATGGTTCGAGTCCGGGCGGATCCGGAGACGAAGAGTAGCAGTCTCGACACGGAGCGCAGGAAAACCCCTGCGCACACCCTGCTTCACACAGTTGTGATGGTCGGCGGCGGCTGGATGCGTTACGAAGTCCTTTACGTACAACCAGTGAGGAAACCGCCCCCATGAAACTGTTCCGTACGCTCCTGGCCGCTACCGCGGTCGCGACCACAACCCTGCTGGGCACACCCTCCGCCCAGGCGGCCCCTGGGGCCGACTTCACCGGCATCGCGGCGCTCAGCAACTGCTCTGCCTCGCTCGTCCGGTACGCCGAATCCGTCGACACCGACAAGGCCCTCGTCCTCACCAACGGACACTGCTACGAGGGAGGATTCCTGCAGCCCGGCCAGGTCCTGGTGAACAAGACGTCGACCCGGTCGATCACGTTGCTGAACCCGGACGCGAGCCGGGCCGGCACCGTGCGCGCCGACAAGATCCTGTTCGGCACCATGACCAAGACCGACCTGATCGTCTACGAGGTCAACGAGACCTACGCCTCGATCAAGACCCGGCTGAACGTGACCCCGCTGACACTGGCCAAGCAGGCCCCTCAGGACGGCGCCGGTATGGCGGTCGTGTCCGGTTACTGGCAGCGGATCTACACCTGCTCCGTGCAGGCCACGATCCCGCAGTTGCGCGAGGGCGACTGGACCTGGCAGGACTCGATCAAGTACCAGCAGCCTGGCTGCGAGACGATCGGCGGTACGTCGGGATCGCCCGTGGTCAGCACCACCACCGGCGAGATGATCGGCATCAACAACACCGGCAACGAGGACGGCGAGCGCTGCACCGTCAACAACCCGTGCGAGGTGGACGCCGACGGCAACGTGACGGTCGACCAGGGAGCGGCGTACGGCGAGCAGACCTGGTGGCTGTACACCTGCCTGACCGCGGACCGCGCGATCGACCTCAACAAGGCCGGCTGCGAACTCCCGAAACCGGCCCGCCGCCGCTGACACACAGTCGCGATGCCTTGCGGGGTGACGCGGAACACCTTGATATCCGGTAACGTCGCCCCGCATGGCAGTCGACTCCGCTACTGACCGCGTATCCACGACCAGTTGGCCGAGCCCGTTCGGAGTACGGACGCGGCTGGTCGCGTCCAGTGCGCTGATGCTGTTCGTCGAGCTCGCGCTGATCCGCTGGACCGGCTCGAACGTCGTGCATCTCAGTTACTTCTCGAACTTCGTGCTCCTCGGCTCGTTCCTCGGGATCGGGATCGGTGTGCTCCGGTCCGGTCGCGCGAAACGGCTGCCGTACTACTCGCCGATCATGCTCGGCCTGCTGGTACTGGTGATCGCGTGGAAACCCGTCACGGTCAACCGCGGCGGATCGAACGTCATCTACTTCACCAGCCTGAACACCACCGGCCCGCCGGTGTGGGTGATCCTGCCGGTCATCTTCGTTGCCGCGGCCGTGGTGCTGGCCGGTCCGGCCGAGCTGGTCGGGCGGTGTTTCGCCAACCTTCCGCGACTGACGGCGTACCGCTTCGACCTGATCGGAAGCCTGACCGGCATCGTCACGTTCACCGCGCTGTCGTTCCTCGGCGCACCGCCGATCTGGTGGGGCCTGATCGTGACTGTGGTGTTCGCGGTGCTGATGATCCCGCGCACCGTGACCGCGCCCGGACGGCGGGCAGTCGCCACCGCGCTGAGTGCCGCGCTGGTGCTGACGCCGCTGATCGTGATGCTGGGCGTGCTGTTCCACGAGTCGACGCGGGCCGACAACAGTTGGTCGCCGTACTACAAGGTGCAGACCAAGCAGTACACGTTCGAGGGCGTGCCGCTGCTCACCATCACGGTGAACGGCGTGCCGCACCAGCAGGCGATCCCCGCGGACGCGCGACTGCAGTGGGAGCCGCAGTACGGGCTGCCGTACGAGCGCGCGACCACCGGCAAGACGCCGAAGAACGTGCTGATCATCGGGGCCGGCTCGGGCTCCGACGTGGCGATCGCGCTGAAGAAGGGCGCGACCCACGTGGACGCGGTCGAGATCGACCCGCGGATCCGGGACCTCGGCAAGCAGTTGCACCCGGACCATCCGTACCAGGACCCGCGGGTGACGTCGCACATCGACGACGGGCGGGCGTTCCTGTCCCGGACGAACAAGAAGTACGACATGATCCTGCTGGCGCTGCCGGACTCGCTGACGCTGGTGAACGGCGCGAGTTCGCTGCGGCTGGAGAGCTACTTGTTCACCAAGCAGGCGTTCGAGTCCGCGCGCGACCACCTGAACCCGGGCGGCGCGTTCGCGATGTACAACTACTACCGCGAGACCTGGCTGATCGACCGGCTGGCGTCGACGGCGCAGGAGGCCTTCGGCCACAAGCCGTGTGTGGACAAGATCGGTGACGGCCTGCAGCAGGCGGTCGTCACGGTCGGCCTGACCGAGCAGGACCAGACGTGTGCGGCCGAGTGGGCCGGGCCGAGCGAGATCACGCCGCCGCCCGCGACCGACAACCGGCCGTTCCTGTACCTGTTCACCGACCGCATCCCGAGCCTGTACCTGGTCACGATCGGCCTGATCCTGGTCGCGGGCCTGATCGGCGTCGGGATCGCCGGCGGCGGTGCGTCGTACAAGCGGATGCGTCCGTACGCCGACCTGTTCCTGCTCGGTGCCGGCTTCATGTTGCTGGAGACCAAGAGCATCACCGGCTTCGCGCTGCTGTTCGGTACGACGTGGGTGGTGAACGCGATCGTGTTCGCGGGCGTGCTGGTGGCGGTGCTGGCCGCGGTCGAAGTGACCAGACGGTTCCGGACACCACCGATCAAGGTGATGTTCGCCGTACTGTTCGGCGGGCTCGCGTTGTCGTGGGTGTTCCCGGACAGCTGGCTGCTGGCGATGCCGGTCGGGTTGCGCGCGGTGGTCGCGGTGCTGATCGCGTTCCTGCCGATCTTCGCGGCGAACGTGATCTTCGCGAAGCGGTTCACCGACACCGAGGACGGTACGGCGTCGTTCGGCGCCAACCTGCTCGGCGCGATGCTCGGCGGCTGCCTGGAGTACGCCGCGCTGATCATCGGGTTCCACGGCCTGCTGATCATCGCCGCCCTGTTGTACGTCGGGGCGTTCCTGCTGACGCCCAAAATCAGAGCCGCGGTCAGATAGCCGCTGGTACGGGTTCGGCCCGTCTGCGGCGTCCTGGCGGCGAGCTGGTGGCAGGATCTGAGACATGACGTGGCTCGTGACTGGTGGTGCTGGGTACATCGGAGCGCATGTGGTGCGGGCGTTCCGCAACGACGGGATCGACGTGGTCGTGATCGACGACCTGTCGAGCGGGAAGGCCGAGTTCGTCCCGGACGGCGTGCCGTTCGTCCGGGCGAACCTGCTCGACCCTGCGGCGGTGCGGGAGGCGCTGGACGGGGTCGACGGGGTCGTGCATTTGGCCGGCTTCAAGTACGCCGGGGTGTCGGTGGAGCGGCCGCTGCACACGTACACGCAGAACGTCACCGCGATGGTGTCGCTGCTCGGGGCGATGGCGGAGAAGTCGGTGCGCAACATCGTCTTCTCCTCCAGCGCCGGCGTGTACGGGACGCCGAAGGACGAGGTGGTGACCGAGGACACCGCGCCGCACCCGGAGTCGCCGTACGGCGAGTCGAAGCTGATCGGCGAGTGGCTGCTCCGCGACCAGGCGGCCGCGACCGACCTGCGCCACACCTCGCTGCGCTACTTCAATGTCGTCGGCTCCGGCGACCCGGCGGTGTACGACGCCAGCCCGTACAACCTGTTCCCGATCGTCTGCGACCTGCTGACCCAGGGGAAAGTGCCGCAGATCTACGGTACCGACCACCCGACCCCGGACGGTACGTCGGTCAAGGACTACGTGCACGTCGCGGATCTGGCCCGCGCGCACGTCGCCGCCGCCCGCGCGCTCGAGTCCGGCAAGAGCCTCGAACGCGTCTACAACCTGGGCAGCGGCACCGGTACGTCGGTCCGCGAGATCATGGACGCCGCGCGCCGGGTGACCGGCATCGACTTCACCCCGACCGAAGGACCGCGCCGCCCGGGCGACCCGTCCCGCGTCGTCGCCGACGGCGAGCTGGCCGCCCGCGACCTCGGCTGGGCGAACACCTCCACAGTCGACGAAATGTTCGCCAGCGCCTGGCAGGCCTGGCCGAAGAAGGCTTAGTACTCCTTCTTGAAGTAGCCGGATGGCGAGAGGTTCATGGTGCCGGGGCCGGTGAGGATGCCGCCCTCGACCGGGAGGGTGTGGCCGGTGATCCAGGAGGCGTCGCCGGACGCGAGGAACGCGACCGCGGCGGCGATGTCCTCCGGCTCGCCGACCCGGCCGAGCGGGTACATCTTGGAGAACCGCTCCAGGGTGTCCGGCTGGCTGTCCCAGTTCGGCGTCCGGATGGTGCCGGGGGCAACGACGTTGAACCGGACGCCGAGGTCGGCGTACCGCGCGGCGTAGTTGACCGTCATCGCGATCTGGCCGGCCTTGGCGGCGGCGTACTCGATGTTGCCGAAGGCAGCGATCCCGTTGACCGAGCTGATCGTCACCACGTTCCCGCGGTGCTTCACCAGCTGCGGGAGAGCGGCCTGGATACAGCGCGAGGCGCCGACCAGCGTGAGGTCCAGCTGGGCGTGGAACTCCTCCGCGGTCGTGTCCTCCGGCACCGACTGGACGATGCAGCCGCCCGCGTTGTTCACCACGACGTCGAGCCGGCCGAACCGCTCCGCGGCGGCCGCGACCGCGGCGTCCACGTCGTCGCGGTTGGTCACGTCGACGCGCAGCGGCAACGCCTGCTCGCCGATGGACGCAGCGACCTCGGCGACCTTCTCCTGCTGCAGATCGGTCACCACCACCGACGCACCCTCGTCGGCGAGTCGTCGCGCGACCGCCGACCCGATGCCCTGCGCCGCCGCCGTGACCAGCGCTACCTTGCCCTCGAACCGCCGCACGCTACCCCTCCACCACTCGGTCGACCTTCTCGTCCGCGACCCGGCGCTCCAGCTTGGCGGCGTCCAGGTTGCGGCAGAGCACGATCGAACCACCCCCGGAGATCACCCCGGTCAGCAGGCTCACCCCGGCGCGGTCGGTCAGCGTCCGGGTGATCAGGATCCGGTCGGCCACGGGTTCCGCCGTACCGATCAGGTCTTCGTGGCTGAGCTCGTCGTACGCCGGTGAGCCGGGCGTCGGCGCGTCGTACGGGGAGAACACGTCGGGGTGGTTGTAGACCTCGGCGCCGTAGTCGTGCACGCCGTCCGGCAGCGGTTCGCGGAAGCGGCCGCCGAGCGGGAGCAGTGCGGACGCGACGGTCTCGCGCTCGCCGCGGATCCCGAAGTCCGGGCCGGTGATCGCGATCGTGCCGGTGCCGCTGGTCAGCGCGGCGCCGGCCGACCAGGTGGACAGCGCCCAGACCACGCCCAGCCAGTGCGGCGGCAGGCCGATCGCCACCGTGTCGCCGGCCGCGGCGTCATACTCGTCGACGAGCAGATTGGCGGTCTTGGCGACCCAGTTCGCGGTGGTCAGCGTGCTGAGCTCGATGCGCTCGCCGGTCGCGTCGTCGTAGTAGGTGAGGAACGGGCTCGCGCCGTCCCGGCGGACCGCGGTCGCGAACAGCTCGGGCAGGACTCGTGACATATGGCCCAGCCTACGGTTCGCGGACCGGCGTACGTTGGACGGGGAACGAGTGGAGAGAAGGACCCGTCATGGTGCCACAGCTCGCGCTGCCCGAGGGCGGCGAATGGATCGTCATCCTGGTCATCGTGGTCCTGCTGTTCGGCGCGAAGAAGCTGCCCGAGCTGACCCGGAACGCGGCGAAGGCGATGAAGGAGTTCGAGAAGGCCCGCCACGGCGACGACGACGCTCCCAGCCAACTCACCCAGCCCCAAGACCAGCCCCAGGACCAGCGCCAGACCGAGCCCCGGCCGCAGGCGCCGGGCGACGGTTCGGGTGCGAGGAGTGACGCCGAGAGCGGTGGCTCGCAGGGCAGCAGCCAGTAGCGCCTTCGACCCCGCGGTCCTGGCCTCGCCGGAGTTCTCCTAAGGTTTTGTCATGCTGATCCTGGCCGGCCTGGGCCTGATCCTGGTGCTGACCGTTGCCACCGGCTACTTCGTGTCCCAGGAGTTCGCGTACGTCGCTGTTGATCGGAGCCGCCTCAAGACGCTGGCCGAAGCCGGTGACGCCGCGGCCGCACGGGCACTCAAGGTCACCGCGCGACTCTCGTTCGTACTGTCCGGCGCGCAGGTCGGGATCACCATCACGGCTCTGCTCGCCGGGTACTTCGCGGAGCCCTATCTCGGTGCAGGGCTGGAGGACGTGCTCGGTGCGGCCGGCGTACCGGAGGCCGTGAGCCTGTCGGTGTCGGTGGTCCTCGCGTTGCTGCTGGCAACGATCATCCAGATGGTGCTGGGCGAGCTGGCGCCGAAGAACCTGGCGATCGCTCGCGCGGAAGCGATCGCGCTGCGGCTGGCCCGCTCGACCTTGGTGTACCTGGCGGTCGCCGGGCCGCTGATCCACCTGTTCGACTCGGCGTCGAACCGGATCCTCCGCCGGGTCGGGATCGAGCCCGTCGAGGAGCTGCCGCAGGGCGCGACCGCCCAGGAGCTCGACCGGATCATCGAGACGTCGTACGAGCAAGGGCTGCTGGACCAGGACACGATGCGGCTGCTGGACCGCGGCCTGGACTTCCGCGGCCGGACCGCGGGCGAGGCGATGGTGCCGCGGGTCGACGTCGTGACCATGCACCGCGACGAGCCGCTGACCCGGGTGGTGGAGCTGCAGGACACCGGCCACAGCAGGTTCCCGGTGATCGGCGCCTCGGTCGACGAGGTGGTCGGGGTGGTCGCGATCGGCGACGTCGTCGAGCTCGAGCCGGCCGACCGCGCGACGATCGCCGTCGGATCGCTGGCCTCGCAGGCAGTCGCCGTACCGACGACCTTGCCGCTGCCCGCCGTACTGGAGCGGCTGCGGGTCGCCCGCCGGCAGCTCGCGATCGTCGTCGACGAGTACGGCGGATTCGCGGGCATCGTGTCGCTGGAGGACATCGCCGAGGAGCTGGTCGGTGAGATCCGCGACGAGGACGACCTGCCGGAGACGGGACTGGTGCAGGGCGGTGACGGGTCGTGGGTGGTGCCGGCCCGGTGGCGGCTCGACGAGGTCGCGGAGGCCACCGGCGTACACCTGCCGGACAGCGACGACTACGAGACCGTGTCCGGGCTGGTGATGGCGCGGCTCGGGCGGATCCCGGCGATCGGTGACTCGCTGGTCGTGGACCTGCCGCAGCGGATCGACCACGACGGACGGCCGGTGCCGGCCGAGTACGTGCGGCTCACCGTGCAGACGATCGAACGCCGGGTTCCGGGGATCGTGCTGATGGAGCGTGTGCCGTGAGTACGACGTGGGCGCTGGTCATCTCCGCCGTACTGCTGGCGCTGAACGGGTTCTTCGTCGCGGCCGAGTTCGCGCTGGTGGCGTCGAAGCGGCACCGGCTCGAGGAGGCGGCCGCGTCCGGCAGCCGGTCCGCGCGGGCCGCGATCGCCGGGGTCGGCGAGCTGTCGTTGATGCTCGCGGGCGCGCAGCTCGGGATCACGTTGTGCACGCTGGGCCTCGGTTCGCTGAGCGAGCCGGCGGTCGCCCATCTGCTGCATCCGCTGTTCGAGCTGGTCCACGTACCGGAGAGCGCGGGGCACGTGATCGCGCTGATCATCGCGGTGGGCGGCATCGGCCTGCTGCACGTCCTGCTCGGCGAGATGGCGCCGAAGTCGTGGGCGATCAGCGATCCGGAGCGGGCGGCGCTGGTCCTGGCGCTGCCGTTCCGCGGGTTCACGTACGTCTTCCGGCCGCTGCTGAGCGTGCTGAACTGGATGGCCAACGTGTGCGTCCGCCTGGTCGGCGTGATCCCGCAGAACGAGATCGCGAACGCGCACGGTCCGGACGAGCTGCGGCTGCTGATCGAGTCCTCGCGCGAGCACGGCACCCTCGAGCAGCCCGAGCACGAACTGCTGACCGCGATGCTCGCGCTGCAGAACACCACGGTCGGGCAGGTGATGACTCCGATCGCGCAGCTGTCCACGGTCGCCGCGACCGCGCCGGCCCGCGAGGTCGAGCTGACGAGTCGGCGCGAAGGCCGCTCGCGTCTCGCTGTTGTGAGCTCGAGGCCCGACGGATCTCCCGGGATCTGCGGCATCGTGCATGTCCGCGACGCGGCCCGCGCGACCACCGCCGGGGACACCACGAGCCGCGCGTCGGACCTGATGATGGCCGCGCTCGAACTCGGCGAGAACACCCCGGTGGCGAAGGCGATCCGCACCATGCGCGACGAACGCTCGCAGCTCGCCGTCGTCTGCGGCGGCGACCAGGCGATCGGCGTGGTCGCCCTGGAGGACCTCCTCGAAGAAGTGATCGGCGAGTTCGACGACGAAACCGACCCGATCGTCCACGCCACCCGCACCGACTGACCGTCCTTGGGCACCCACCAACCGTTTCCGGGCGCTCCACGTGGTTGGTGGGTGCCCAAGGTGGGCGGGTTACGGTGTGATGTGGCGATATCGCGGATTGGGTTGGTGGTTCATCAGGGACGCGAGGTCGCGGTGCAGACTGCCGGGACCGTGCGCAAGTGGGCCGCCGACCACGACATCGGGTGTACCGACATCGATGTCTGGAAGGGCCATCAGGAACGGCGCACCGGGACCGAGGAGCTGCATCACGCCGGCGATCCGGACCTGGTGGTCACGCTCGGCGGCGACGGGACGTTCCTGCGCGGCGCGCGGATCGCGGCGAAGAACAACGCCGCCGTCCTCGGGGTCGATCTCGGGAAGGTCGGCTTCCTGACCGAGGTCGCCTGCCACGACGTCGAGGAGGCGCTCGAGGCGGTGCACCACGGCGGAGCGTCGTACGAGGAACGGATGACGCTGACCATGCGGGCCTCGCGGCCGCTGGAGATCCCGCAGGGCATCGAGTCCCTGCTGCGCTACGGGCACGGACCTGCGCTGCCTCCGCCGCCGGTCCGTCACGAGATGGCCGAGGGCGACGGCTGGGGGTTCGCGCTCGACGTGACCGCGCTGAACGACGTGGTGGTGGAGAAGCTCTCCCGCGATCACCAGGTGGCGCTGGGCGTCTACCTGTCCGGGCGGCTGCTGGCGTCGTACTCCGCCGACGCGGTGATCGTGGCGACGCCGACCGGATCGACGGCGTACAGCTTCGCGGCCGGTGGGCCGATCCTGTCGCCGACCACGGAAGCGATCGTGTTCACTCCGGTCGCACCGCACATGACCTTCAACCGCACGGTTGTCGCGGCACCGGACGAGCCGATCGCGCTGCGGGTGCTGCCGCATTCGGGTCAGGCAGCGGTGAGCATCGACGGCCAACTGCGCGGCGTACTCGATCCGGGGGACTGGATCGGTGTGTACGGATCGCCGCAGCGGCTGCGGTTGGTGCGGTTGCGGCCGACGGACTTCTACGGGCGGCTGCGCGATCGCTTCCGCCTCACCGACGCGCCCGCGACCGGGATCGACGGGCAGTCGGAGTTGTTCTGGCAGCCGTCCGACACCCCGGTGCCACCTGACCTCCGGCATCTGCGGATTCCGCAAGCTCCTGGTGCCGACCGGTAGGGTCTCTCCTCATGCGAAACGTGGTGATCCTGGCGGGTGGTTCAGGGACGCGGTTGTGGCCGATGTCCAGAGACGACAGGCCGAAGCAGGTGCTGCCGCTGGCGGCCGGACAATCGCTGCTGCGGGTGGCGTACAACCGGCTGCTCGGGCTGGTCGAGCCGGAGAACATCTACGTCTGCACGGTCGGCGCGATCACCGACGTCGTACGGCAGGAGCTGCCGGAGCTCGCCCCGCAGAACATCATCGGCGAGCCGGCCCGCCGCGACACCGCGAACGCGGTCGGCCTGGCGTCCGCGGTGGTGGCGCGCAACGATCCGGACGCGGTGGTCGCGTTCGTCGGGTCGGACCACCTGATCAGCCCGGAGCAGGAGTTCCGCGCGGCGATCGAGCACGGGTTCGAGGTCGTCGAGGCACGCCCGCGCTCGCTGGTCACGTTCGGGATCGAGCCGACGCACCCGCACACCGGCCTCGGCTACATCGAACGCGGGGCTCCGATCGAGGGTACGTCGGCGTACGTCGTGGACCGTTTCCGGGAGAAGCCGGACCGGGCGACTGCCGAGGAGTACCTGGCCACCGGGCGGTTCTGGTGGAACTCCGGGATGTTCGTGTGGCAGGCGTCGACGGTGCTGAACGTGCTCGACACGCTGCTGCCCGAGTCGGCCGCCCGGCTGCGCGACGTCGCCGCCGTCTGGGACACGCCGGCGCGGGAGAAGACGCTCGCGGAGATCTACCCCGGGTTGCGCAAGATCAGCGTCGACTATGCGGTCATGGAGCCGGCGTCGCAGGGCAAGGTCGACGCGGACGTGGTCGTCGTACCGATGCCCGTGCACTGGCTGGACGTCGGCTCGTGGGCCGCGCTCGCGGACACCTACGAAGCCGACCCGAACGGCAACCGCACCGACAGCATCACGCTGAGCTGCCTGCTCGACTCCCACGACAACATCATCGTCACCGACGACCCCGACCACCTGGTCGCCGCGGTAGGCCTGCGCAGCCACATCATCGTCCACACCCAGGACGTCAC
>DASXXB010000117.1:0-5255 GCA_036503355.1 Kribbella sp. | reverse complement strand
CGAGAAGGTGGCGCTGGACGACAGCACCCGGGACACCACCACCGGCCGCGGCACGATCGCGCAGCAGCCGAGCGAGAAGATCAACTACATCCGGAACTCGGTCAAGGCGGTCGTGAACGCGTACGACGGCTCGGTCGACCTCTACGCGTGGGACGAGAGCGACCCCGTGCTGAAGACCTGGATGAAGGCCTTCCCCGGCACGGTCAAGCCACGTGCGGACATCTCGCCCGCGTTGATGTCGCACCTGCGCTACCCCGAGGACATGTTCAAGGTGCAGCGCGATCTGCTCGCGAAGTACCACGTCACCGACGCCGGGACCTGGTACCAGAACAGTGACCTGTGGCGGGTGCCCGCCGACCCGACGGCGGTGTCGGCCAGCGGCGATTCGTCGACGCAAGTCAGTCAGCCTCCCTTCTATCTCTCGTTGCGGATGCCGGATCAGACCGATCCGAAGTTCTCACTGACCTCGGTGTACGTGCCGAACGGTGAACGGGAGAACCTGACGGCATTCATGGCGGTCGATTCCGAGGCCACGTCGCCGGACTACGGCAAGTTCCGGGTCCTGCGATTGCCGGGGAACCTGCAGATCCCCGGTCCGGGGCAGGTGTACAACAAGTTCCAGACCGACGAGGGCATCAGACAGGCGTTGCTGCCGATCAACCAGCCGAACAGCGGCGCCAGAGCCCAGTTCGGGAACCTGCTGACGTTGCCGCTCGGCGGTGGTCTGCTCTACGTCCAGCCGGTGTACTCGTCGCGGACCAGCGGGCCGGGTAACTATCCCGTCCTGCGGTACGTCCTGGTGTCCTTCGGTGACAATGTCGCCTACGGGGCGACGTTGCAGGAAGCTCTCGGCAAGGTGTTCAACACCAACGTCGACACGGGCGAGAACCCGCCGGGAACCAAGACGCCACCGGCACAGACGAACCAGACGGTCAAGCAGGCCCTCGCCGATGCCGAGGCCGCGTACAAGCGGGCACAGGCCGCCCTCATGAAGGGTGACCTCGCCGGTTACCAGTCGAACGTGAACCAGATGAAGGCCGCGCTCGACCGCGCCTCCGCCGGCGCGTCGGCGACACCGACGCCGACTCCGACGTCGACACCGTCACCGACGCCGTCCGGAAGCCCCTCGGACTCGACGACACCGTCGAGTCCGCCGAGCTCTCCGACCGGCTGACCGCTGGGCTGCTCCCCGGGGCGGCGACACCGACCACGCGTCGGCGTCGCCGCCCCGTACGTCTGTCCGGGTGCCTACGGCATCAGGACTGCCCGGGGCGGAAACCGGCCGCGGTGTCCAGCACGTCCTCGTCGGTGAAGCGCTCGTGGTCGATGGTCACCTCCGCCGCGAGGCCCGGCTCGATGAAGTAGAACACCTCGTCACCGGCGAACAGGCCGTCGTACCCGCCGACCTTGACCGGGGTGAGCTGCCAGCCCGGGTCCTTCTCCTCGTACTCGACGAGGAAGTCCTTCAGGATCTCGAGGTTGGTGAGCTTGTCGCCTCGGATCGTCTTCACAGTCAGGTCGACCTTGAACGCGCCCTCGGAATCCGGACCGGTCTCCCACACCCGGCTGTGGAAGGACACGTCCTCCCACTCGTAGGTGAAGTCGCTCGGCGTACCGATGCCGTCGGGAAGGTTCTCGATCACGAAGCCGTCCAAGGTGCCAGCCTTCTGCTCGGTGGATGGTGCTACGGAGGCATACGCCGGTGCTGCTGAGCCGGTCGTCGTGGACAGCCCCATCGTGGCCAGGACGACCGCGGTCCCGGCCACGATACGACGAGCGGACGGCATGACTCGGGAACCGAAAGATGAACGCGACATGACTGCCTCCTGGGGAAGGACGGCGTCCCGCCCGCTGCGAGACGCCCTTCGTGACCAAGAAGGTGCCGCGATCGCCACGCCTCAGCACCGGCGAATCCGAACCTGTGGACAACCGGCCTCAGTAGCCGATCAACCGATGCAGCCGATGGAATGTCTGCCGGAATCCGAGCCGCGGCCACGCCCGCGACGACAACAGGTTCGTCACCCGCCAGTCCGTCACCACCGACGTGTACCCGGTCTCCGTCGACCACTGCAGCACAGCCTCGCCCAACGCCCGACCCGCACCGAGCCCACGTGCAGCCGGCAGTACGGCGGCGAACCCGAGAAACCCGGCATTGTCCGGCTTCGCGAGCCCGCTGTGCGCACTCGACCGGTCCAGTGAGCATCCGACCGACGAGCCGATGACCTCACCGTTGTGCACGGCAACGAACGTCGCGTAGCCCGGATCGTCGATCGACTCCTCCCAGTCCGCGACGGCCTCCTCGTACGTCCCCGGTTCGCCGGCCGAGAACACCGGCGATCTGCCCTGATGCCGGGGAAGCACCAGGTCGAGCTCCGCGAGTAACGGAATGTCCGCGCGCGCCGCCCGACGTACGACGAGATCACGCGGCGGCGCCACGACCCCCGACGGAACCGGGCGGATCGCATGCGCGTGCTGCGAACCGAACCCCAACCGGAACCACGCGTCCACCAGTTCGGCATCGTCCGGCACCAGCACGTAATGCGCCGTGCGCCCGGCATCGACCCATTGCGCAGCTGCGGCGCCGTACAGGTCGCGAATGTGTTCCGGCTCACGTACGGCGTGACCCGCCGCCTCGACCCAGACGTTCGGACCCCACATCGGCGCGGGCTTCGGTGCCGCCAGCAAGTAACCGGTGAGCTCGCCTTCCTCGGCCAGGACCGCACCGGACGCGCCCTCGGACTCCCAGACCGCCGTGACCTCGACGAGGGCGAGCCGCTCGTCCTCGTAGTCGGCAGGAAGCAGCGGGTGACGCTTGCGATGCACCTGATGCCGCTGGGCGAGCAGGCCGGCCGCAGCCGGCAGATCCGCCTCCTCGAACGGGCGGAGGACTGGTCGGGACATACTCGGACGGTACGCCCGGCGCAGCGCCGGCGGAACGAGTTTTCGCCGCTCCGGTAACCGATTTGGTTGCTCGGCCCGGATCCTCTAAACTAAAGACACAACGACGCGGGGTGGAGCAGCTCGGTAGCTCGCTGGGCTCATAACCCAGAGGTCGCAGGTTCAAATCCTGCCCCCGCTACGGAACGAAGGCCCGGACCTGATGGTCCGGGCCTTCGGTTTTATCCGGGGTTGCCGGTCAGGCGGAGGCCGAGGATGAAGGGGAGGCCGTTCGGGGTGCCCACTCCGGTCACGGTGTCATAACCCTTCACGGTGACCTGATCGGTTTCCGCGCGGTCGTGGGAGTCGAAGACGTCGAGGGACGCGCTGTCCGTGCCGTCGGCCGGGGTGAAGGCGGCGCGGTTCTGCTGGGGTGTTGTCGCGGGCAGCGGCAGGACGTCGCGGAACGCCGGGGTGCCGTGCAGCCGGTAGATGAGCGGGTTGATGAAGCCGAACGCATGGCGGCCCTGCTGCGCGTCGGCGACGAGACCTGCGACCAACGGCGCGGACAGGCTGGTCCCTGCGTTGACCTGCGTCACGTAGCGTTTGCTGTCCGAGTCCGTGTAGCCCGTCAGCATGCCAGTGTCGATGTCGCCGACTGCGGAGATGTCCGGCACCGTTCGGTTCACCACGGTCCGCCCGCCGATCCGGACGTGCGACATCGATGCCGGTACGACGCCCTTCTGGTACGCCGGTTGCGCCCACACCAGGCTGGTCCCACCTCCGCCCGACGTCAGCCCCACGCCACTCCACTTGCCGCTGTCCGGGATCGCCGTCTCGTTCGACCAACCCGTCTCGAACACACGCTTCGCCCGCGCGTCGAGGCCCAGCGTCGTACCGCCGACCGCTGTCACGAACGGATCCGATGCGGTGGTGGTCAGCCCGGTCGTGTCGCCGGACGAGAAGTACAGCCCGACGCCTTCGGCGGCTGCGCGAACAGCGAGGGCGTGCACGGTCTTCGGCGGTACGTCGCCGATCGGGATCTGCCAGGAATTCGACACGATCGAGGCGCTCGGGCGGTGGCCGTCGCCCTGCAGGACGGCGGCGACCGCGTTGAGCAGGGCCTGGTCCTCGTCGCAGCCGCCTCCGACAACCATCAGCTGCTTGGCGTCCGGCGCCATCGCGTAGACGGCCTCGGAGTCCATCTCCGCTTCGTCGTTGTACGGCGCGGCACTCCGCGACGCCTGACCGCAGCTACCGCCGAGGTGGATCTCCTTGTACTGGTCGGCCTTCGGCGCCGGCAGGTGGTTCCGGCGCGCGTACTCGCGGAGCGTCTGGAGCATCTCTGTCGGCGCGAGGCTTTCGGTCAGCGCCACCGTCTGCCCCTTGCCCGTGAAGGCCCGACTCGCGCCGTACGCCGTACGCAATTGACCGGCGGAATACCCGCAGATCGGCAGCGACGCCTTGGTGAGACCGCGGTACGCCGGCTTGACCGTCTGCACGTGCTGACCCCAGTACTGCGAGCAGGTCGGCTTCGCGGCTCGTGCCGTGCGAGCCGACGCGGAGCTCGTACCGCCCAGCCCGGTCATGCCGAGCGCCATCGCCGGCAGCGACCGCACCGTCGCCGACGGGCCGGAAGCTGAGACGTACGAGCGGTCGCTGCTGACCTTCACATCTGTCAGGCCGCGCGCCTTCAGCTGGTCAACAACCGTCGCAGCTTCGGCTGCCGACGGACCGAACCGGGCCGTGTACTCGTCAGGGCTCAGATAGTGGTGGTACAGGGAACTGCCCGGTGTGGAGACGGCGGCCGCGAACCGCTCGGCACCGGCCAGGTCCGGCGTCAGCCATACCTGGATCGTCTGCTGTGGGCTCGTCTCCACCGCTGTCCCGCCGGCCACCAGCGCCGCGCAGCCCACCATCGCACCAACAGTCCTGAGCACGACCACTCCCCGTTTCGGTCAGTAACAGTTCCGTCACTCTACGCTTCTGAAAAGGAGTGACTGGTTCTACTGACGCCGGAGCCGGCCGGTTTGATTGATCAGACGGCGAGTTCGCCGAGCTCCGACCAGTCGTCCTGCGGCACCTTGAAGTTGACGATGCGCGGGGTCTCGACGAGGTAGGGCGGGAGGTGCTGCTGGGCCGCCTTGAAGTGGTCGGAGGTGACGTGCCGCGTCGCGGCCTCGTCGTCGGCGAAGGCCTCGACCAGCACGTACTCGTCGGCGTCGTCGAGCGAGCGTGACCAGTCGAACCACAGGCAGCCCGGCTCCGCGCGGGTCGCGGCGGTGAAGTCGGCGGTGATCGACGGCCAGTCCTCGGCGTGCTCGGGCTTCACCCGGAACTTCGCGGTAATGAAGATCATGAGGATCAACCTAGCGGGC
>DASXXB010000116.1:0-6637 GCA_036503355.1 Kribbella sp. | reverse complement strand
CGACCAGATCGGCAAGGTCTCGGTCGTGGGGGTCGGAATGCGCTCGCACCCGGGCGTGTCCGCGAAGTTCTTCTCCGCGCTCGCCGACGCCGGCGTGAACATCGAGATGATCTCCACCTCGGAGATCCGGATCTCGGTGGTCGTGGACGAGAACCTGGTGGACGCCGCCGTGACCGCGGCGCACACCGCATTCGATCTGGACGACGAGCACACCCAGGCTGTCGTGTACGGAGGAACTGGACGGTGACCCCTGTGAGCGCTGTGGAGAACACGATCGAGGACCGGACGGGTCTGCCCTCCCTGGCGGTGGTCGGTGCGACCGGTGCCGTCGGGTCGGTGATGCTGACCCTGCTCTCCACCAGGCAGAACGTCTGGGGCGAGATCCGGCTGATCGCCTCCGAGCGCTCCGCGGGCAAGCGGTTGGTGGTGCGTGGCGAAGAGGTCGAGGTGATCGCGCTCAGCGAGGACGCCTTCGACGGCATCGACGTCGCGATGTTCGACGTACCGGACGAGGTGTCCGCGCACTGGGCGCCGATCGCGGCGGCAAAGGGCGCGGTCGTGGTGGACAACTCGGGTGCGTTCCGGATGGATCCCGACGTACCGCTGGTGGTTCCGGAGGTGAACGCGGAGGCCGCCCGCAACCGGCCGAAGGGCATCATCTCGAACCCGAACTGCACGACGTTGTCGATGATCGTGGCGATGGGCGCGCTGCATCATCGCTACGAGCTCGAGCAGCTCGTCGTCGCGTCGTACCAGGCGGCGTCCGGAGCCGGGCAGTCCGGCATCGACGCGCTCTACGACCAGCTCGCCAAGGTGGCGGGTAACCGGGAGCTGGGCAGCTCGCCGGGTGACGTACGGCGCGTGGTCGGGAACGATCTCGGTCCGTTCGCGGCTCCGCTGGCGCTGAACGTCGTACCGTGGGCCGGCTCGCTGAAGGACGACGGGTGGTCGTCGGAGGAGCTGAAGGTCCGCAACGAGTCCCGCAAGATCCTCGGCCTGCCGGACCTGAAGGTGTCCGCGACCTGTGTGCGGGTGCCTGTTGTCACCACGCACTCGTTGTCGGTGCATGCGCGGTTCGTGCAGGAGGTCGACGCCGACGGCGCCCGGGAGGTACTGCGGGACGCTCCGGGCGTGCTGTTGTTCGACAACCCGGCCGAGGGCGAGTTCCCGACGCCGGCCGATGTGGTCGGCACCGACCCGACCTGGGTCGGCCGGATCCGCAAGTCCCTGGACGACCCGAACGCGCTGGAGCTGTTCGTCTGCGGCGACAACCTCCGCAAGGGCGCCGCGCTCAACACGGCCCAGATCGCCGAGGTCGTCGCGAAGGAGTTCATTCCCGCGGAGGCCTGAAAACCCAAAAGCACCCGCCCCCTCGCTTCGCTCGGGGGCGGGGTTGTTTTGGGCCCGGCCGGCGGGTGGGGCGAGCCTCGCCGGGGTCGGCGGGGTTGTTTGGGTCTGGCCGGCGGGTGGGGCGAGCCTCGCCCGGGCCGGCGGGGTTGTTTGGGTCTGGCCGATGGGTGGGGGCGAGGGTCGCCGGGGTCGGCGGGGTTGTTTGGGTCTGGCCGGCGGGTGGGGCGAGCCTCGCCCGGGCCGGCGGGGTTGTATGGGTCCGGCCGATGGGTGGGGCGGGCGTCGCCGGGGGCGGGCGGGTTGTTTTGGGCCCGGCAGACGGGTGGGGCGAGGGTCGCCGGGCGGGCGGGTTGTTTTGAGCCTGGCCGACGGGTGGGGTGAGCGTCGCCGGGGCGGGCGGGGGCGTGGGGGACAGTTGGCGGTTTACAGCCAGTTTTCGCGGGCGGCGTGGAGGGCTAGTTGGAAGCGGGTGCTGGCGCCGGTGCGGTTCATGAGGCGTTCCAGGTAGCGGAAGAACGTGCGGCGGCTGATGCCCAGGGTGCGGGCGATGGTGTCGTCTGCGGCGCCTGTAGCCAGTAGGGCGAGGAGGCGGCGCTCGATGGGCTCCAGGCGGTCGTCCTCGGTGCCGACCGACGCGTGCAGCGGCAGCGCGTTGCGCCAGCACAGCTCGAACATCCCGATCAGCGCAGTCAGCAGACTGCTCGGCCGGATGATCAGCAGCGACCGGTTCACCTCGGTGTCGCGCACCGACATCGACACGTAGGCGATCGACCCGTCGATGATCGTCAGCTTGGCCGGTACGTCGGGCAGCACCCGAGCCTGCTCACCCGCCTCCACGCAGGGCAGGATGTTCTCGGTCAGGTAGCCCGGCACCTCGACGGACTCCGGTGAGTACACGACCCGGTAGGCGACGCCGCGCTTCAGGTGGTCGATCTCCTCCTGGTTCGGGCCGCCGATGTAGTACGGCGGGGAGTCGATCGCCAGGATCTCGCGCTGCGCGCCGCCCTTGATCTGATGGATCCGCTCGACGATCGCGTTGCCGGTGACGACCTCGATCAGGTGCGTGGTCGACTCGTTGTGCACGGTCCGCCGGAACTCGTCGTACGCGTTCAGGACGTCGATCCGCGCCTGCTTCAGCTCCGACTCGCGGCGCAGCGTGAGCGCCTCCAGGCCGGCGTCCGGGGGCACCGGCAGGTAGCGGGAGTGGTCCGAGCCGGACCGTCGCGCCAGACCGGCCTGCACCAGTCCGCTGAGCGTGTTGTCGATCGAATCTGCCCGGTCCGGTACGGCGTCGTCCAGTTCGGTGATCGACGACGGCCCGGTCCGCAACAGGTGCCGATAGACCTTGATCTCGTCGTCGTTGAGTCCGAGCACCTTCAAATGATCGGAACGCTCCGTGTCGGTCGTGCTCACAACTCTCCCCTCCCTTCCGAATGCTGTCACCCGCGGCTACCGTCCCTCCAGGTTAGAGGGCCGAGCCAGTGGCGTCGGCCCCTGTCGACCCCTGTCGGCACTGTCCGTGTCAGCGCATATGCGTGCAGCGATATTTGTTGTCCTGTCAGCATTCTTGTGCCGTGTCACCATCTGGCCACCACTTCTGCGCAGTCGTGAGCGAGAATTGAAGTCCAGCAGCCCGGCGACGGACCACCTGAGCGCCGCCGGGCTGCTGTTCCAATTCTGGCCCGAGTTGGCTGTCACGTCAGCGGAGCCTGTTTCGGTTGGGTCTCGATCCCGGCGCATCGGTGCCCTCGCACTTCCGTGCCATCACCCGCTGTGCCGGAGGGTGTACAAACTGTGGCATCTCCAATCGTGAGGCCGATGAGGAGGAATGCCCGATGCGACCGGTTCCGCCGTGTTCCGCCCCCGCTCGTGTCGGTGCTGCCGCCCCCAGCGCGAAGGCATCTTTGCAGGGATCCCGCGTAGCGCTGTCCTCCACCAGCGGCCTCCGAGCGCGATGACCGCCGCCCTGGTCATCGTGCCGGCCGATCCGGCGTGGCCGACCGCTTCCGCCCAGCGCGGACGGGTGCCCGGATCGACGGTGGGACCCCGGCGGATGCCGGCGGGTGCTCCGTGGATGGTGAGGCTGTCCATGGGGAGTCCGGACGTGATGTTGCGTGTCACGCCCGCCCCGCCCGTGCATCTCCCGGGGTGCCACCGCTAGCCCGTGGGCCTCGTCACGTCAACCTGGTGTCGCCGCGTAGCGTCGTACCTGATGAATTGACCGCGATTTGACTTGCCTGACAGGCGTTTTGGCCGGGGCTGGCTGTCAAATGTATATTCCGGATAACGATCGGCGAAGGATGACGCAGGTGTTGTGGACGCAGCGGGCGACGACGTTTGGTAGCCGTACGTACGTCGTTGCTCACTAAGGAGGACCGCTGTGTCGTCGGCGTCGAAGCCGATCCGCTACTCTGCTTCCCGGTCTGCGTGGCACGCCGCCGTACCCCGGGCGGCTACCGCCGAAACCCAGGTGAACGGCCATCGTGGATCCAACTTTCCGGCAGAGAGAGGCATCGCCTGAATGAACGCGACTAGCGTCGACGAGGAGTTCAACCCGTCGGTGCACGTGTACGAACCGCACAAGGTCGGACTGCCGGCACTGCGCCCGTACTTCAAGGCGCTGTGGCAGCGGCGGGAGTTCGCGGCCGAGATGTCCCGGACGAACATCCGGGGTGCTCACACGAACACCTTCTTCGGCCAGGTGTGGCTGGTGCTGAACCCGCTGCTGCTCGCCTTGGTGTACTACCTGCTGACCGACATCATCGCCGGCGGTGGCTCCAAGATCGGCGCCGCGGAACGGTTCGCGCACATGTGCGGCGGTCTCTTCGCCTTCTACTACTTCTCCGGTGCGATGACGGCCGGTGCGGCCAGCGTGGTCGGCGGCGGCAAGCTGCTGATGAACCAGTCGTTCCCGCGGATGCTGCTGCCGTTGTCGGCGGTGCGGACGGCGTTCTTCCGCTTCCTGCCGACCCTGGTGGTGTACTTCGCGATCCACCTGCTGATGCGGCAGCCGCTGCACTGGGCGATGCTGCTCGCGCCGGCGTTCCTGATCATGCTGACGGTCTTCGCGGCCGGCATGGGGATGATCTTCGCCGCCCTGCAGGTGTACTTCCGCGACACCACCAGCTTCCTGCCGTACTTCGTCCGGATCTGGCTCTACATGTCGCCGGTGCTCTGGTTCGCCGAGCAGGCGCCCCCGAAGTTCAAGGGCTTCATCCAGTACAACCCGCTCTACTCGCTGCTCGGCGGCTGGACCGACCTGCTGGTCAAGGGTCACATCCCGGTCGCCAAGATGTGGCTCGGCGCGGGGTTCTGGGCACTGCTGGCCTTCGTGGTGGGCTCGCTGTTCTTCATGTCGAGGGAGCGTGAGTTCGTTGTCCGTCTCTGAGACCGAGAAGAAACCGATGCACAAGAGCCCGTCAGACGTCCCGGCCGTCAAGGTGCAGGACGTCTCGATCACCTACCGGACCACGTTCGAGCGGGTGCCGACCTTCAAGAGCGCGATCGTCCGGCTCGGCCGCGGCGAGCGCGCGGTGCGCGAGGTCAAGGCTGTCCAGAACGTGTCCTTCGACGTCAACCACGGCACCACGATCGGCATCATCGGGGCGAACGGCGCCGGCAAGTCGACGCTGATGCGGGCGGTGGCCGGCATCCTGCCGCCGACGTCGGGGCGGATCGAGGTGCACGGCCGGGTCTCCACGCTGCTGTCGCTGGGTGTCGGCTTCAACGCCGCGCTGTCCGGCAAGGAGAACGTCGTCCTCGGTGGTCTGGCCGCCGGCCTGAGCCGCAAGGAGATCGAGGCCCGGTACGAGGAGATCGCCGAGTTCGCCGAGCTCGGTGACTTCATGGAGATGCCGATGCGGACGTACTCGTCCGGCATGTTCAGCCGGCTGGCGTTCTCGGTCGCGGTGCACATGGACCCGGACATCCTGCTGATCGACGAGGCGCTGTCCGCCGGTGACGCGTCGTTCAAGACCAAGGCCGCGGCGAAGATGTCCGAGCTGGTCTCGAACAGCCGCACGATGTTCCTGGTCAGCCACGCGATGAGCAGCGTCCGCGAGATGTGCAACGACTGCATCTGGCTGCACAAGGGCAAGCTGATGATGCGCGGCGAGCCCAACGAGGTCATCCAGGCCTACACCAAGTTCCTGCAGGTCGGGGAAGAAGAAGCCGTCTCACTCGAGGACCTCTGACCGATGTCTCGCAGCACGGCGCCGGACGTGGGGATCATCACGACCGGCCACGACGTGGCCGATGCGCGCCTGCACAAGATCACCTCGGCCCTGCAGCATCGCGACCTGAGGGTCGAGCTGTGGGGCCTCGGCGATGCCGAGGGCGGTCCTGCGGGCGCGGTCGTGCACGCCGGGCCGCGCGGCAACCTGGTCCAGCGGCTGGCCCGCACCGCCGTCCTGCCGTGGCGGACCAAGGCCAAGGTCGTGATGACGGTCGACCCGGACATGATCCCGGTCACCCGTCTGGTCACGCTGCTGCGGCGGCGCAAGTTCGTCGTCGATGTCCACGAGGACTACGAGCGGCTGCTCGCCGACCGGGCCTGGGCGCAGGGCCCGGCGGGGCTGCCGGCCAGGATGATCGTTCGCGCGAGCTCGAAGCTGGCCGCGGGAGCCGACCTGACCGTGGTCGCCGACTCACACCTCGCGCCGCACCAGGCGAAGCGCCGCCTGGTGGTGCAGAACCTCCCGGACCACGGGTTCCTGGCGCCCTCGCCGCCGACCGGCGCACCGCGCGCGGTGTACGTCGGGGACCTGCGCACGAGCCGTGGACTGTTCGACATGGTCGAGACTGTCGCGGCGGCGCCGGAGTGGTCCCTCGACCTGGTCGGCCCGGTAGCACCCTCGGACCGGGACCGGCTCGAGGCAAGGGTGGCGCAAGCCGACCTCGGCGGCCGGGTCCGGCTGCACGGGCGCCAGCCACCGGCCGATGCCTGGCGGATCGCGCAAGGCGCCTGGGCGAGCCTGGCCATGCTGCAGCCGACGCCGGCCTTCGTGGAAGCGATGCCGTCCAAGATCTACGAGTACCTCGCCAGCGGACTTCCCGTGCTGTCCACCCGGCTGCCCCGGCAGACCCGGGTGATCGAGGAGTCCGGTGGCGGGGTCCTGGTGGACTCGGTGGCGGAGGCGTCCGAGATCCTGCGCCGCTGGTCGGCGGATCCCGGTGAACTGGAGAAGTTGCGCGACCACGCGCTGCAGTGGGCGACCGACCATCTGCCGACAACCACGCCGTACGACGAACTGGCCGACGCGATTCTCGACCTACTAAGAGGAACTGC
>DASXXB010000115.1:0-8743 GCA_036503355.1 Kribbella sp. | reverse complement strand
CAGGTCGGGCAGGATTACTCCTCGGACCAGCAGCCCGGGCGCGATCAGCAGTCGTCGCCGTACGAGCAGGAGTCGCAGGGTTCGTCGTACGAGCAGCACCTGCAGCAGGACCAGCTGACGAGTGAGCAGCCGACGCCGTACCCGCAGCACCCCGAGCAGCAACGCGCCTCGGAGCAACAGCCCGCGCACGAGAACCAGGCGTCGTACCCGCGGCAGTCCGAGCAGCAGTCGTCGTCGTACGAGCGGGAGTCGCAGGGTTCGTCGTACGAGCAGCACTTGCAGCAAGACCAGTCCGCGCGTGAGCAGCAGGCGTCGTACCCGCAGGAGTCCGTGCAGCGGCGGCGGGCTTCGGAGCAGGCGCCGGTGGGCGAGCAGGAGTCGTCGTCGTACGAGCAGGAGTCGCCAACTTCGTCGCATGAGCAGCACCTGCGGCAGGAGCAGTCCGCGCGTGAGCAGCAGGCGGCGTACCCGCAGGAGGCCGTGCAGCAGGATTCCTCGGACCAGCAGGCCTCGGGCCAGGAGGTCGTGGGGGAGCGGGAGGGGGCTGCGAATGGGGTTGTGGGGGATGGGGAAGGGTGGCAGTTCTGGCCGCCGGCGGAGCAGCAGGGGGATGGGGTCTATCAGCGGCCCAGTTGATGGACAGGTCGGGGAGTTGTCACGCGGAGGCGTCGGTCGGGTTGCCGTTGGCGCCTGAGGATGCGTGGGGCGTGGTGATGGACTGGGAGCGTCAGTCGCGCTGGATGCTGTTCACGCGGGTGTGGGCGACCGAGAACGGCGGTGCCGGTGTCGGCGGCGGGGTCGCGGCGCGTACTTCTGTCGGTGGCGTCGGGTTCACTGATGACATGGTCATCACCCACTGGGATCCACCGCGCGAATGCACGGTGAAACACCTCGGCACAGTCGTTCGCGGCACCGGCACGTTCACGCTCGAGCCCACCTCCACCACAGCCGCTCACGGTACGTCGACATCCGGCAGCCCCACCATCAGCGGTGCGGGTTGCAGGTTCACTTGGGCCGAGGATGTGGTGGTGCCGTTCGGGCGGGTTGGGGTGTTGGTTTGGCCGGTTGTTCGGCCCTTGTTCGAGGGGATGATGCGGGTTTCGCTGCGTCGGCTGATCAAGGAGATCCAGTGACTGTCACGGGCCCTGACGGGGCGCCGCGTTGTGGGTGGGCGACCTCGGCGCCGGAGTACGTCGAGTATCACGACACCGAGTGGGGCAAGGAGATCCGCAACGACATCGGGCTGTTCGAGCGGATGACGCTCGAGGGGTTCCAGTCCGGCCTGTCGTGGATCACGATCCTGCGCAAGCGCGAGAACTTCCGGGCCGCGTTCGCGCACTTCGATCCCGAGGTGATCGCGAAGTACGGCGACGACGACTTCGAGCGGTTGATGGCCGATCCGGGCATCGTCCGCAACCGGCTGAAGATCAACGCGACGATCTCCAACGCGCGGGCGCTGCTCGAGCTGGCCGAAGGCGAGTTCACCGAGCTGCTGTGGTCGTTCGCGCCGGCCAAGCACAAAGTGCCGAAAACCCTGGCCGACGTATCGGCCACCACACCGGAGTCGGTGGCCATGTCGAAGGCGCTGAAGAAGCACGGTTTCGTGTTCGTCGGACCTACCACGGCGTACGCGTTGATGCAGGCCACGGGCATCGTGAACGACCACTTGAAGACCTGTATAGCCCGGTAATCTCGTGCACGTGCATCTGCAAAAGGCAGCTGCAAAAGGCTCTTTGGCGAAATCCAAAGACAAACGGCTGAACGAGTTGTGTTCCGGGCACGGAACGTGATGTGGTGTTCAGCGGGCTCCCCGACTGTCAGGTGGTTGTCCGGCCGTGACTCGCCCGGCCGGAACGCGGTCGTGGAGCCCACCAAACGTTTTACGGGCTGTTCGCTCGCGCGGTTGCAGTCGTCTACATAAACGACGACAAATCTGTCGAGCCGATCGTCACCGCCCGGTGAAGGTCGGCTTTTCTTTGGCTACGAAGGAGGCGACGGCGTTGTGGTGGTCCTCGGTGCCGCCCGTCAGCTGCATCTGGCCGGCTTCGTAGGCCAGGGATTCGGCCAGCGTGTGACTCGCCGAGTAGCCGAGCGACCGGCGGACCGCGCCGTACGCGACCGTCGGGCCGGCGGCGAGTTTGCCGGCCAGTTCCACGACGGTGCCCTCCAGTTCGGCGGCAGGGACGACGGATGAAGCCAGGCCGAGGTCGAGGGCCTCGGCGGCCGGGACCGTCCGCGGGAAGTAGAGCAGTTCGAGAGCCTTGGCGTGGCCGATCAGCCGGGGGAGCGTCCACGAGATGCCGGTGTCGCACGACAGCGCGATCCCGGTGAACGCGAGGTTGAACCCGGCCGTGTCCGCGACCACCCGGAAGTCGCACGCGAACGCCATCGACGCGCCCGCGCCGGCCGCCACACCGTTCACCGCCGCGATCACCGGCTTCGGCATCTCGGCGAGCGCCAGCGCGATCGGCGCGTAGTGGTCCGGCACCGTGCTCCACAGTGCGGCCTCGTCCCCGGCCTGCAGCAGCCCGATGTGCTCCTTCAGGTCCTGCCCGACACAGAACGCGCGGCCGGTCCCGGTCAGTACGACGACCCGCACGGCCGGATCGTCCGCGGCGGCCTGGATCGTGTCGCGGAGCAGGACCTTCGTCGGCGTGTCGAGCGCGTTCATCGCGTCCGGCCGGTTCAGCGTGATGGTCGCGACACCCGCGGATACGGCGTACGTGACGGAATCACTCATCGTGGTCAGCTCCTTGACTGTCAGTGAGATTTCAGGCGTGATTTTCAGTGCTGGGTCAGGCAGTTGTCGACGAAACGCCCGGCCGCGGGGCTCAATCGTTCGGCGTGGAAGTCGAAGAACGCGGCGGCCTTCGTCCCGGCCCAGTCGGCGGGCAGCAACTCGTCCGGCAGCCCCGGATCGCGGAACAGGAACTTGCGCCACTCGTGCACGAGTTCCGACCGTACGGCGAACGCCTGCTCGTCGCCGGTGTCCGCGCCGGCACCGTCGACCAGTGCCTTCGCCTCGATCAGCCAGGCCTCGTACGACGCGCCGAGCTCGTCCAGTTTCCAGACCCGGCGGGCGAACTCCACGGCTCCGGAGTCGATGGGCGCCCGGAACCGGTCCGCGGCGATGCCTTCGATGCTGAGGATCTGGTCGACCTCCGCGTCGTTGCGCAACCCGACCCAGGCGCCGTCGGACAGCGGAGCCCAACCCAGGAAGGAGAGTTGACTCGCCAACTGCTCGCGGCGCCGGGCGTTCGGGACCTCGCGAAGGATGCCCAGATGCCAGTGCCGGTCCCAGTCGCCCGGGCCCTCCGAACCGGTCACCACCGGCGTGCCGTCCGGCGCCGTCCGGTAGATCCGCGCGGCGGCGTCGTCGAGCCGGCGACGCGCCCGGGACGTCAAACCGTATCCGGGCTGCCCCTCGATCCGGACCGGCTCCAGCCAGCCCTGCCGGACCATCCGGGACACGGCGGTCCGGACCGCCGGCGGATGGACGCCGAGCGGCGCGAGCAGCCGGACGAGGGCCGCGACCGGGGCCTGCGCACCTCGCGCGCGCAGGTGGTCGCCGTACAGGTCGAAAAGGGCTGATCGGGCGTGCACAAGACTCGAGTCTGCCGTATGGTGCACGGCTCTGGCCCGGGATCGGGAATAATGGGGTCCGATACACACTGCGATACGCGCCGACGGCGCATCACCGCAACGGCGCCGGCGACGGTTTCCCTGCGCGGTGTCGTCGCTCAACACCGACACTGGGAAGGGGTGCGCGCATGGCGGCGATGAAGCCGCGGACGGGCGATGGTCCGCTCGAGGTCACCAAGGAGGGCCGCGGGATCGTGATGCGGGTTCCGCTCGAGGGCGGCGGCCGGCTCGTCGTCGAGCTCAACGCCGAGGAAGCGACCGAGCTCGGCAACGCACTGAAGGCCGTCGTCGGCTGATCACGTCCTCCGGGGGTGTGTCTGCCCTGCCCCCTTACCTATCACTCCGACCCCGGTGGGTGCCTTCTCCGGCACCGGCCGGGGTCGTTACGGTTGTCCAGCCCCGTTTGATCACACCAGTGAGGTCGTCCTAGTGGCTCGCCGCAGCAGTTCGTCTCCCTTCCCCAGTCTTCCGGTCGTTGCCTGGCAACCCGGTCTGCCGGTGCACGGTTCGCCGACCTGGGTGATCGTCGTCGGCGAATCGTTGCCGGCCGCCGCGAAGGAGGCGGGGGAGCGGCTCGGCGTCGACCTCGATCGGCTGCTCGAGGTGCAGCGCGACACCGGGTTCAGTGCATCCGCCGGCGCCACCGCGGCGTACCCGCTGCTGACCGGTGAGGTGACCGAGGTCGTGCTGGTCGGCGCCGGTGACGGCAGCGCCAAGGACCTGCGACACGCCGGGGCGGCAGTCGCGCGATTCGGGCGCGGCAAGGACGAGCTCACGACTGTCGTTGCCGAGGGCATCGACGACGCGGCGCTGCAGGCGTTCGCCGAGGGCGTTGTCCTCGGCTCGTTCTCGTACACCCGGAAAACGGTCGACCCCGGAAAGCCCGCGGTCGGCACCGTCACGCTGACCGACGGATCCGAGGACGCCCGTCAGGACGTGCTCGACCGCGGCACCGTGATCGGGCGCACCGGCTGGCTGGCGCGGCAGCTCGCGATCACCCCGTCGAACGAGAAGGACCCGTCCTGGCTGGCCGCGCGCGCGACCGACATCGCCGCCGCGACCGGTCTCGAGGTGACGGTGTGGGACGAGAAGAAGCTCGCTGCCGACGGGTTCGGCGGCATCCTCGCGGTCGGTCAGGGCTCGACCCGGCCGCCGCGGCTGATCCGGCTCGACTACGTGCCGGCCGGTGCGACCAAGAAGACGCCGTACGTCGTGCTCGTCGGCAAGGGCATCACCTACGACACCGGCGGCCTGTCGCTGAAGCCGCGCGAGGGCATGGTGTCGATGAAGCGCGACATGACCGGCGGCGGCTCGGTGATCGCGACGCTGTCCGCGCTGCGTGACCTCGGTGCGAACGTCCGCGTCACCGGCCTGATCTGCGCGGCCGAGAACATGCCGTCCGGTTCGGCGTACCGCCCGGACGACGTGATCCGGCACTTCGGCGGCCGCACCACCGAGGTGAAGAACACCGACGCCGAGGGCCGGCTCGTGCTCGCCGACGGTCTCGCGTACGCCGTCCAGGAGCTGAAGCCCGACGTACTCGTCGACATCGCCACGCTGACCGGCGCGATCAAGGTCTCGCTCGGCGCCATGCTGTACGGCGGGATGTTCGCGACCGACGACGCGCTCGCCGACAACCTCGCGGACGCCGGCCGGGTGTCCGGCGAGGACCTGTGGCGGATGCCGCTGCCGGCGGAGTACGAGGACCTGATCTCGACCCCGGTCGCGGACTCGGTGAACAGCTCGAAGGGCCCGGGCTCGATCACCGCGGCCCTGTTCCTGAAGGCGTTCGCCGGCGACGTCCCGTGGGCGCACCTCGACCTGTCTTCGATCGCGGAATCACCCGCCGACCGCTTCGAGTACACCACCGGCGCCACCGGCGCCGGTGCCCGCCTCCTCACCACCTGGCTCGCATCCGACACCCCAACCTCCGGCATCGGCTGATCGGTGCGCGAAGCAACTACCTGAAGTGTTCGCAGAGGAAGTTGACGATTCGGTCTCGGGCGGGTTTGGCTTGGGGGACCAGGCCGGGCATGCTGATGAAGGCGTGGCCGGCCTTGGGGTGCTCGCTCAGCTGTACTGCGTTGCCTGCTTTGCGCAGACGGTCGGCGTACACGCGGCCGTGGTCCGCGACCGGGTCGAGGGTCGGGATCACCACGAGCGTCGGCGGCAGTCCGCTGAGGTCGTCGGCGTACAGGGGTGACAGCGGGCGCGGATCGGTTCCTTCCGGTACGGCGAGGCGCCGGAAGAACTCGAGGCCCTCGCGGGTCAGGGTCGGCGTGTCGGGGTACTGCGCCACCGAGTCGTAGTCGAGCGCGGTCGAGGTCACGTCGACGCACGGGTTGACGAGCACCTGTGCACGCAGCGACAGGCCCGCGTCCCGGGCGCGCAACGCGGAGAGCGCGGCGACCATCGAGCCGGCGCTCTCACCCGCGAGCGCGACCCGGGTCGGGTCGATTCCCCAGGCGTCGGCGCGCTGGAACACGTGCCCCAGTACGTCCCAGCCGTCGTCGACGATGGCCGCGAGCGGTGTGTCGTGGTCCATCAGCCGGTGCTCCACGGATACCACCAGCGCGGACGTCCGCGCGGCGACGTGGCTGTTGATCCAGTCGCACTGCACGGCAGTCCCCACGTAGCCGCCACCGTGCACGTGGAGCACCAGCGGAAGTCTGGCCGTGCTCTTCGGGCGATAGACGCGGACCCGGATCGTACGGTCGGCGAGCTGCACCCGTTCCCAGGTGATCGTCACGCCGCTGTGCGGGAAGCCGGTGAGGAGCGGGGCGAGGCGGGAGGTGACGACCCGGTGCGCGACCTCGCCGAGCGCAGCGAGGTCCTTGGGCGTCATCGAGTGGTAGTCGGGCTCCTTGCGTACGGCGTACACCAGGCGGACACCCAGTGGCGGCTGCTGTGAGGTGGTGGCGGATCTGCGCATCGGGCACCGTCCTGCGGTTTCGCTACGAATAGTATCGATACCGACGGTAGCATAACTGGGTAGGGTTGACCCATGGCTTCCAGCACACGCCCGCCCGGGCGGCCCCGCTCCAGCGTCGACGCCGAGGTGTTCGCGGCCACGCTGCGGACGATCCACGAGCTCGGGTACACCCGGGCGACGGTCGACCGGATCGCGGCGGCGACCGGGATCGCGAAGACGACGATCTACCGCCGCTGGCCGTCCAAGGGTGCGCTCGTCACCGCCTGCCTGGTGGACACGTTCGGCCCGATGCCGTTGACCGGGCGCAGCCGCGACGAGGACGTCGCCACCGCGATCCGGTACGGCGCGCGCCTGATCGCCGAGCCGGGTGTCGCCGCGGCGTTCGCCGGTGTGTTCACCGACGCGATCGGCGATCCCGGTCTCCGCGAGATCCTCGTGACGCAACTGCAGGATCCGTACCGCCAGGTCCTGATGGAGTCCCTCGGCCTGCCGGAGCAGCGGGTGCTGTTCGTCATCGACATCGTCATCGGCACCCTGCTGCACCGGATGGGCATCACCGGCAAACCGATGGTCGAGTCCGACGTCGAAGCCCTCATCACCATGCTCCAACGCGAACTCGGCTAGCTTTCCGGAACATTTCTTGCACCAGGTGACGAGAATGTTCCAGAAAGGTCAGGCGCCGATCGTGTCGAGTTCGGTGACGGCGTCGGCGGGCAGGACGAGGTCGCGGGCGGCGATGTTCTGGCGCAGGTGCTCCACCGACGACGTACCGGGGATGACCACGCTGGTCGCCGAACGCTGCAGGAGCCAGGCGAGGGCGACCTGGTACGGCGTGGCGCCGAGCCGCGCCGCGACCTTCGACAACGTCTCCGATTGCAGCGGGCTGAACCCACCGAGCGGGAAGAACGACGCGAACGCGAGGTTGTGCTCGGCCGCGTAGTCGACGATCGCGTCGTCGTCGCGATGGCTCAGGTTGTACTCGTTCTGGATCGTGACGATCGGCGCGATCGCCGTCGCCTCGCGGATCTGGGTCATCGTGACCGCGCTCAGGCCGAGGTGCTTGATCAGCCCCTCCTGCTGCAGCTCCACGAGCGCGGTGAAGGACTCGGCGATCGAGCTGTCGTCGCGGTGCTCGCGGGCCGCGGTCCGCAGGTTCACCACGTCGAGTACGTCGAGGCCGAGGTGCTCGAGGTTCTCGTGGACCTGCGCCTTCAGGTCGTCCGGTTCCAGCGCGACGTCCCACGAGCCCTCGGGGCCGCGGCGGGCGCCGACCTTCGTGACCAGATGGAGGTCCGCCGGGTACGGGTACAGGGCCTCCTTGACGATTTCGTTGACCACGGTCGGCCCGTAGAAGTCGCTGGTGTCGATGTGCGTGACGCCGAGGTCGACCGCCTCCCGCAGTACGGCGATCGCCTGGTCGCGGTCCTTCGGCGGTCCGAAGACGCCGGGGCCAGCGAGCTGCATCGTGCCGTACCCCATCCGGGTGATGGTCAGGTCCTCGGCGAGTGTGATGGTTGAGTTCGTCATGCCTTCACTGTTCGCGGATCGGCGCCGAACAGGGAGTACCTCGTCGTTCCTGGTAACGGGAGTCCTCAGGGTCAGGCCTCAGCGTCAGGCCCAGTGCGCGTAGGCGCGGATGATGTCCGGGTACGCCGCGTACGCCGTCCCCGCGTGATCGACGGCGCCCATCGAATGCACCGTCACGTCCGCGCCGCGCCGCCGCAGTGACGCCGCGCACGAGTCGGCGTTCGCGGCCGCGACGTCGGTGTCCTTCGTGCCGCTGTACAGGTGGACGGGGACCGGCGGCGTCCAGTCCTGGCAGATCTGGTCGGCGGACTGGATCGCCTGCAGGAGCCGGCCGGTCGGATGCTGCAGCCTCGCCGCGAACGCGGGCGTGAGCAGCTTCTCCGGCGAATCCGGCAGCCCCGCGACGATCTCCTCCTCGGTGTGCGTGCCGTCGAAGAGCCCCTCGACGGTCGACGCGTACGGCGCCCGGAACGCTTCGCGCGGATCGTCGTACAAACCGATTGTCCGGCTCCACGCGGTCACCAGGTAGGCGAGGTAGAAGGTCGCGGTCGGCGGGATGACGCGCCCGTCGAAGGCAGCCGGTAGTTCCTCGCCGAGCAGGTCGTACGGCCCGGCGACGGCGCGCAGCGCACCCAGCCTGAA
>DASXXB010000114.1:0-5514 GCA_036503355.1 Kribbella sp. | reverse complement strand
TCTCTTCTGCTGACGGATTCAGCCGGCGAGCTTGATGGCAATGGCGCCGAAGTTGGGGCCGGTGCCGATGGTGGTGGAAACAGGTACGAGGGCCTGGGTGAAGTGGCCGTAGATGCAGGACGGCGTGGTCGATCCGTTCGGGCACGACGACTTGGTGAAGGGTGCCGGGATCGCGTCCTTGAGTGGGTTCATGTTCGCGTAGCCGGTGAGGATGAACGCCGCCAACCCGAGCAGGTGATAGCTGGCGCCGTTCCCGGTCCCGGTCGTCGTGTCGAAGATCGGGATGTAGATCGGGGTCCTGTTCGCGACGTACGCGACCAAGGCGTCCTGACACGCCTGCGACAGGTTCTTGCCCGGGTCGCTGCCGGCCACATAACCGCTCTGCGTCAGGTCGATCGACGCCGTGCAGTTGCCGCTGGTACTCAGCCAGCCGAACTCGCCGGGCGCACTCATGCCGCCGCAGGTCGGTGCGTTCGGCGCATCCCGGACGAAGATCCGGACATCGGTCCCATACGTCGGTGGCGTACCGCCGGTGGCCTGGGTCCATGCACAGAGCGACAACGTCATCGCCAGTGACTGGGAGCTCTGCGCTGCGGGACCCCACATCGCCCTGGCGCAGGCGTGCACCGTCCTACCTTGATAACCGCCATTGCCCGGCAACGAACGAGCGAAGACCGGTGGCAGCAAGCTGGAGCCACCGGAGGTCATGGTCGCGGTGTGCACGTCGACGTACGTCGTGGATGCGGCCGGCGTGGCTGGACAGTCGCCGGCGGTCCCGGCCGGAGCCGGACAACCCGGCAGGCCGCCGTTCGTGTCGTGGCCGCACACCAGCGTGACTGCCGAGCTTCCGTCCTTGGCGTTGCTGTTGGCATAGGTGGACGCGGCTGGGGCCTTACATCCCGAGTCGGAGACGCAGGTCTTCGCGACCGCGATCGACCCCGCGTCGGCCCCGTTCTGCAGGTCGGCGCGCTCGACGTACAGCCTGCCCACGTCGACGGTCAGCGCGGCCATGCCGAGAATCACGCCGGTGGCGAAGAGCGTGCCGACGAGGATTCCGACTGCACCACGCTCGTCGGAGCCGATCAGCCGCAGGAACCGTGTGACTACGTTTCGCATGGCATGACCCCTCGAGCAGACAACGTGACCGTGCCACCGAGACCGTTTCCACCGATCAGGCTCGCGATGGAACCAAACCCAGGTGTGAAGCTGAACGTGTAACTGGTTTGCACGGCGCCGTCGTGGATGGAGCCGGCGCCGATCGGGCAGGCGGACACGACCGTGACGCCGACAGGGCTCAGCGCACCAGCCGCGGCCTGCGTTCGACTCGTGACGTTCGGCTGCCCGAGCGCGACCAGCCGAGCGCCTTCACGTGCCGCCTGGATGAGGCTTTCCTGTGCGTTGAGCAGTCGGCCGAAGTCGATGATGCCCATCACGATCAGCAGCAGGAGGGGAAGCAGAAGCGCGAACTCGACGGCGGTGGCGCCGCGGTCCGCGCTGCTGCCCCCATGTATCGACGAGGGCAGCATGCGGCGTACTCGTGCCGCGGGCCGGATGCGAGATCTGCCGTGGTGAGTTTCCCCGCCGCGGTGCCCTCGTCTCGAATACATGAGTCCTCCCGATCGCTCTCGGCTTCGCCCGGACCGATCAGGGCAGGTTGTTGATGACGGTCTGGAACAGGTTGGCGACACGCGGACCGAGCACGAGCAGCACCGGGATGACGACGACCGCGATCAGGGCCACCAGCAGGCCGTACTCGATCATCGTTGCGCCGCGGTCGTCGTTGCGGGTCAGCTCGAGGGCGTTCTTCACCGGGGTGAGCAGCTTGTCGGACATTGGGAACTCCTTCTTTTCTGGCGGATAGCGGGACCCGCCGGTCGACCGGACGGCGACCTGCCGAGCGGTACCGAAACAGTGCTTGCCCGGGGCACCTTTGCGGCATCGGTCGTTCGGTCAGAAGCGAGGTGGCCGGTCGGCCGACATCGGCTCATATGGCGGACCGGTCGGCCGACGCGGGCTGACAGACGTGTCGGCCGGTCGACCGACAAGGTCGGCCGGTCAGTCGAGGTTCCGGTTGCGGACGGCCAGTTCTCGTTGAACGCCGTTCCTTTGTCGTTGCGGCCGTCCTACCTTGGCCGGCATGGACATCACCACATCAGTTGCCGTAGGCATCGTTGGAGTCGCCGCCGGTCTGCTGTTGCGCGGCACCGTGTTCCGGTTGTCCGTGACAGCCGGTGAGAGCGACCGCACCACGTGCCCACGGTGCGCGGCGCCGGTCACCGGACGGTTCGCGATCCGGTGCGCGCAGTGCCGGACCTCGTACGGCGTTCCGCTCGTTCTCGAACTGTCGACGGTGGTCGTGCTCGAGCTGCTCGTCTGGCGATTCGCCGGTCAGCCCGACGCTGCGCCGTACATCTTCATCGGTGCGCTCGGGGTCGCGCTGGCCGCTGTCGACCTCGCAGTACAGCGGCTGCCCAACGTCCTGACGCTGCCCCTGTACCCGGGGCTGATCGCGCTGTTCGGATTCGCCGCGGTGCTCGACGGTCAGCCGTCGCGGTTGCTGCGCGCAGTACTGGGCGGCCTGGTGCTCGGCGGTTGCTATCTCGTGCTGGCCGTCGCGAGTCGCGGCCGGCTCGGTGGGGGCGACATCAAACTTGCCGGCGGACTCGGCATCGCGCTCGGCTGGCTGGGCTGGCCGACCGTGCTCGCCGGGGCGACCCTCGGTTTCGTGATCATGGGCGTGGTCGGCGCCGTACTGGTGCTCACCCGCCGGGTCGCGCTCCAGCAGTCGATCAGCTTCGGCCCGTTCATGCTCGGCGGGGCCCTGCTCGCCGTACTCGTCTCCAGCTGAGGAACTCGGTAACCAAGCGTTCAACTACTTGGTGAGAAAACACCCTGGCGAATTCCGTAACGGACTGTAGGGCTGGACCGATCATCGTGACAGAAGGTGACTTTCGACGTCGTGAGTGAGGGACTCAGGGCAGGAAGTGTTTCGGGGGGAACATCATGCAGAACTCGATCACGGTCGTGATTGTCGACGGCCACACATTGACCAGGTACGGACTGGCGCGGTTGGTCGGCGCGGACGACGACATCACCATCGTCGGCGAGTGCGGACTCGCGGCCGACGCGCCGGCGCTGATCGCCACCGCGCAGCCGGATGTGGTGGTCCTGGACGTCGCGCTGCCGGACGCGGACGGCCTCCGGCTGGCCCGGGAACTCCGCGACCGGTACGCCGACCTCGGCATCGTCGTACTCACGGCCCAGGCCGGCGACGACGTACTGTTCCGGGCGCTGGAGACCGGGGTCTCGGCCTTCGTCGGCAAGACCGCCCCGAACACCGAGGTCCTCGGGGCGATCCGTCATGCCGCGGTCGCGGCGGCCTCGTTCACCGCGACGGGCCTCGGTCCCGCGCTGGCCCGTCGCGGGCAGGTCCACGATCTGCGGCCGGCCGCCGCGGAGTTCCCCGGTACGGCGCTCAGCCCGCGTGAGCTGGAGGTCCTGTCGCTGCTCGCGACCGGTCTCTCGGTTCCGGCGATGGCCGCCACCATGTTCGTCAGCCTGTCGACCGCGAAGACGTACGTGTCCCGCGTGTACGAGAAGCTCGGCGCGACCAACCGAGCCAACGCGATCATGACCGCGATGCGGCTCGGCCTGATCAAGCCGCAGCTCGGCGTCCCAGCCTGAGGTCGTTCAAGGGACCAGTACCAGCCGGCCGCGCACGCCGCCTTCGGCAAGCCGCTTGTAGGCCAGGGCGGCCTGTTCGAGCGGGTAGGTGTCGGCGACCCGCGTAGACACGACCCTGGCTTCGATGAGCCGCACTAGCTCCTGCAGGTCGGTCTGGTTGGCGTTCACGAACAGCTGCTCGACCGTGATGCCGCGCAGGTGTGGCGGCCGTGGCCCGCCTTGCAGATGGACATGCCGTCCACCGTTGCGTACTGCTTCCTGCGCTCCGACGCCGACCACGGCAGCATCCACCAGGCCGTCCACGCCGCCCGGCGCGATCCGTCGTACGGCGTCCGCGAGGTCTGCCGTCGAATCGACGATCGCCTGGTCCTGGTGATGGTGCTGGTCCTGGTCTGTCGAGCGTGCGCTGCCGATGACCGTCAGCCCGGCGTGCCTGGCGATCTGCGCGGTCAAGCTGCCGACCCCGCCGGAGATGCCGGTCACCAGCACGGTCTGCCCTGGCTGCGGTTGCAGCGCTCTGATCGCTTGGAGCGCCGTCAGGCCGTTGAGTCCGTACGTGGCCGCTTCGACCGGCTCCACGCCCTGCGGTGCGCGAACCACCGCGTCCGCGTCCAGCACGACGTACTCGGCATGCGTCTTCAGCGACCGCCCCAGCAGATCGGCCACGCCGATCACCGCTTCGCCGACCTGAACTCGAGTGTTCGGGCCGACGGCGTCCACGGTGCCGGCCACGTCCCAGCCGAGCCCGAACTGCGCTCGCGCAGCGGTCAAACCGAACCTCACCGGCAGCCCGGTGCTGATCGCCACGTCCACCGGGTTGACCGCCGCGGCTGCCACCTTGATCCGGACCTGGCCCGCGGCGGGCTCGGGTACGGCGGTCTCTGTCAGTTCGATGGCGTCCGGCCCGTCCAAGCGGCGGGCGACCAGTGCGCGCATATCGTTCACTCCTCGAGTTGTGGTATCTGGGAACCACTCTCGGAGAGTTACTCTCTATCGGGAAGTACGCACTGTGGAGTGCGTACCGTACGCCGAGGAGAGCCATGCCGACGCGCACCGCAGCTGAGCTCCGCGAGGAGGCCGCTCGTGAGTACGACGCGTTCCTGGCGACCTGTCCGGCGCGGCAGCTGCTCGACCGCATCAGCGACAAGTGGGTGACGCTCATCCTGACCGCGCTCGCCGACGGCCCGCAGCGCTACTCCGACCTCTCGCGCCGGATCGCCGGTGTCAGTCAGAAGATGCTGACCCAGACGCTGCGCTCACTGGAACGCGACGGTCTGCTCACCCGGTCGGTCACCCCGTCGGTCCCCGTCCGCGTCGACTACGAACTCACGCCGCTCGGCCGGACGCTGATGCCACTGATCGCGGCGATCAAGTCCTGGGCCGAGACGCACATGCCGGAAGTCAACGTCGCCCGCACCACCTACGATGCGCTGTGAGCGAGCGCCGGGTTGTCGTTGTCGTCGTACCGTCGTCGGGGACGTGGGCGCCGCCCGGGCGGGATCCCGAAGCGTGGCGGCTCGCCCTGGCCGAGGACACGTACGAGGTCCTCGCCGCCCTTGACCGAGTGGACGTGGCCGTAGCCGTCGCGGGTGGTGACGAGGCCGCGGTGGCTGAAGTCAGCGCACTGACCTGGCCGGGCACACCGACGTACGCCGTGGATGCCAGCCGTCCCGTCCTGGACGCCGTCGAGCTCGCGGGGCCGGCGGCAGCGGTTGTTGCTGTGTCGCACGACGTACCCGATCTTCCGGGGCTGCTGATCGGCAAGCTCTTTCGCGCCCTGAGTCACGCCGATGTTGCCGTCACACCGGCCGAGGACGGCTCGCTGGCCGC
>DASXXB010000113.1:0-37782 GCA_036503355.1 Kribbella sp. | reverse complement strand
GACTGCTTCGCGAAGTTGTACCAGTACAGCGGCTCGTAGATGACCCCCAGCGTCGGCTGCAGCGCCGTACTGCTGAACGGGTTGAAGTTCTCGGTGGTGATGTCGCCGGCCGCGACGGTGATCGAGGCGTCCTTGTTGGCGGTCTGGTTGCCGGCCGCGGCGCCGTCGCAGGCAGCGAGCAGGAGGGCGGTGGCGGTCGCGGCGGCAGCGGCGCTCACCAGGCGCCGTACGCGCGGCCGTTTCGTCGGGTTCCGGAGCATTGATCGATTCCTTTCCAACGCGGTCTTCGAACGCGTCACCCGGCACCCGCCAGGGAAGCTGGCCGTAACTTAGTTCGCCTAACAAAGAAGGCGCAAGAGGTCAGCGCGGTAACGATTTCGACAGCCGGGTGCCAGGGAAAGGGTTTGCTAGGGCGCGTCTAGGCCGAGATCGCGCGCTCGGAGCGCAGCATCATCAGTGCGGCGCCGATCGCGGCCGCGTCGTGTCCGCGCTCGTCGAGCACCACTTCGGTGTTCACCGACCGCCCGAACGCGGAGCTCATGATCCGGTCCTGGATGATCGGCAGGTAGATCGTCCCGGCGACCGCGAACGCCGGCCCGGTCAGCACCAGCAGCTGGACGTCGTACATGTTCGTGATCGTCTGCGCGCCGAGCGCGAGCCAGGACGCCGAGTCCCGCAGGATCGCGTCGGCCCGCGAGTCCCCGGTGAGCGCCAGCCGGGCGATGGCAGCGAAGGCCGCGACCCCGGTACGGCGGTGTGAGCCGAGGTCGAGGCCCGCGGACCGGGCCTTCGCGACGACCGTGGCGGGACCGGCGATCGCCTCCAGGCAACCGGTGCTTCCGCACCAGCACTTCGGGCCGCCGATCTGCACGCAGATGTGGCCGACCTCGCCGGCATTCCCGTGCGCGCCCTGGTAGACGTGACCGTTCAGCCGCAGGCCGGAGCCGATGCCCTCGCTCATGAACAGCCCGGCCATCACCGACACGTCGTGGCTGGTCGTGAGCCGGGTGCCCGCGGCCGCCGCGGTCGCGTCATTCTCGAGCAGCGCCGGCAGGCCGAGCCGCTCCTCCAGGCGGGCGTGGATCGGGAAATCGACCCAGTTCGCCATCGAGGGCGGGGCGGACGTGACGCCGAGGTTCCGGATCAGGGGGCCGGGGCAGACGAAGCCGAGCCCGAGGATCAGCGAGGGGTCGACGCCCGCGCGCTCGATCAGCTCGGTGGTCTCGGTGGCGATCCGCTCCACCACCTGCTCGGGGTCGCTCTCCTCGCCCGGACCGGCCCGCCGCCAGCGCGCCAGCACCCCGCCGGCGTAGTCGACCAGCACGTACGTCAGGCTGTCCGCGCTCAGATGTACGCCGACGACGTACCGGGCTGCGGCCCTGATCCGCAGCAGCGTGCGAGGCTTGCCGCCGGTGGACGAGCCGCGGCCGGCCTCGTCGACCAGGCCGTCGTCGATCAGCCGGCGGACCAGCGTGGTGACCGACGGGGCGGTGAGGCCGGTGATCTGGGTGAGCTCGACCCGGCTGACCGTGCCCGCGGAGCGGATGCTGTCCACAATGAGGGCACGGCTGTTCGTCGGCGCCGGGTCGTAACCCGGTGCGCGCGACGCGTCGCCGACCTGCTGCATCGTGAACATCCTGTCGAGTTTGTTAGGTCTGTGAATATAGTGGCTTCGATGGCCTTGGAGGGCAGTGTATGCAGGAGCGCGAGCGGATCGCGGGGCTGGTGCTGGCGCGTCCCGGGCGGTTGCTGGGGATGGAGCCGTTCATGGCCGACGTCGTCCAGGGCATCGAGGAGGTGTTCGCCGGCCGCGGTTGCAGCCTGCTGATCGAGTTCGCGGCGGACGTTACCGGCGAGATCGAGATCTGGCGGCGCTGGGTGCCGAACAAGCACGTCGACGGCATCGTGATGGTCGACCTGCGGACCAGCGATCCGCGGCTCGACGAGCTGCAGCGGCTCGGGGTGCCGGCCGTTCTGCTGGGCGGTCCGGAGCTGAAGGCGCCGATCACGAACGTGCTGGTCGACAACGCCGAGGGCGCCCGCGCGGCGATCCGGGCGCTCGCGGACCTCGGGCACCGCGATGTCGCCCGGGTCAGCGGACCGCGCGACATGCTGCACTGCCAGGCCCGCGACGATGCGTTCATGGAGACCTGCGCGGAGCAGCACGTGCGCGGCCGGGTGATCGAGGGTGACTACTCGGAGGACTCCGGACGGGAGGCCACGGAGCAGCTGCTCACCGGCAGCCGCGTGCCGACGGCCGTTGTCTACGACAACGACCTGATGGCGATCGGCGGCCTGGCCGCGGCCAAGGACCTGGGCATCGCGATACCCGACCAGCTCTCCGTGATCGCGTGGGACGACACCGCGGTCGCCCGGCTGGCCACCCCGCCCCTCAGCGTCGTCACCGTCGACGTCCACGGCCTGGGCGCGATCGTCGGCGAGGCGATCCTCACGGTCATCCAGGGCGGCGCCCCCACTACCTACCAGGTCCCCAAACCCACGATCCGGCTGGCTGGGTCCACGGCGCCGCCCTCGCCGGTGCCGAGTCGTGGCGAACGGCTCTGAGAATCAGCCCCGATCCACGACTCGGCGTCGGAGCGGGGAGCCGATCGCCACGACTCGACGGCGGATCAGGCGGTGGATCAGGTCAGGCCGACTGCGGTCAGGGGGCTGGACCAGGACTTCAGGACCGCCAGCAGGTCGGGGTTCTGGGTCGTCGACAGGGCCTCGGTGTGCGCCTCGGTGACGATGTCGGCGATCCGGACCGGTACGCCGGTGTTCGCCGACCGTACGGCGGCCTCGACCATCGCCAGACTGACCACGTTCGCGTGCACCTCGGACTGCGGTGTCGACGACGTACGGACCGCGTCGACGAACTCGACGAGTGATCCGGCGATCTCCTCCGGCTCGCCGGCCGTCACCGCGGGCAGCAGCTCGCCGGACGTCAGCTCGGCGACTGGTACGTCGGCACCGTCCCACGTCGCCGTACCGCCCGGAGTGCTGGCACGCCAGCGGCCGTTCCAGGAGGTCTCGAGCCCGGGCGCGCACCAGCTGCCGGTGAAGGTGAAGCGGGTGCCGTCGGCGTAGGTGAAGATCGCCGACGCGGCCGCGTTGCCGTCGAACCAGCTCCACGTCGGGTTGTACGAATCGCAGTACACCGACACCGGCTCCGACCCGATCAGCTTGCGGGACAGGTCGAACTGGTGGATCGCCATGTCGACCAGGAGCGGCTCGGCCATCCGCTCCCGGAACCCGCTGAAGTGCGGGGCCTTGAAGAACTCGCACGACAGCGTCCCGATCGGACCGAGCTCGGCGAGCTGCCGTTGGAACGCGGCGATCGCCTGGAAGTACCGGCGGGACTGCGAAACCATCAACAGCTTCCCGCTGACTTCGCTGGCAGCCGCCATCTGCAGACACTCGCGGACGGTCTCGGCCAGCGGCTTCTCGCACAGCACGGGAAGCCCACGCAGCAAGGCGTTCACGCTCACCGTCGGATGGGCGGTCGGCACGGTCACGTCGATGACCGCGTCGGCTTGATCGGCAAGCTCGTCGAGCGAGGTCGCCACCGGTACGTCGCCGTACCCGTGCTCGTCTGCGGCCGCGCGCGCCACCTCGACGTCCAGGTCGATCAGTCCGGCCAGTTCGACATCGGGGTTGGCGGCGATGGTGCGCAACCAGGCACGCCCCATCCCGCCGGCTCCGACCTGTAGCAGGCGCAGGGGTTCAGGCATCGGCAGGCTCCTCGATGGGTCCGGTGTACCCGTGGCCGTTGAAGAAGTCGTCGGTCTCGTAGCGCAGCAGCGTCGGCAGGGCCCGCTCCTCCCGGTCGGACCGGGCCCACGCGACGCCGTTCGCGATCACCTTACGGACGTCGCGGTGGTGGTACACCGGGTAATCCTGGTCGCCGGGGGAGAAGTAGAAGATCTTGCCGTGCCCGCGACGGAACGTGCAGCCGGAACGGAACACCTCGCCGCCGGAGAACGAGGAGACGAAGACCAGTTCGTCCGGCACCGGGATGTCGAAGAACTCGCCGTACATCTCCTGCTGCTCGATCACGATCGGGTGCGGCACCCCCTGCGCGATCGGGTGCGTGGGGTTGATCGTCCACACCAGTTCGCGGTCCCGCTCGCTGCGCCAGCGCAGCGTGCACGTGGTGCCCATCAGCTTGCCGAAGATCTTCGACCAGTGGCCGGAGTGCAGCACCACGAGGCCCATGCCGGACAGCACGTGCTGGTACACGCGCTCGACGACCTTGTCGTCGACCTCGCCGTGCGCGGCGTGGCCCCACCAGACCAGGACGTCGGTCCGGGCCAGCACGTCCTCGGTGAGGCCGTGCTCGGGCTCGTCCAGCGTGGTGGTGCTGACGGTGGCGGCGGTGAGGTTCTCGCGGATGCCGGCGGCGATGGTCTCGTGCATGCCGTCGGGGTAGATCTCCCGGACGTGCGGCTCGACCTGCTCGTGCCGGTTCTCGCCCCAGACGAGTACGTTCAGACTCATGTGTTGTTGTCCTTAAGGTTTATTTGACGGCTCCGCCGATGGCGCCGGCGGCGATGTACTTCTGTGCGGCGACCAGCAGCACGATGGCCGGGATCGCCGAGAGCACCGCGGTCGCCATCACCGCGTTCCAGTTCTGCACCTGGGTGCCGAGGTACTGGTAGATCCCGAGCGTCACCGGCCGGATGCCGCCCTTGGTGGTCAGCGTCAGCGCGAACAGGAAATCGCTCCAGGAAAACAGGAAACTGAACAGTCCGGCGGTGATCAGCGAGTTCTTGCTGATCGGCAGCACGATCGCCACGAACGCCCGGAACAGCCCGGCGCCGTCCACCCGCGCCGCCTCCACCAGCGACGGCGGCAGCGAGAGCATGAACGAGCGCAGGATCAGGATCGCGAACGGGATCCCGCTCGCGCAGTTCGCGATGATCAGGCCCGGGATCGAGTTCAGCAGGCCGATCCGTTCGTAGGCCGTGTAGAGCGCGTTCGCGATCACGATGCCGGGGATCATCTGCGAGATCAGGATCGCCAGCAGCCCGACCGACACCCAGCGGGACCGGAACTGCGAGAGCGCGTACGCACACGGCGTCGCGATCGCCAGGCTCAGGACGACGGTGCCGGCCGCGATGATCATGCTCGTGACGAGGTTTCCGCCCTGCTCGTCGAGGGCGCGCTTGTACCCGGAAAACGTTGGATGCAGCGGCAGGAAACCGGCGGTCAGCGTGTTTCCGGACGGCTGCAGCGAGGCGTTCAGCATCCAGTAGACCGGGAACAGCATCACGCACAGGATCAGCACGCCGATGACTGTGTACGCCGTACGTCGCATAATGCCCTCCCTATTCATCGATCGCCCGGCGCGTGCTGCGCAGGTAGAAGATCGCGAACAGGAACGAGATCGCGATCAGGATGTTGGACAGTGCCGCGCCCTGGCCGAACCGGAAGTCGACGAACGACTTCTCGTAGGACTGGGTGGCGAGGGTCTGCGTCGCGTTCGCGGGGCCGCCGCCGGTGAGGCCGAGGATGATGTCCAGGACCTTGATCGTGTAGACGACGCCGAGCATCAGCAGCACGCTCGCCACCGAGCGCAGGTTCGGCCAGGTGATGTAGCGGAACGCGCGCCAGCCGGTGGCGCCGTCGAGTTGGCCGGCCTCGTAGAGCTCGTCGGGGATTTCCGCGAGACCGGAGTACAGCAAGGTGACGTTGAACGGGATGCCGATCCAGATGTTCACGCCGATCACCGCGATCAGCGCGACCGACGGCGAGTTCAGCCACGGCACCGGATCGCCGATCAGGTGCAGCCCCATCAGGGTCCGGTTCAGGATGCCGCTGTCCTGCTCGAGGATCGAGCGCCAGGTCGCGCTGGACACGATCAGCGGCAGCAGCCAGGGCAGCAGCAGCAACGAGCGCAACACGCCGCTGAGCGGAAAACGGTTTCGGAAAAACAGTGCGAGTCCGAGACCGATCGCGAACTGGAAGGCGATCGAGCCGACCGTGAACAGCGCGGTGTTCAGCATCGCGTCCGAGAACAGCTTGTCGGTCACGACCGTGCTGTAGTTCTTCAGCCCGACCCAGGGCGCGACCCCGGTGAAGAACGTCTTCAGCCCGTAGTCCTGCAGGCTCATCAGCAGGTTCTTCACCACCGGGTAGCCGAACAGCGCGATCATCGCCACCGCGGCCGGCAGCACGAACAGCACCTTGGTCAGGCTCTCGCCCCGGTGGTGCCGGCCGCGCACCTTCGCGCGGCCGGCCGTGCTCGAACGCGTCGTACGTGTGAGCGTCACCATGTTGTCATCCCGCCGATCAGCCGCCGGAGGCCTGCTTGAAGGCGTCCTGGGGCGTGGCCTTGCCGGTGAGCGCCAACTGGATCGCCTGGTAGATCACCTTGGCGGCGTCCGGCCACTTGTCGCCGAGCTTGCCGGTCCGCGCCCGGGCGGTCTTGACCTGCTCCGCGAAGGCCTTCATCGACGGCACTTCCTTCGCGTACTCGTCGAGCAGCGAGATCTTCGTCGGCAGGGTGAACCGGGCCTTGGCCCAGGCCAGCTCGTTCTGGTCGGAGTTCAGGCACTTCACGTAGTCGGCGGCCTTCTGCTGCTTGGCCTGGTCCTTGTTCAGCGGGACCGTCCAGGCCTCACCGCCGAGCGGGGCGACCGGCGTCTGGCCGACCTTGTTCACCGGGAACTGCACGACGTCCCACTTGACCTTCGGGTTCTTGTTCAGCGCCGGGATCTGCCACGGCCCGTTCACCATCATCGCGGCCTTGCCCGCGATGAACTGGTCGTTGACGTCGCCCTGGGTCCAGTTGATCACGCTCTTGCTCGCGGAACCCGACTTGACCAGATCCGTCCACAATTGCAGGGCTTCGGCCACCTGCGGGCTGGTCAGGTCGGTCTCGTCGCCGCCGTTGGTCCACATCGCCGGCAGGAACTGCCAGGAACCTTCGTACGTCGCGTTGGCGTTGAAGGCCATGCCGTAGCGGCCGGGCTTGGTCAGCTTCTTGGCGGCGGCCTTCAGCTCGTCCCAGGTCTTCGGCGGCTGGACGCCCGCCTCGGCCAGCATGTCCTTGTTGTAGAACAGCGCGATCGTGTTCGTCACCGGCGCGAGTCCGTAGAGCTTGCCGTCGTACGACGTCGCGTCGACCATGCCCTTGATGACCCCGTCTGCGTTCAGGCCCATGTCGTTCAGCGGCGCGAGCGCACCGGTCGCGGCGATCTGCTGGACGTCGGGGTTGTCCAGCATCAGCACGTCCGGCAGCGTCTTCGACGAGGCCTGCTGCAGCACCTTCTGGATCAAGGTGTCACCAGGCACCGTCTCCCGCTGGATTGTGATGCCGAGCTGCGACGCGCAGCTGTCGAGTCCCTTCTGCACCAGGGACTTGTCCGGGTCGTTGTTGTAGTAGTCCAGGATCGTGAGGCTCTTGACGCTGTCGCCGGAGCTGGACGACGACTGACCGCCGCCGTTGTTGCCGCAGGCGACCAGCAGGAGCGACACCGTCGTCGCACCCGCCAGCGCGGCGGCGATCCGCTTGCTGATCATGACATCGGACTCCTTCAAAGCGTTTAACCGATGGACCGGTGGATGAGGGAACTGCTTGTGGATTTGGCGGTAAACCGCTTAACTGAGGCGTTGAAGGACTATGTTCCCTACGTCACAGCGCTGTCAAGAGGTCAGAGGGGGTCGATCGATCGATGGTCACCATGCGGGATGTCGCTCAGCGTGCCGGGGTCTCGATCGCGACCGTCTCGTTCCTGCTGAACGACACCAAGCCGGTGACCGCCGCGACCCGGGCCCGGATCGAGCAGGCGATGGCCGACCTCGGCTACCGCCGGAACGTGGTCGCCCGCGCGCTGGCGTCGCGCCGTACGCACATCATCGCGATGGCTTACCCGGCCCTCGAGCACCGGTTCGGGATGTCGACGGCGGAGTTCTTCACCAGTGCGGCCGAGGCGGCGCGCAAGGAGGACTACCACCTGGTGCTCTGGCCGGTCGGCAACGACGGGATCGAGCTGCGCGAGCTGCTCGGCCAGGGCCTCGTGGACGGTGTGGTCCTGATGGAGGTGCAGCTCGACGACCCGCGGATCGACGTACTGCGGAAGTCGGCGACGCCGTTCGCGATGATCGGGCGGACGACGGAGCTCGACGGACTGGCACATGTCGACATCGACTTCGACACCACGGTCGAGGACGCGGTGCGGCACCTGTACGAGCTCGGGCATCGGCAACTGGCCTTGATCTCGGGCGATCTGGACGATCCGCGGTTCCACGCGTACGGGCCGTGGGTGCGGGTCGAGGAGGCCTATCGACGGGTCGCGGCGTCGTACGATCTGCCGGTCGTGGTCCTGCCGTGCTCGGACACGACCGAGGCCGGCAAGGCTGCGACGGGACGGCTGCTGGCGCAGCACCCTGACACGACAGGCGTTCTGGTGCTGAACGAGTACGCCGCGCTCGGGGTGGTGGCGGGGCTCAAGCGCTCCGGTCTCGACGTACCGGGTGACCTGTCGGTGCTGTCGTTGCTGATGGTTCCGGAGACCGCGGCGATGGCGGATCCGGAGCTCACGATGATGCGGACGCCCGGCCCCGAGTTGGGTCAGCTCGGCACCGAGGCGTTGATCCGGCAGCTCGAGGGTGCCGATCCGCTGCCGCCACAACTCGTCCCCGCCAAGCTGTGGCCGGGCGCTACGGTCGCAACGCCCAGAGCGCCGCGACCAAAGGCCGGTGCAGGTCGGCGCGGCGCGCGCAAAGCCCGATCGTGAGCGGCTCGAGGTCGGCCGGCAGTTCCTCGAGCTGATCGCGGACGGCGGACGAGTCGAGCACCAGCCGCGGTACGACGCCGACGCCGCAACCCAATGCCACCAGGGCGAGCAGGGCCTCGTGGCCGTCGGGCTCGGCCGCGATCGTTGGCGTGACCCGCATTTTCCGGAACCACCGGAACGCGTTTTCGCGGACCAGTCCCCGGGCGGGGACGACGTACGGGCCGACGGGTTGGTCGGCGGCGGGTGAGTCGAGACCGGTGCGGGCCCTGACCAGGACGAGGTCGGTGACCGAGACGGTGCGGGTGACCATGCTCTGCGGCAACCGCCGCGGGATGCCGGCCAGCGCCGCGTCCACCTCGCCCTCGTCGAGCCGGGCGAGCGCGGCGGCCGCGTCACCGGTGCGGAGACTCAGCCGGATCTGCGGATGCTGTTCGCGCAAGGGACGCAGCAGTTCGGGAAGCAGCGTTTGGCACGCGGTCACGGTCGCGAAGATGCGCAGCTCACCGGTCAGCCCCTGCGGCTCGGCGGATCCCGCCTGGTAGTCCGCCCACAGCTCGAGCGCACGCTCGGCGTACGTCGTGAAGCGCCGACCCTCGGCCGTCAGCACAACACCCCGTGGCCCGCGGTCCAGCAGCCGCGCGCCGACGCGGGTTTCGAGACGCTGAATCGTCCGCGTCAACGTCGCCGCACTGACGTGACACTCCAGACTCGTCCGCCCGTAGTTCAACGACCGCCCCAGATGCAGGAAGAGTTCCAGTTCGCGCTGTTCCACGCTGGCATTCAATCTGGATGTTTCAGATCGTGCAACGGCGCGATGCAGATGTTGCGCTTGCTGCAACGTGGTCGAGCTCGTTGACTGGTGGGCATGCAGAGTTCGGTGTTTCGGGTTGAGCGGATGGATGTGCCGGGTGGGAGCGAGGCGATCGTGCGGGGTGGGCGGGATCTGTTCCCGCTGCTGCCGGATGCGCTGCACGGGGTGGAGCGCATCGCAGTACTTGGGTGGGGGCCGCAGGGGCGGGCGCAGGCGCTGAATCTGCGTGACTCGCTCGCCAGGACCGGCATCACGGTGGCGGTGGGGCTCCGGCCGGGGTCGCGGTCCCTGGAGGATGCCCGGGGCAACGGGTTCAGCGAGGCCGACGGGACGCTCGGCGACTGGCTCGAGGTGGCGGCGGGCGCGGACCTGGTGATCCTGCTGATCGCGGACGCGGCGCTGGCAGCGCAGCACCGGGCGATCTTCGCCGTACTCAAGCCCGGCGCGACCATTGGCCTGTCCCACGGTTTCCTGCTGGGCCACCTGAACGAGATCGGCAGCGCGTTCCCCGAAGGACATCCGGTGATCGCAGTGTGCCCGAAGGGGATGGGCGATTCCGTACGGCGCCTGTACCAGCAGGGCGCGACCGTCAACGGGGCCGGTATCAACGCGAGCATCGCCGTCCACGCGGATCCGGACGGGAACGCGTGGGATCGGGCGCTCGCGTGGTCGATCGCGCTCGGGTCGCCGTACACGTTCGCGACCACGCTGGCCGACGAGTACCGCTCCGACATCGTCGGCGAGCGGGCGATCCTGCTCGGGGCGGTGCACGGCCTGGTCGAGACGCTCTACCGGTACTTCCGGATCGGCGGTGCGGACCCGGTGACGGCGTACGAGCGTTCCACCGAGGCGATCACCGGGCCGATCGCGCGGACCATCTCCAACGACGGTCTGGCGGCAGTGCGAGCGGCGAGCGGAGACGAGGAGTTGTTCGATCGCGCGTACTGTGCGACGTACCGGCCCGCCCGCGACCTGGTCGCGGAGATCTACGACGAAGTTGCCGATGGCACCGAACTGCGCAGCGTGATCCTGGCCGAGCAGCGCCTGGCCAGCCGCCCGATGACCGAGATCGGCGGCAGTCCGATGTGGTCCCACAGCGCCGAGGTACACGCCCGTCGGGCAGCACCGGACCAAACCGTATGGTATGCCGCCGACGGTGAGGCGGGCGGAATCGATCCGGTGACGGCGGGGCTGTTCGTGGCGACGATGACGGCGCAGGTGGACGAGTTCGCCGAGCGCGGGCACGCGTGGTCGGAGATCGTCAACGAGTCGGTGATCGAGGCGGTCGACTCGCTGCTGCCGTACATGCACGCCCGCGACGTCGCGTACATGGTCGACAACTGCTCCCGGACGGCGCGGCTCGGCACCCGGCGCTGGGGCCCGCGCTTCCAGGCGGCGTACGAGCAGATCGCCCTCCCGCACCTCGACCAGCCTGCGGATCCCGCCCTGATCGAGGACTTCCTCGCCAACCCCGCCCACGAAGCGCTGGCCGCGGCCGCGAAGCTCCGCCCATCGGTGGACATCTCCGTTTAGCCTAGGCGCCATGACGCTCGAGAGAACGCGCGCCCGGCTGGTTCCGATGCGGCCTCGCGACCCGCACGAGCCGGGCCGGGTCGCGTCGTCGCTGGAGTTGTTCTTCGACCTGGTGTTCGTGGTCGCGGTGAGCGTCGCGGCCTCGCAGCTCCATCACGCGCTGTCGGAGAAGCACATCGCCGAGGGCCTGATGTCCTACGGGATGGTGTTCTTCGCGATCTGGTGGGCGTGGATGAACTTCACCTGGTTCGCCACGTCGTTCGCGACCGACGACTGGCTGTACCGGGTGCTCACGATCGTGCAGATGAGCGGGGTCCTGGTGCTGGCCGCGGGGATCGAGCCGGTGTTCGAGGACCGCGACTTCACCGTGGTGGTGTTCGGGTACGTCGTGATGCGCGTCGCGATGATCGCGCAATGGCTACGGGCATCGCACGCGGCCGGGGAGAGCCGGCAGGCGACCCTGCGCTACGCCGGCGGAATCGCGATCGTGCAGGTGTTGTGGCTGACTACGCTGGTGATGCCCGAGTCCCTGGTGGTCGTCGCCTGGTGCGTGTTCGTACTCGCGGAACTCGCAGTACCGGTGGTGGCGGAACGGCGGTGGACGACGCCGTGGCACCCGCACCACATCACCGAGCGGTACGGCCTGTTCACGCTGATCCTGCTCGGTGAGAGCCTGCTCGCGTCGGCGAACGCGATCATCGAGGCGCTGCACGAGCACGAGTCGCTCGGCGAGCTGATCGCGCTGTCGGTGCTCACCCTGGTGGTCACGGCCGCGTTGTGGTGGATCTACTTCTGGCCGCCGCACCACACCGCGATCACGTCGTTCGGGCGGTCGATCCGCTACGGGTACGTGCACTACTTCGTGTTCGCCGCGGCCGGTGCGTTCTCGGCCGGGATCGAGGTGGAGATCGACAGCATCACCCACCACACCGAGCTGAGCGAGGTCGCCGCGTCCTACACGGTGACGATCCCGATCGCGATCTTCGTGCTCGGGATCTGGTGGATCGCACTGCGCGACAACGCCGACCGCGTCGTCAACCTCGTCGTACCGCTGGGTGCTGTCCTGGTGCTGCTGGACCCGCTGATCCCGATCCCGTTCGCCCTCACCGCGGTCTTCATGGCCGCCGTCGTCGCAACCCTCGTCCTCCACCCGCCGGTGCAGCGGTCGGTCAGCTGAGCTCGGCCAGGGCGGTGGCTACGCGGCCTTGGGCGGCTTCGAGGGCGGCTCGGGCGGCGGGGATGGGGGTGCCGGTGAGGAGGTGGACCAGGGCCGGTTTCAGTTCGCCGTCGGCTGCGGCCAGGGCGGTTTCGCAGGCTTCGGGGTCGGCGCCGGTGGCCTCGGCGAGGATGCGGAGCATCCGGCCGCGGAGCTTCTTGTTGGTCGCCACCAGGTCGACCATCAGGTTCGACCAGGTGCGGCCGAGCTTGATCATCAGCGTCGTCGAGAACGCGTTCAGGATCATCTTCTGCGCGGTGCCGGCCTTCAGCCGGGTCGAGCCCGCGATCACCTCGGGGCCGGTGTCCGCGGCCACCACGATGTCGGCCAGCGGCGCCAGCGGGGCGTCCGGGTTGGACGTGACCAGCACTGTCGTCGCCCCGACAGCGCGGGCGGCCTTCAGCGCGCCGGCGACGTACGGCGTACTCCCGGAAGCAGCGAGGCCGACGACGAGGTCCTGCCCGGTGACGGCGGCCGCGTCGGAGGCGCCGCCCTCCTCGGAGTCCTCGACGTTCTCGACCGCGCGGAGCAGCGCCTGCATGCCGCCGGCGTGGTGCGCGACCACGAGTCCGTCGGGCACGTGGAACGTGGGCAGCAGTTCGGCGGCGTCGAGGACCGCCAGGCGCCCCGACGTACCGGCGCCGAAGTAGTGCACCCGGCCGCCGCCGCGGACCGCCTCGACGGCGGCGTCCACGGCCTTGGTCAGCTCCGGGATCACCGCGCCGACGGCCCCGGCGACCAGGGCGTCCTCGTTGTTGACGAGTTGCAGGATCTCGGACGTGCCCACCGCATCGATGGCCAGCGTCCTGGGGTTGCGCTGTTCGGTCGGTGACGTCACGGAAACGATGTTAGTTTTCTACTGAAGGTTTTTCAATTCGGTGGAATGTTGACAGGTTGCTACTCCGAGCCCTTCAGCCGGTGACCGCGGACCGCGGAGGCGGTCTCCTCGAGCGCCTTCCGGGCGTCCGGCAGCACCTGCTGCGCGACCCCGATGAACAGGCAGTCGATCACCGTCAGTTGTGCGATCCGGCTGGACATGGCCCCCGAGCGGTACGTCGTCTCGCGCGCGGCCGTGGTCAGCACCAGGTCGGCCGTCTTCGCCAGCGGGGAGCGCGGGAAGTTCGTCACCGCGACCGTGGTGGCGCCGTGCTTGGACGCCTCTTCGAGGGCCTCGACGACCTCCACCGTCGTACCGGTGTGCGAGATACCGATCGCCACGTCGCCGTCGCCCAGCAGCGCCGCACTGGGCAGCGCGACGTGGACGTCGTTCCAGGCGAACGCGACCCGCCGGATCCGGTGCAGCTTCTGCTGCAGGTCCAGCGCGACGAACGCGCTCGCGCCGAAACCGTACAGATCGACCCGCGGCGCCTTGGCCACCGCGTCGACGACCTTGGCCAGCGCGTCCACGTCGACCTGCTGCGCGGTCTCGCGGACCGCCCGCTCGTCGGCGAACGACACCTTGCTGACCACGTCCGCCAGCGAGTCGCCGGGCTCGATGTCCCCGCCGACCTCCGGGCGGATGCTCTCCTGCGCCGACTGGGCCGCCAGTTGCAGGCGGAGCTGCGGATAGCCAGGGACGCCGATCTGCTTGCAGAACCGGATGACCGTGGTCTCCGAGGTGGACGCCACCTCGGCCAGTTCGGAGATCGTCATCGCTGCCACTCCGCCCGGGTCCGCGAGGACCGCGTTCGCCACCCGCTGCTCGGCCGGCGCCAGCGCGGGCATCACCGCGCGGACCCGGACCAGCAGCGGCCCCGTGGGTTCTGGAGAGGTCGTTGAATTCATGACAGCCACGGTACGGCGACTATGCACGAGTTGGGGTCACCGACGCGAAAGTCTCCAACCTGTTGCGGTAAATGACTCCGGTGAGCGTTCTCCGTCGAGAAGAACACCACTCCCGCTCGTGATTTTCACACCGTCGACGTACACGCCGCGGCCCTGGTAGAGCGGATCGCTGCTGTACCGCCAGCGGATCGTCTGCGCGCCGGCGGCCAGGTCCGCGGTCACCTGGTGCCAGTGCCGGTCGCCGGAACCGCTGATCGAGCCGTCGGTGTCGATCACCGAACCGCGGTCCCTGATGCTGAAGGGAACTTTCGTCCAGGTGGTCCCGTCCGCCGAGGTCTCCAGGTACAGCAGGTCGGTGTCCTCGGTGTCGACGAAAAGGTCGAACGCGAGCTTCGCGCCGCCCGCCGGTACGTCGACCTTGGTGGAGAGTGTGGTCGTGGCGTTGTCCGTCGTACCGGAGAACCAGGCGTCCTTGCCGTGCCGGGGGCCGACGCCGAGGGCCAGCGCGAGGCCCTGGGCGACCGCGCGCCGGGCCGGGTTGTTGCTGCCCCAGTTGCGGCTCGGGTGCACGCGGTTGGTGAGCAGGATCGCGAACGAGCGGGAGTCGAAGTCGATGACGATCGACGTACCGGTGTAGCCGGTGTGGCCGGCCGTGCGCGGTCCGGACAGGCCACCCATGTACCAGCGCTGGTCGAGCTCGAACCCGAGGCCGTGGTCGTTGCCGGGGAAGGCCTGGTTGAAGTTCGTGATCATCGCGGTGACCGAGGATTCCTTGAGGATCCGCGCGCCGCGGTAGCTGCCGCCGTTCAGGAAGGTCTGCGCCAGCACGGCCAGGTCGTCCGCGGTGCTGAACACGCCCGCGTGCCCGGCGACGCCGCCCAGGGACCAGGCGTTCTCGTCGTGCACCTCGCCCCACACCATCCCGCGCGGCGGCGAGGACTGGTACTCCGTGGCGGCGATCCGGGGCTTCTTCTTCGGATCCGGGTTGTAGCCGGTGTCGCGCATCTGCAGCGGCTTCGTGATCCCGTCGGCGACGAGCTTGTCGAGCGTCTTGCCGGTCACCCGGTGCGCGAGCTCGCCGAGCGCGATCAGGTTCAGGTCGCTGTAGAGGTAGGTGCTGCCAGGCGGGTTCTGCAGCTTGGCCGTCAGCGCCATGTGCAGTCTCGAGGCCGGGTCGGGCTGCGAGCTCCACAGCGGCAGCCAGGACGGAAATCCGCTGGTGTGCGTGAGTGCTTGCCGGACCGTGACGGTTTCCTTGCCGTTTTCCGCGAACTCCGGGATGTAGGTCGCGATCGGCGCGTCCAGGTCGACCTTGCCCTTCTCGACCAGCTGCATCACGACGATCGACGTGAACAGCTTCGAGACCGACGCCAGGTCGAAGATCGTGTCGGTGCGCATCGGGATCTGCTGGTCCGGCGGCAGCTCGGTACCCTGCCCGTCGGCGTACTTCAGTGCGAGACCGGTGGCGTTCCGGGTGACGACCTTGCCGTCGTGGCCGAGCAGCGTGACCGCGCCGGCGTACATCGGTTTCGCCGTACCGCTGGGCCCGGTCCAGGCGGCGACCTGGGCCAGCGCGGCGTCGATCGGCGCGGGATCGAGGCCGGCCTGCGCCGGCGACGCGTCGCGCAGCAGCGTGGTCTTCGGCGCGTAACCGTCGTACGGGCGGTCGAACCGGCCGGAGTTGTTGCTGCCAGCAACAGCAGGAGTTGCCATCGTGAGTATCACCGCAGAGATCGTCGTGATCGCGCCTGTTTTCACCGCAGCCCACCGCATCATCGGTGCGCTCCCTTGTACAGCAGGTACTGCGCTCGCCGGGCCGTCCAGGCGTCGGTCTCGGACTTCCAGGCTGCCACGATCTCCTCGGCGGTCGCATCCGCCAAAAGCATGGTCCGGAACCGGTCGGATCCGGTGAGCAGATCGATCCACCGGCCGGGCGGGTTCTCCGCGCGCCAGGTGAAGTCGGGGTAGAGCTTACGGGCCTCGACGATCATGTGCGTCGCGGCGGTGATCGCCTCGACCTGGTGCGGGTCGGTGATCTGCACCTGGAGGCCGCCGCAGAGTACGTTCGCGTTCTTGCTGATCGACGGGGTGAAGTACGCCTCGCGGAACGCCACGCCCGGGATGTTCTTCGTCTGCAGCGCCGCGGCCCACCGGTAGTCGACGTACGGCGCTCCGATCAGCTCGAACGGCCGCGTCGTACCGCGGCCCTCGGACATGTTCGTGGCCTCGAACAGGCACAGGCCCGGGTACAGCAGCGCGGTGTCGGGGGTCGGCATGTTCGGGCTCGGCATCACCCAGGTCAGGCCGGTGTCGTCGTACAGCTGGTCGCGCTTCCAGTTCGACACCTGGATGACCTGCAGCTCCTTGAGCCGGCCGCCGTTCGGCTCCAGCGGGAGGTATTCCGCGTCGAACATCCGGGCCAGTTCGCCGACCGTCATGCCGTGCTGCTGGAGGATCTCCTTCTTGCCGACGCCGGAGGTGTAGCCGGGCTTCAGCATCGGGCCGCGGGCGTATCCGCCGGCCGGGTTCGGGCGGTCCAGGACGACGAACCGGGCACCGGTGCGGACCGCGGCCAGCATCGCCTCGAACATCGTCCAGATGTAGGTGTAGAACCGGGCGCCGACGTCCTGGATGTCGAAGACAACGGTTTCCACGCCGGCCTGGGTGTAGAGCTTGACCAGTTTGTCGGCGTTCGCGCCGTACGCGTCGTACACCATGATCCCGGTCCGCGGGTCGACGTGGTCGCCCTCCGAACCGCCCGCCTGCGCGCTGCCGCGGAAACCGTGTTCTGGACCGAACACCGCGACCACGTCGACGGCGCCGGACGCGTGCATGGTGTCGACGATGTGCTGCAGATCCGGCAGGATCCCGGTCGGGTTGCTGATCACGCCGACCTTCTGGCCGGCCAGTGCCCGCCACCCGTCCTTCGCCAGTACTTCGGCGCCCGTCATCACCTTCCGGCTGGTCACCGCCTGGGCGGCCGGTACGTCGATCAGCGGGGCGGCGGCGAGCGCGCCGGCGCCGGCAAGCAAACTGCGTCGCTTCATGAGTTCTCCTGCTCAGGAACGGAACGAGAGGTGGGCGATCGTCGGACGGTGGTCACTGGCAGCTTCGGCGACCGGGACCTCGGCGGGTACTTCGGCGCTCCGCACCGTCAGCCCCGCGCCGGTGGTCACGAAGTCGATCCGCTTGGTCGCGGCCACTGCCGGGTAGGTGTACGGCCCGCCGGTGGTGGTTGCGGCGGCCGTCCACGAGTCGCTGAGCCGTGTCCACAACCCGCTGAGTTCGGGCGCGGAAGCCTCCGCGTTGAAGTCCCCGACGAGGATCTGCAGCTGGTCCGCGGGGTCCTCGGCAAGGATCCGGAGCGTGTCGTCGACCTGCAGGCGCCGCACCGTCGGGTCGCCCCGGTAGTCGAGGTGCGTGCAGTACACGTGCAGCCGCCGGCCGCGGACGTCCATCTCGACCTCCAGGAAACCGGGTGCCGGAGCCGGCACCGGGTTCGGGTCCTGCGTCGACAGCCGCGTGATCGGATGGTTCTCGACGCGGACCAGCGGGAAGCGCGACAGCACGCCCACGCCGTACTGACGCCGAGGCTGTCCCGCCGCCGGTGGGTCCAGGTCGTAGATCGGTGCGAACGCCGGAAACATCCCGAGTCTGCCGGCCAGCTCGGCGATCGTGTCGAGCCACTGACTGCGGTCGCCCCAGTGGACGTCGACCTCCTGCAGGCCGATGACATCGGCGTCCAGCGCCTTCAGTGCCTGCGCCGTCCGGTCGAGATCGAAAACGTTGTCCTCGCCGGCGCCGGCATGAATGTTGTACGAGGCAACAGTCAGCCGTGTCTCCCGCGGGTCGAAGGTCAGCCCGTGACCGAACGGAAACAGTGTTTCCGTGGCATCCGGGTGTGCGGGGATCTGCACCGGAAGCTTCCCGGCCGGCGCGATCTCGCCGTACAGCACCTTCGCGAGCGCCTCCATCGACACCGCGGTGCTTCCGTAGGTGACCAGGGTGGTCGACGGGTTGTCGAAGTACGCGACGTCGTACGGGTCGCGGACCGGGACGACGATCACCGGGCGGCCGGTGGCGAGCAGGCCGTTGACGAGCTTCTGCTGCTTGGCCGACTTGTCGGTGACCTTGGTGTCCCAGGCCTTGTTGGTCAGGACGACGGTGAGATCCGCGGCGGCCGAGGCTGCCAGGGCGTCGGCGATCTTGGCGTCGGTCGGCGTCGTGCCGATGTCCTTCACGACGGTCGTCGCGCCGCGGCGCTGCAGTGCGGTTGCGAGGCCCGCCGGGCTGTAGCCGGCGACGACGATCTTGCGCGGCGCGGGGGAGAGCGGGAGCAGGTCGGCGTCGTTGCGCAGCAGCGTCGTACTGTGGTCCGCGATGCGCTGGGCCTCGGCGTAGTTGGCCGGCGTACCGACGATCCCGGCGATCCGGGACGGGTCGACGTACGGCCGGTCGACGAGGCCACCGGAGTGCTTCAGCGTGAGGATGCGCGTGACGCTCTCGTCGATGCGGGCCTCGGAGATGCGGCCGCCGCGGACCGCGTCGAGGACCGAGTTGTACGCCAGTCCGGGATCGACCGGCATCAGCAGTTGGTCGACGCCCGCCTCGATCGCCCGCAGCGGGATCTCCGCGTCGCCGTACTTGTCCCGGACGCCCTGCATGCCCAGCGAGTCGGTGATCACCACGCCGTCGAACCGGAGCTGCTTGCGCAGGATGCCGGTCAGGATCGCCCGGCTCAGCGTTGCCGGGTCGCCGGACGGGTCGAGCGCCTTCACGACGATGTGCGCGGTCATGATCGACCGGATGCCGGCCCGGATCGCGGCCTCGAATGGCGGCAGGTCGATCCGGGTCCACTCCTCGAGGCTGTGGTGGATCTCGGGGATGCCGACATGGCTGTCGGTGTCGGTGTCGCCGTGGCCCGGGAAGTGCTTCGCGGTCGAGACGATCCCGCCGTCGCGCTGGTACCCCTTGACCTGGGCGGCGACCAGCTCCGCGACCAGGGCGGGGTCGGAGGAGACCGAGCGGACGCCGATCACCGGGTTCAGCGGGTTGACGTTGACGTCCGCGTCGGGCGCGAAGTCGGTGGTGATGCCGAGCGCCTTCAGCTCGCGGCCGGCGATCGCCCCGGCCTTGCGCGCGAACGCGGCCGAACGGGTCGCGCCGAGCGCCATCCCGCCCGGAAACTGGGTCGCGGGCGCTCCGACCCGGACGACCGAGCCGTACTCCTGGTCGGTGCCGATCTGCAGCGGTACGCCGGTGTTCGCGAGCGACGCGGCCTGCAGACCGTTCGACAGGCCGGCGATCTGCCCGGGGTCGCGGACCGAGTCGGTCCAGGTGAAGTAGATGACGCCGCCGAGGTTGTACTTCGCCACCACCTCGGCCGGCGTCGCGACGCCGTACAGGCTGGTGTTGCGGGCGTCGGATGTGGTCGCGGTCGCGCCGTACGCGTAGCAGACGAACAGCTGGCCGACCTTCTGCTCGAGGGTCATCCGGCGCAGCGTGTCGCGCACCCAGGGATCGGGACGGGCAGCGGAGGCAGTGGTGGTGCCGGCGATCGTCGAACCGGCGACGGTGGCCGCCGCTAGTCCGAGGGTCTGGCGTCGGGTCAGTTCCATCGGTGTCACCAACTCAGTCCGGGCGGGCAGGGGCGAACGCCAAAGTAATTGAATTACAGATACTCCCCCGCGACGCGAAAGTTACCCACGCACACACGTCCGGTCAAGACTCGGTGACAGCTGGTGGACACTGACGCCCGTTGGTGCCGCCACCGAGAGCACGCCGCCCGGGCAGGGCAGCTGCGTCACCGAGAGACCGGAGGCAGACCGGACCGGGCCGCCTCCGAGTGGCATCTCCCGGCGCAGACCGCCCTGATGCAACCCGAGCCCCAGCGCTTTGCCGACGGCTTCCTTCGCCGTCCACAGCCGCAGGAACGCCGTCAACTGATCCGGCTGCCGCGCCATCCACTCCAGCTCACGTTGGCCGAACCAACGGTCCGCCACCGCCCGGAAATCCCGGCGCCCGACCTCTTCGAGATCAATCCCGACCGGACCCTCGTACGACGCGGCCACGGCGACCCGGCGCTGCGTGTAGGTCAGGCTCACGGCCAGCCCCGAGACGTGCGGCCGCCCGGCCTCGTCGTGAGTCAGCTCGGGACGATCGACCAGGGTGCTCGCAAGGCCGAGCAGGAGGTTGTGCGCCGCGGCGCGGGGGTCGGCGCCGGCGGAGGCCAGGCGGACGCGCACCGAATCTGCCACGGCAAGAAGATAACTTGTCGACAAAGTTCCGGAACTGGTCCTGTCGACGGCTGCCGAACTGGATCTGTAGGGCGTACCGGTATTTCTCTACCTTCGAGACATGACCACCGCGTGCGAGATTCCCACAATCGCTGTCGACCGACTCCTGAGCAGCCAGTTCACGCGGTTGCTGGTGATGGTGTTCGGCTCCGGTCTGAGCATGTACCTGCTCACCTCGGTGGTCCCGCTCTACCTGGCCGCGAACGGGGCCGGCGGGATCGGCGCCGGGCTGTCGACCGCCGCGATGATGTTCTCCGCGGTGGGGGTCGAGTTGCTGGTACCGCGGATGCTGGCGCGCTGGGGGTACCGGGTCGTCCTCGGGCTCGGACTGGTGCTGCTCGGGGCGCCGTCGCTCGTTCTGCTGACCACCGCCGCGCTGCCGATCGTTCTCGGCGTCTGCGTGGTGCGTGGGGCCGGTCTGGCGATCGTGGTGGTCGGCGCCGTCGCGCTCGTCGCGGACCTTACCCCGTCGACCCGCCGGGGCGAGGCGCTCGGCGTGTACGGCGTGGCGGTCGGCGTACCGGCGGTGATCGGTCTCCCGCTCGGTGTCTACCTGACGCACGTGATCGGGTTCGGCGCGCTGTTCGTCCTCGCCGCGGTCACGTCGCTCGCCGGTCTCGTCGCCCTGATCGGTCTGCCCGGCGGGGCCGGTGCCGAGGAGCAGCACGTCCAGGTGCTCAGCGGCGTACGGCGGAGTGGGCTGCTGATGCCGACGCTGGTGTTTGCCGCGGTGACTGTTGCCGCTGGCATCAGTGTCACGTTCCTTCCGCTGGCTGTTGCCGCTGACAAGCAGTCGACGGTCGCGGCAGCCCTTCTGCTACAGGCGATCGCGGCCCCGCTGGCGCGGTGGCTGGCCGGTCGGTACGGCGATCGGATCGGTCCTGCGAGGCTGCTCGCACCCGCGCTCGTCCTCGCTGCGATCGGGGCCGGCTCGCTCGTCTTCCTGCCCAGCCCGGTGGCGATCCTGATCGGCTCGACCTGCTTCGGGATCGGCTTCGGCGCCGCGCAGAACCTGACGCTGACCCTCATGTACAACCGCGTCGACCGCTCCCGCTACGGCCAGGTCAGCGCCGTCTGGAACCTCGCGTACGACGGCGGCTGGGGCCTCGGCGCGATGATCTTCGGCACGATCGTCGCAGGCATCGGCTACCCGACCGCCTTCGCCCTCACCGCCGCGGTCGTCGCACTAGCCGTCGTACCGGCCCTCAAGCGCAGCTGACGATCAGAGTTTGCGGAGGCGGACCCAGCGGACGGTGTGGTCGGCGCCTTTGCGGAGGACCAGGGTGGCTCGGGAGCGGGTGGGGAGGATGTTCTCGCGGAGGTTCGGGCCGTTGATGCCGTCCCAGAGCGACTCGGCCTTCTTCACCGCCTCGGCGCGGCTGAGCTCGCCGTACCGGACGAAGTACGACTCGGGATTGCGGAACGCCGTCTCCCACAGTTTGAGGAAGCGCGCGACGTACCAGGAGCGGATGTCGTCGGCGGCCGCGTCGACGTACACCGAGAAGTCGAAGAAGTCGCTGACCGCCAGGCCGCTCTTGCCGTCCGCGTGCCGCGGCGCCGGCTGCAGGACGTTCAGGCCTTCGAGCAGCAGGATGTCCGGCTGCTCGACGGTCGTCCGTACGCCGTTCATGCGGTCGTAGTGGAGGTGGGAGTAGACCGGCGCCTCGACCGCGTCGCTCCCGGACTTGACCTCGACCACGAAGCGCAGCAGCGCCTTACGGTCGTACGACTCCGGGAAGCCCTTGCGCTGCATGAGGTTGCGGCGCTCGAGCTCGGCGTTCGGCCAGAGGAAGCCGTCGGTGGTGACGAGTGCGACCCGCGGATGCTCGGGCCAGCGGGCCAGCAGTTCGCGCAGCAGGCGGGCGGTGGTGGACTTGCCGACGGCAACGGACCCGCCGATGCCGATCACGAACGGGGTCCGGGTGGCGGCCGGTTTGCCGAGGAAACTCTCGGTGTCGGCGTGCAGCGCGCGGGCGTGCCGGACGTACAGCGACAGGATCCGCGACAGCGGCAGGTACACCTCGCGGACCTCGTCCATGTCGATCTCGTCGCCGAGACCGCGCAGCCGCTCGACCTCGTCCGCCGTCAGCGGGGAGACCGTGGTCTCGGCCAGTTGCGCCCAGGTGGCCCGGTCGAGCTCGGTGTAGGGAGTCACCTCCCGCGACGGCTGCAGCATGCCGCCCATTCTTCCCATCGGCGCGGGATGCACCCACACCGGGCAGGCGTGGCCTTCGTCTCAGCTGCGCCACAACCTCTGTGTGCCGCCTCACCGGTGTCCCGGACATTCACCGCTACGCTGGTCCGAAAGTTTCGGAGCGGGAGGTGTGGTGAGCGAGCGGCCGACGATTGCGAAAATTGCGGAGCAGGCCGGCGTCTCGGTGCCGACCGTGTCCAAGGTGCTGAACGGGCGGTCGGACGTCGCCGCGGCGACCCGGGCGCGGATCGAGAGCCTGATCCAGGAGCACGGGTACCGGCGGCGGAGCGCGAGTACGACGGCCGGGCCGATGATCGACCTGGTGTTCAACCAGCTCACCGGGGAGTGGGCGATGGAACTGATCCGCGGCGTCGAGGAGGTGGCGCGCGCCGAGGGCGTGGAGCTGGTGCTGTCCGAGTGCGGTGGGACGCTGCGGCCGCGGCAGGAGTGGATCGAGTCGGTGCTCAACCGGCGGCCGCTCGGCGTGATCATGGTGTTCTCGGACCTGGACGCCGACCAGCGGGCGCAGCTGGAGACGCGGCGGATCCCGTTCGTGGTGGTGGATCCGGTCGGGGACGTCGGCGACGACGTACCGTCGATCGGCTCGGCGAACTGGAACGGCGGCCGCCTGGCGACGACCCATCTGCGGACGCTCGGCCATCACCGGATCGGGATGATCGGCGGCCCGATCGACACGCTCTGCTCGCGGCAACGCGTCGACGGCTACACCGATGCGCTGCGCTCGACCGGCGCCGAGGTCGACCCGGAGCTGATCCGCTGGGGCGACTTCGAGGTCGGTGGCGGGTACGCCGAAGCGCTCGCGCTGCTCCGCCTGCCCGACCCGCCGACCGCGATCTTCGCCGGCAGCGACATGCAGGCGCTCGGTGTCTACCAGGCCGCTCGCGAACTCGGCCTGGACGTGCCGCGCGACCTGTCGGTTGTCGGGTACGACGACCTTCCCGTCGCCCAGTGGGTGACCCCGACCCTCACCACGGTCCACCAGCCCCTCCACCAGATGGCGGAGCTCGCGGCCCGCGTCGTACTCGACCTCTCCCGCGGCAAAACCCCGCCTGCCCTCCGCCTGGACCTGGCAGTAGACATGCGCCTCCGCCGCTCCACCGGTCCTGTCGGCGCCGGAACGGCCGGTTAGGGTGAGGGCATGATCGTCGGCGTGGGTATCGATGTGGTCGACGTGGATCGGTTCATGCGGACGCTGGAGCGGACGCCGGGGTTGCGGGACCGGGTGTTCACCGAACTGGAGGCCGTGAAACCACCGGCCTCGCTGGCAGCTCGGTTCGCGGCCAAGGAGGCGCTGGCCAAGGCGCTCGGGGCGCCGGCCGGGATGCACTGGCACGACGCCGAGGTGCAGACCGACGAGACCGGGCGGCCGTGGCTGGAGATCAGCGGCACCGTCGCGGCGCAGGCGGCCAAACTCGGCGTACAGAGCCTGCATCTCTCGCTCAGCCACGACGCCGGGATCGCGTCCGCGGTCGTCGTACTGGAGGGCTGAGCATGCGCCACGCGCACACCGTCGAGCAGGTACGGGCCGCCGAGGCCGAACTGATGGCGAAGCTTCCCGGCGGCACGCTCATGCAGCGCGCCGCCTCCGGCCTGGCGGTTGCCATCAGCAACTTCCTTGGACGCACGTACGGCGCTCGCGTGGTGCTGCTGATCGGCTCCGGCGACAACGGCGGCGACGCGCTGTACGCCGGCGCGCTCCTGGCCCGCCGCGGCGCCCAGGTCATCGCCGTACTCCTGTCCGCAAAGGCCCACCAACCCGGCCTCGAAGCACTGAAGGCAGCCGGCGGCCGCGTCGGGTCGTCCGACGACATCAGGACTGCCGACGTCGTGGTGGACGGGATCGTCGGGATCGGCGGGCGGCCGGGGCTTCGGGCCGATGCGCTGGCGGCGGTGCAGGTGGCTGAGCAGTACGGCGTACCGATCGTGGCTGTCGATACGCCGTCGGGTGTGAACGTCGACACCGGCGAGACGCCCGAGCCGCACGTCCGCGCCGCGTTCACCGTGACGTTCGGCACCCACAAGATCTGCCACCTCGTCGACCCGGCCGCGTCCGCGTGCGGACCGGTGCACCTCGTCGACATCGGCCTCGACCTCCCACCCGCCGAGGTCCAGTCCCTCCAGGCCTCCGACGTACGAGCCCTGTACCCGGTCCCCCACGGCGAATCCGACAAGTACTCCCGCGGCGTCCTCGGCCTGATGGTCGGCTCGCCCCAGTACCCGGGCGCCGCCGTCATCGCCACCTCAGGCGCACTCGGCGGCCCGGTCGGTATGGTCCGCTACATCGGTCCCGACGCGGTCGCCGACGAGGTTCGCGCGGCGCACCCCGAGGTCGTCGGCGACGGTCGTGTGCAGGCGTGGACGATCGGGTCGGGCCTCGGTGACGAGTTCGACCTCGCACGGATCCGTGAGCTCCTCGACGCCGACGAGCCGGTCGTCCTGGACGCCGACGGCCTGAAGGCGCTCGACGACACCGGCGACCACGTCGACGTGCTCGCCACTCCGCACGCCGGTGAACTCGCCCGTCTGCTCGGCGTCGACCGCGCGACCGTCGAGGCCGAGCGGTTGAAGCATGCGCGTCTGGCGGCCGAGCGCTTCGACGTGACGGTGCTCCTTAAAGGCTCCACCACCGTGATCGCGCATCCGGACGGCGAGGTCCGGGTGAACAGCAACGCCACCCCGTGGCTGGCGACCGCCGGTGCCGGTGACGTCCTCGCCGGCCTCTGCGGCGCCCTGCTCGCAGCCGGCCTGACGACGCTCGACGCGGCAGCCGTCGGCGCGTACCTGCACGCCGCCGCAGCCAATCTCGCAGCCGAAGGCGGACCGATCACCTCCACCGCCGTCGCCCACGCCCTCTCCGAGGCCACCCGCCTACTCCTCGCCTGAGCCGAACTGAGCCGAACTGAGCCGAACTGGCGATACCCCGCGGGGACCACGGACAGGCAATGCCCTACGCCCAGTCCCCAGCGAGACTTCCCAGTTGCACGCTCGGCGCGCGGCTTGCTGTTGCGGGTACGGCGGGGGCGGACGTAGGACTGGAGAAGTTGCTGGTGCCTCCGCCGCCTTTGGAGTGTGCTCGTGAAGCGAATCGTGGGGTTGTTGGTTCTCGTCCTGGTTGCCGCTCTGCCGGTGCCTGCCCGAGCAGAAACGCAGCAGTACGTCGCCGATCGGCAGACGAAGATCGACGTGATGGGGGAGTGGGCCCATCCGGACGACGACACGAGCTTCGTCGGCCCGTGTGGCGTCTGGCATCAGCTGTACGGCGTGAAGTGTGGCGTGATCATGGTGACCCGGGGTGAAGGCGGCGGCAACGCGGCCGGTACCGAACTCGGGCCCGACCTGGGGCTGCGCCGCGAGAACGAGGACCGGGTCGCGCACTACCGCTCCGGCACGATCGACATCTTCAACCTCGACCGGATCGACTTCTTCTACAACCAGAGCGCGCCGCTGACGCAGTACTTCTGGGACGAGCAGGAGACGCTCCGGCGGGTCACGCGGGTGATCCGCGAGACGCAGCCGGAGGTGTACATCGGCTTCACGCCGACGCTCGCCGCCGGTCACGGCAACCACCAGCAGGCCGGCCGGCTGATCTGGGAAGGCGTGCTCGCGGCCGCGGATCCGAACATGTTCCCGGAGCAACTCAAGGGCCCGCACGCGCTCAGCACCTGGCAGGTGAAGAAGGTCTTCTCGGGCGGGAGCACGGCAGGCACCGGCGGTACGACGACCTCCGCGAACTGCACCACCGGGTTCACACCGACCGGCGTCGACACGGTCGCGGGCGTGTGGACCGGGTACAACTCGCCGTACCGCTGGCCGGCCGGCAACTCGCAGGGGCAGACCGCCGGTACGCCGAAGATCTGGCAGCAGGTCTCGGACGAGGGCCGCGCGGCGTACCCGACGCAGAGCCGCGTGATGTACAAGGGCGTCTCGGCGCCCGCCTGTCCGCGCTTCGGGATGACGGAATCGTTCGTACCGTTCCAGCCGAACAGCAGCGCAGCGGCCGGGCGGGACGACGCGATCCTGTTCGGCGCCACCAAGCCGGATCCGGGCGGGCTGCCGCTCGGGACGCTCGAGTACCTGACGTTCTCCCGGTTCTACAACGTCGCCGGCGAACCGTTCCAGGCGACCCTGCACCTGCGCGGAAAGCTTGCCAAGGGCAACGTCCAGCTGACGGTTCCGCCGGGGTGGACGACCGACGGCCCGCAGCAGGTGCGCGAGGGATCGAGTGCGGACCTGACCTTCACCATCACCCCGGCCGCCGGCGCGACCGTCGACCAGAACGCCAAGATCTCGGCGCTCTACACGACCAAGCACGCGACGGGCTACACGGAAAACGTTGTACGAATCGTTTCCGCCGCCGAAGGACGGTTCCAGCGGTGGGGGAACTGGCAGGAGTACGACGAGTGGCTGCAGAACACCGCACCGCAGGCGGCCCGCCTCGGCCGCTCGCAGGCGATCCAGTCGATGGGCATCGGCCGGACGATCGACGTACCGGTCGTCGTGCACAACTGGTCCAGCAAGCAGCAGGCCGGCGCGGTGTCACTCGATCTCCCGCCGGACTTCACCGTCGACGCCAACAACAAGCCGTACGACGTGGCGCCCGGCGCGGATGTGACTGTCACGTTCAAGCTCACCAACACCGACACCAGCCTGCCGGCGCAGCAGAACGTGGCGATCCCGATCAGAACGTCCTACGCGCAGGCGGGCGGCGAGGCCGCGACGGGCACCGAGACACTGACTCTCACGCTCGTTCCAACGACCGTGATCCCGCAAGCGAGTCCGGTCGTCGATGGGAAGGCGGAGCCGGGTGAGTATCCGGGACCGACGCTCGACCTGGGCCGGATCTGGCAGGGCGCTTCGGGCTGTACAGGTGTCGACGACTGTGGCGTCTCGTCAACCGGAGAAGGCAGTACGGCGAAGGTCAGTTGGTCCGACGATGCGTTGTATTTCTTCATCCACGTCCGCGACGACTACCAGTCGTACGCCGTGACGCCGGCCGAATGCGTCGGCCACTGGCAGGCGGACTCCGTCGAGATCCTGCTCGATCCGCGGGGCAACGCGTCACAGGCCACGATGGACACGGCGAACACGTTCAAGCTCGGTATCTTCCCGTTCAGCCAGAGCGGCGGTCCGTGCTGGGAGCGGGACGCGGACAACCACCAGGGCTACTCCAGCGGTTCCCTCGACACCGGCAACGCGCCGGGGGTCCAGGTCGCGTCGACCGCGCAGTGGGTCGGCAGCAACGAGACGACGACCCCGCACGCGTACGCCGGCGGTGGCTACGACCTCGAGGTGAAGATCCCGCTCGCCGACCTGCCGTCCGCCGTCGACCCGGCGCGGCTCGGGCTGAACATCACGCCGTACGACAACGACGACACCTCGGCACCCGGTACGACGACGTTGCGGCACATCGACATGAGTACCCGACTCGGCTGGTCGGCGCTCGGATCGGTGCAGTCCGACCCGTACCGCTGGGGTCTCGCCACCCTGCCCGGGTACACGCCGCCCGCGGATCGGCCGACCACTCCGGCGGCTCCCGACGTGTCGAACCCGAACCTCAACGGCGCCTTGTCACCGCAGACGATCGCGCAGTCCGCGCGCAACGGCGTACCGATCTCCGGCCGGGTGCCTACCGACGACCTCCGGATCCAGTACGCCGCTCTGAACGGCAACGCCGTACAACTCGTCACGTCGTCGAAGGGGTCCGGCACCGCCCGGGCATTCCTGACGTCCGGGGAACTGGCCGCGATCCCGGTGTGGACGACGTCGTGCACGTCGGACCCGGCGCCGGACTACGGGTTCACGCCGTGCGCGATCACCGACGGTGCGACGCCGCCGTGGTCACCGGACATGAGCGGTCATCTCGTGAAGCAGGCGACCCAGAAGGTGGCGCGGGGCGTCCAGCATTGGACGATCCCGTTGACCGCGGCCCAGCGTCAGCAACTGCAGGACCGCGGTCACCTGCTCGTCTCCTACGAGACGACGAACAACGAGGTCCAGGCCTTCGACATCCGCATCGCGTAAGCACCCGGTCAGCGAACCGCGGTGAAGTCCAGACCGCCGCCCGCGGCGCGCAGGGTCAAGGTCGGGCCGTCGATGCGGTAGGTCACGTCGCCCTTCAATCCCTTCAGAACAAGGGATTCCACGCCGGCAGCGTCGCCGGTGCAGGCGCGGCGGGTGGTGGCCAGTTCGCCGAAGGTGAGTTTGCCGGTGGACCGCGCGACCGTGCCCTGGAACTCGTTGCAACCGGTCGACCCGGTCACGCGTTCGCCGTTCAGCGTCAGCCAGACCTTGTCGAAGCCGGCCTGGTGGGACGCGGTCTCACCGGTGACGGCCGTGGTCAGCTTCCACTTGGTGCCGTCGAGGGCGGGTGCCGGTGTCACGGCCTGCTTGTCGACCAGCGAGATCGTCGTACTGCTCGTGGTGAGCACCAGCTTGCTGCCGTCGAGCTTCCAGGTCGGCTTGTCCGACAAGACACCGCCGAGCCAGCCGTCCTGCTCCTGCCGACCGCCGAGGCAGCCCATCAGCGTCGAGGTGATCTCGGTGCCCAGGCTGAGCCGATGGCCGGCGGTCGACACCGAGGTCTCCGACGAATTGCAGCCGGCCTGCCACGAGATGCGGCCGTTGGTGGTGAACTGCACCTGCGCCCGCGTGTGCGGCAGAAGTGGGCGCGGCTTGCCGTTCTCGACGACCGAGGTGGACAGGAAGGTCCGGCCGGCGAGGTCGGCACCGGAGTCCCCACCGGAGCCGGAGGAGCCCGGGCCCGGCCCGGCGCCGGCCTCGTTACCGCAGGCGGTCAGTGCGAGCAGGCCGGTGGCGATCAGGGCGAGCATCCGTTTGTTCACAACCCACGGACGCCGTTGACCGCGCCGGCGTTGCAGGTGAAGGGTGTGTTAATTCACGACCCGGGGTTGACACCGGCTGATCACGGTTCGATAACGTCACCTGCCGTACGCAATCTTCCTGGGGGATCGGCTGAACCAGACAGGAAGGTTTCGCATGCCCCCGCTCCGGATTCCTCGGACCCGCATCCTTCTTCCGGCCGCGCTGCTCGCGGTCGGTGCGCTCGTCGCCGTACCGCTCGCCGTGCACGCGAACAAGCGGACCCCGATCGCGACCGCGGACGCTGCCGACAGCGCGACGGCCGTCCTCCCGAACGTCGGCCGGGTCGAGACGTGCGTGCTCGACAAGTACTCCGGATGCACGGTCCTGCACGGTTTCGGGCGTCAGCCGGTCGCGATCACCGCGACGGCGTCCGGTCCCGCACTGCTGTCGATCGACAGCCGCCGTACGACGGACAAGAGCTACCGCCTGCGGGCGCTCCGGTACGACGGCAAGCCCTACCGCGCCGGGACCAAGCTCAGGTACACCGTGCACTACGACTTCGCAGCGGTAGCGGGTCAGCCGACGACGCCGGCACCTAAGCCGACGACCACGCCCACGAAGCCACCCGCCTCCAGTACGCCGAAGCCCACGCCTACCCCGACGCGCACGACAACCACGACAACTACGCCCAAGCCGCCCACGTCGAGTACTCCGACGGCCACGACGACGACCAGTCCCAGCAGCACCTGCAGCAACCCGTCGTTCGTCACCACCTCCAGCAACAACCAGGGCGAGGGCCGGGACTTCGGGCCGTACTACGTGCACAACAACATGTGGAACAACCACAACGGCACCTACACGATGTCGGTCTGCAACTACGACAACTGGTACGAGGACGTGACCCAGCCGCTGCCCGGTGACCGTGGCGTGCAGGCGTATCCGAACGTGCACAAGGACTACGACGACGTACCGCTCTCGAAGATCAAGTCGGCCAAGTTCGCTGCCACCACGCCCGCTAACTGCAGCGCGTGCATCTACAACGTCGCGTTCGACGTGTGGATCGGCGACGGGCTGAACAACGAGCTGATGATCTGGACCGACAACAAGGCGCAGGTCCCGGCCGGGCGGAAGGTCGGCACGGTCAGCTTCGGAGGCTTCACGTACGACGTGTGGCACGGCGACGGCTACACGGCGTACGTCTCGCAGGTGACGCAGAAGTCCGGGACGATGCCGCTGGCGAGCTTCTTCTCCGACATGGTCAACCGCGGCTGGGCCCCGAAGGCGACGACCTGGCAGGTCGACTACGGCGTCGAGGTCGTCTCCACCGGCGGCGCCAAGCAGCGCTTCACCTTCAACGACTTCTCCATCCAGGAGAACTGACCCCTGGCGGCCACCACACGAAAGCGGTGGCCGCATAGGGTTTCCCGTGTGATCGGACTGGTGATTTTCGACAACGACGGTGTGTTGGTGGACTCCGAGCGGCTGGCGAACACGATTCTTGCGGAGCTGCTGACCGAGGCCGGGTTGCCGTACACGTTCGAGGAGACCGTGCGCGACTTCATGGGCGGGTCGATGGCGTCCATGCGGCTCAAGGCCGAGGCGCGGCTCGGGCGGCCGCTGCCGGCGGATCTCGAGGACCGGTACCACCAGCGGCTGTTCGAAGGGTTCGAGAACCTGCAGGCGATCGAGGGTGTCGAGGCCGTCCTCGACCACCTGGACGCGCGCGGCGTCACGTACTGCCTGGCGTCCTCGGGCACCCATCGCAGGATCCGTACGGCGCTGACCGCGGTCGGCTTCCTGGACCGGTTCGAGGGGCGCATCTTCAGCGCCGAGGACGTCGCGCACGGCAAGCCCGCCCCGGACCTGTTCCTGCACGCGGCGGCGTCGATGGAGGTGAAGCCGGCCGACTGCCTGGTGATCGAGGACAGCCCACTCGGCGTCGCCGCGGCGGTCGCGGCCGGCATGAAGGTCTTCGGGTACGCCGGTATGACGGACCCCGCGAAACTTGTCGATGCGAACACGGTTTTCCACAACATGACCGCCCTGCCATCACTGATCGACGCCGCCTGAGACACTGGGCTGACCATGTCTACTGTTCAGTCACACCCGGTCCGTGCTGAGGCGGTCGTCGATCTGGCGGCGATCCGCCACAACGTGAGCACGCTGCGTGGTCGCGCCGAGGGTGCGCAGTTGATGGCCGTGGTCAAGGCCGACGGGTACGGGCACGGGATGGTGCAGGTCGCCCGCGCCGCCCGCGAGGCCGGAGCGGACTGGATCGGCGCCGCGGTCCTCGAGGAGGCCCTCGGGCTGCGCGCCGCCGGTGACACCGGGCCGATCTTCTGCTGGCTGACCACCCCGGGCGAGCCGCTGGAGGACGCGGTCGCGGCCGGCATCGACCTGTCCGCCGGTGCGCAGTGGGAGATCGACGAGCTGGCGGCCGCGGTCCAGGACCGGCCGGCGCGGGTGCATCTCAAGATCGACACCGGGATGTCGCGCGGCGGCGCCGTACCGGAGGAATGGCCCGCGCTGATCCGGGCCGCGCTCCGCGAGCAGGCCACCGGGCGGATCGAGATCAAGGGCATCTGGTCGCACCTCGCGTCGTCGGACGAGCCGAAGAGCCCGGTCAACGAGACCCAGCTCGCCACGTTCACCGAGGCGATCGAGGTCGCGGAGTCGTTCGGGATCGACGCCGAGTTCAAGCACCTGGCGAACTCCGGCGCCACCCTCGCGCTCCCCGAGACGCATTTCAACCTGGTCCGGCCCGGCGTCGCGACGTACGGGCTCTCGCCGTTCGGGCACGCGCTGCCGTCGTCCGAGCTCGGGCTCGTGCCGGCGATGACGCTGAAGGCACGGCTCGCGATGGTCAAGCGGGTGCCGGCCGGCGCGGGTGTCTCGTACGGGCTGACCTGGACCGCGCCGCGCCCGTCGACCCTCGGCCTGGTCCCCCTCGGGTACGGCGACGGGCTGCCGCGGCACGCCTCGAACGGCGGACCCGTTCAGGTCGGCGGCGAGCGGCGGGCGATCGTCGGCCGGATCTGCATGGACCAGTGCGTCGTCGACCTGCACGACGACCAGGCCGCCGCGGGCGACGAGGTGGTGCTGTTCGGTCCTGGTACGTCGGGCGAGCCGACCGCGGACGACTGGGCCGACGCCGCCGGCACCATCAACTACGAGATCGTCACCCGTCTGGGCGCCCGCATCCCCCGCCGGTACGTCGACAGCGACCGCCCCACCGTCGCGTCCGAAAGGTAGATCAGCATGTCCAAAGCAGGGCGGACTGCTGGTCTGATCGGGGCCGCGGTCGGAGTACTGGCCGCGGGAGCAGCGGCCGGGGTCGCCGTCGAGCGGCAGGTGATCGGCCGGCGGTCGGGTCAGCGCAAGCAGCTGGAGGCCGAGCCGTTCGGGTCGCAGCGCGGGACACCGCACATCTTCACCGCCGACGACGGCGTCGAGCTGTACGTCGAGGTGGACGAGCTGAAGCGGTCCCGCCGGCCCGCACCCGAGCCGAAGCGGAAGCTCGGTCTGACCGGGGCGGTGGGGCGGGGAAAGAACGAGCACAGCAAGCTGCCGGTTCCTCCCGAGGACCTGACGCTGATCTTCACGCACGGGTACGGGCTCAACCTCGACCTGTGGCACTTCGAGCGCCGCGACCTGGCCGGCATCGGCACGATGGTGTTCTACGACCACCGCTCGCACGGCCGGTCCGGGCGGTCGCCGAAGGACGGCGTCAGCATCGACCAGCTCGGCAAGGATCTGTACGGGATCGTCGAGCGGTTCGCGCCGACCGGCCCGGTGATCCTGATCGGGCACTCGATGGGCGGCATGACGATCATGGCGCTCGCCGAGCAGCACCCGGAGCTGTTCGGCGACCGGGTGATCGGCGTCGGACTGTGCTCGACCAGCGCGGGCGGGCTGGACCAGGTCCCGATCGCGTTCCCGGGCCGGATCGGCATGCTGGCGCGGGCGCTCGCGACGCCGACGGTCGCGGCGCTGGCGCGGATCCCGGACGTCGTCGAGCGCGGCCGGAAGGCCGGCACCGACCTCAGCTACCTGCTCACCCGCAAGTACTCGTTCGGGTCCGAGGTGCCGCCGGCGTTCACCGAGTTCGTCAACGAGATGATCGCGGCGACGCCGATCGAGGTGATCGCGGACTTCTACCCGATCTTCGCGCTGCACGACAAGTACGAGGCGCTGGAGCCGCTGCAGAAGGTCGAGTGCGTGGTGATCGGCGGCGACAAGGACCAGCTGACACCGTTCAGCCATGCCGAGGAGATCGTCCGCCGGGTGCCCGGCGCCGAGCTGGTCGAGGTCCACAACTGCGGCCATCTGGGCCTGATCGAGCACCACCGCGAATTCACCGCCGCCCTGCTGGGGATGATCGAACGAGCCGAACAAGCCTTGGGGTCCACATGACCGACCTGCACGTCGTCGATGCGCAGCAGGAGCACGTCGACGACATCGTGGGCGTGATCCACCATGCGTTCTCCGCGCGGCGGGTGCTGGATCCGCCGTCGACCCAGCTCTCGGAGAACGCGACCACGGTGGCCGCCGCGATCGCCGAGCACGGCGGGTTGCTCGTCCTCAGCGACGGGGTTCCGCTCGGCGCGATGCTGTTCGAGCAGACCGGCGACATCCTCAACCTGCGCCGCGTCTCGGTCGACCCGCGGCATCAGGCCCGCGGGGTCGCCTCGGCGATGGTCGGTTGCGCCGAGGAGGTCGCCGTACGGCGGGGCTTGAGCCGGGTGAACCTGATCGCGCGGGTCGAGCTGCCGGACACCGTGGAGTTCTGGCGCCGCCGGGGGTACTCCGTCGTCGACCAGCAGGCGCACAACCTGATCTTCGCCAAGGCGATGCCGGTCGAGCTGACGGTGCCGACCGCGGACGACATGCAGGCGATCGGCGAGGAGCTGGCGGGCCAGTTGCGGGCGGGCGACGTACTCGTGCTGTCCGGCGATCTCGGGGCCGGCAAGACGACGTTCACGCAGGGCCTCGGCGCCGGGCTGAAGGTGCGTGGCGCGATCACCTCGCCGACGTTCGTGATCTCCCGCGTGCACCCGTCGCTGGTGGGCGGTCCCGCGCTGGTGCACGTCGACGCGTACCGGATCGGCGGGTTCGGGGAGCTGGACGATCTCGACCTGGACGCGAGCCTCGAGGAGGCGGTCACCGTGGTCGAGTGGGGTCATGGCCTGGCCGAGGCGCTGGCGCCGGACCGGCTCGACATCGTGGTGACCCGCGGCGACGACGACACCGACGAGACGAGGGCACTGCGCATCACCCCGATCGGCCCACGCTGGGCCGCATCCGGCGTCCAGATTTCCGTGCTGGAGAAGAACTGACATGCTGCTTGCCTTCGACACGTCGAGTGCTGCCGTGACCGTTGCACTGGCGACGCCGGACGGGGAGATCGTCGCGTCGTCGACGACCGTGGATGCACTGCGCCACGGGGAACTGCTGGCGCCGGCGATCGCGTCGGCACTGCAGACCGCGGGCGTCACACCGCGCGAGCTGACCGGGATCGCGGTCGGCGTCGGCCCCGGGCCGTTCACCGGGCTGCGCGTCGGGCTGGTGACCGCGCGCACGATGGGCGAAGTACTCGGGATCGAGGTCTCCGGCGTGTGCAGCCTCGACGTCCTGGCGCGGCAGTCGACGTTGACGCTGCCGGTCGCGGTCGCCACGGACGCGCGCCGCAAGGAGATCTACTGGGCGCTGTACGACGGCCCCGCCGCCGACGGCAGCCGTCGTCGCCTCGAAGGACCCGCGGTCGACAAGCCCGCCGAGGTCGCGCACGTGCTGGCGGGGCTGCCTGTCATCGGCCGCGGTGCGGTGCTGTACGGCGAGGTGCTCGGCTTGCCGGCCGCCGCGGCCGGGAGCGTCGAGGACGGCGACGTGGCCGAGTATCCGTCGGCCGAGGTGCTCGCGAGTGGCGTCGCGACGGGGACGCTCGTGGTTGTCGAGCCGGAGCCGCTGTACCTGCGCCGGCCGGACGTGACGATGTCCGGCGCCCCGAAGAGTGTGCTGTGAGACCTGCCATTCGGGCCGCGGTCGCTGACGACCTGCCGGCGCTGGTCGCGCTGGACGAGCTGTGCTTCGGCGGGAGCGCGTGGAGCGACGTGGCCTGGGCGGACGAGTTCGACCGCCTGTCCGAGGATCGCGTGATCCTGGTCGCCGACGACGGTGAGGTCGTCGGGTACGTCGTACTGTTGCTGCCGCCGGTCGTGGAGGATGTGGTCGAGGTACTGCGGATCGCGGTGTCACCGGCCGGGAGACGAACAGGAATCGGTGGGCAACTGCTGGCGACAGCCCTGAACCGTTGCGCGGGCAGGACCGTTCTGCTGGAGGTTGCCTACAGCAACGAGGCGGCCCGGGCGCTGTACGCCGGGTTCGGCTTCGAGGAGCTCAGCCGGCGGCGCGGGTACTACGGTGCCGGCGAGGATGCGGTGATCATGCGGTGGCGGGAGGAAGCATGAAACAGGAGCCTCTGATCCTGGGGATCGAGACGTCGTGCGACGAGACCGGGGTCGGGATCGTGCGCGGGCAGACGTTGCTCGCCGACGCCGTGGCGTCCAGTGTCGAGGAGCATGCCCGGTTCGGTGGCGTCGTCCCCGAGGTCGCCAGCCGCGCGCACCTCGAGGCGATGGTGCCGACGATCCGCCGCGCCTGCGAGACCGCCGGCATCCGGCCGACCGATGTGGATGCGGTCGCCGTGACCAGCGGGCCCGGTCTGGCCGGTGCGCTGCTGGTCGGCGTCGCCGCGGCGAAGGGCCTCGCGCTGTCGCTGGGCAAGCCGATCTACGGCGTGAACCACCTCGCCGCGCATGTCGCGGTGGACACGCTGGAGCACGGCGACCTGCCGAAGGGCTGCGTCGCGATGCTGGTGTCGGGCGGGCACTCCTCGCTGCTATCCGTCGAGGACATCACCGACGGCGTCGTACCGATGGGGAGCACGATCGACGACGCCGCCGGTGAGGCGTTCGACAAGGTCGCGCGGGTGCTCGGGCTGCCGTTCCCGGGCGGTCCGTGGATCGACAAGGCGGCGCAGGACGGCGACCGGCTGTACGTGAAGTTCCCGCGCGGGCTGACGTCGCAGCGCGACCTCGAGCGGCACCGGTTCGACTTCTCGTTCTCCGGGCTGAAGACCGCGGTCGCGCGCTGGGTCGAGGCCAAGCGGCGCGACGGCGAGGACGTCCCGGTGAACCACGTCGCCGCGGCCTTCCAGGAGGCGGTCTGCGACGTACTGACCCGGAAGGCGATCGACGCGTGCAAGGACCGCGGGTTCGAGCACCTGCTGATCGGCGGCGGCGTCGCGGCGAACTCACGACTGCGCGCGATGGCCGAGGAACGTGCCGCCGCGGCCGGGATCGCCGTCCGTGTCCCGCGGCCCGGGCTGTGCACGGACAACGGCGCGATGGTCGCCGCGCTCGGATCCGAACTCGTCCGCGCCGGGCGTCCCCCGTCGCCGCTCGACCTTCCTGCCGACTCGTCGATGCCGATCACGGAGGTACTGAACAGATGAAGTGGACCGGTCCGGACGGCTTCGAGGCGGACGACAACGCCGAGCGCGTCGACGTCGAGGTGCTGCAGGGCTTCCTGAGTACGTCGTACTGGGCGGCCGGCATCCCGCGCGAGACCGTGGAGCGCTCGATCGCGGGCTCGCTGAACCTCGGGGTGTACGACGCGGGCGGTGCGATGGTCGCGTACGCGCGGATGGTGACGGACCGGGCCACGTTCGCGTGGCTGGCCGACGTGTTCGTGCTGGAGTCGCACCGTGGGCACGGCCTGGGACGCTTCGTCGTGTCGACGTTTCTCGAGCACCCCGACCTGAAGGGCCTGCGCCAGATCCTGCTGGCGACGGCCGACGCCCACGAGCTCTACCGTTCGTACGGCTTCACCGAGACGCCGCCCGGCCGGATGATGGCGATCCGGCGGGATCCGGCCGAGCTGTACGCGCAGCCGTGAACTGTCCGGGTGTCGACCTCGTCCGGCACCCGGCCGGGGCGACGGACCTGGTGCTGCTCGTGCACGGCGGATCGGAGCACTCGCACGCCGATCCGCATCCGTGGCGGCCGGCACTGCTGCGGATGTGGCCGTTCGCCAGGGCCGCCCGGTCGGCCGCTCCGGACGCCGCGATCGGTCTGCTGCGGTATCGCTTCCGGGGATGGAACGACGCCGGCGACGCGGCCCTCGATCTGCGGGCCGTCCTGGACGCACTTCCGCCGGTGATCGCGCGGGTGTTCCTGATCGGGCATTCGATGGGAGGCCGGGCGATCGTTGCCGCCGGCGACCATCCCCGGGTGGCGGGAGTGCTCGCGCTGGCACCGTGGTTGCCGGCCGGCGAGCCGCTCAGCGCGCTCCGGCCGCCCGTC
>DASXXB010000112.1:0-28288 GCA_036503355.1 Kribbella sp. | reverse complement strand
AGCGCGCCACCGCCGACCAGGCCGAGGAAAGTACGCCGGGATGTCGTGTTGGGATCCACAGTGATCTCCGTACTCCGTGCTGCCCCCACAGGTTGCGGAAGCACCTGCCGATATGACTTGTTTTCGAAACATAGATTTCGGAGATAAGGCTGTCAAGACTTGAACTGAAGACTTTTCGGGGTCACAGTGAGGTCACGTAATCGCCTGGTCATGCAGGGGATTCGTGCTCGGTGGCGGGCTCGCCGGAGCAACCGGTAGAGTTTCGAAAAGTTTTCGATAATTGCTCACCGAAACGAATGTTGATCAAGGGAGATTTTCTTGTCCATCTCGACCGACCGGCCCTGGCGCGACCCGCGGCTGCCCGCCCCCGAGCGGGCCCGCCTGCTGCTGGCCGCGATGACGCTGGAGGAGAAGATCGCGCAGCTGGGCAGTCGCTGGACCGGCAACGACATGTCCGACCAGGAGCTGCCCGAGGACGAGACGCTCAACGTCGCCCCGATGGAAGAGGTGTTCTCCACCGCCGGGTCGCTGTCGCTGGAGGACGCGAGTCGAGACGGGCTCGGTCATCTCACGCGGGTCTGGGGCAGCTACCCGCAAACGGTCGAGCAGGGCGTCGCGGAGGTGATCCGCCAGCACGAGGTGGTGCTGAAGGAGTCGCGCCTCGGCGTGCCGGCGCTGGTCCACGAGGAGTGCCTCACCGGCTTCACGACGTACGGCGCGACGGTCTACCCGGCGTCGATCGCCTGGGGCGCGACGTTCGACCCGGAGCTGCTGGAGCGGATGGCGGCCGCGATCGGGCGGGACATGGCCGCGGTCGGTGTGCACCAGGGGCTCTCGCCGGTGCTCGACGTGGTTCGCGACTACCGGTGGGGCCGCGTCGAGGAGACGATCGGCGAAGACCCTTACCTGGTGGCGATGCTGGGCTCGGCGTACGTTCGGGGCCTGCAGAGTGCGGGCGTGGTCGCGACCCTGAAACACTTCGCCGGGTACTCCGCCTCGCGCGCCGGCCGCAACCACGGTCCTGTCTCGATGGGCCGCCGCGAACTGCTGGACATCATCCTGCCGACGTTCGAGACCGCGATCGCGACGGCCGGCGCCGGATCGGTGATGAGTTCGTACGCCGACCTCGACGGCCTGCCCGCGAGCGCGGACCCGTGGCTGTTCACCGACGTACTGCGGGAGGACTGGGGTTTCGAGGGCACGGTCGTCTCGGACTACTGGGCGGTGCCGTTCCTGGCGTCGATGCACCGGGTCGCGGCTGACGATGCGGACGCGGGCGTGCTCGCGCTGACGGCCGGCACCGATGTGGAGCTGCCGGACACCATCGGGTACGCCGCTCTGCTGGACAAAGTGAAGGCCGGGGAGGTCTCCGAGGAGCTGGTCGATCGGGCTGCGCTCCGGGTGCTGTTGCAGAAGGTGCAGCTCGGGCTGCTCGACGAGGACTGGACGCCCGCGGGCTCGATCCAGCCAGGCGCGATCGATCTGGATTCGGAACAGAACCGGGCCATCGCGGCCGAGTTGGCCGAGAAATCGGTCGTCCTCCTCGAAGCGGGCTCGGTGCTCCCGATCAGCAGCTCCACCAAGGTTGCGGTCGTCGGGCCGTGCGCCGACGACGCCCGCACGCTGATGGGCTGCTATGCGTTCCCGAACCACGTGCTGCCGCGCTATCCCGAGCGCGGACTGGGGATCACGATCACTACTCCGTTGGATGCCTTGCGCAACGAGCTGCCGAATGTGTCGTACGCCAAGGGCTGTGAGGTGACCGGCGACGATCGTTCGGGGTTCGGGGAAGCTGTTGCGCTGGCTCAGGACTGTGAGTTGACGGTTGCGTTCGTCGGTGATCTGTCGGGTCTGTTCGGGCACGGGACGTCCGGGGAAGGGTGCGACGCCGAGGACCTGCGGTTGCCCGGGGTGCAGGGTGAGCTGCTCGACGCGTTGCTGGAGAGCGGGAAGCCGATTGTTCTGGTGGTGGTGTCGGGTCGGCCGTATGCGCTCGGCGAGTATGCGGAGCGCGCGGCCGGGCTGGTGCAGGCGTTCCTGCCGGGCCAGGAGGGCGCGGTGGCGGTCGCCGGGGTGCTGAGCGGACGGATCGTGCCGAGCGGCAAGTTGCCGGTGCAGATCCCGCGGCACGTCGGCGGGCAGCCCGGTACGTACCTGCAGCCGGCGCTCGGGAGCGTCGAGAGCGCGGGCATCAGCGGGCTCGAGACCCGGCCGTTGTACCCGTTCGGGTATGGCTCGTCGTACACGACCTTCGAGGTCGGGGACCTGCGGCTGAGCGCACCGGAGATCCGCAGCGACGGCGAGTTCACCGCCACCGTGCGGGTGGCGAACACGGGTGACCGGGCCGGGGACGAGGTTGTGCAGTTGTACCTGCGTGATGTCGTCGCGCAGGTAGCGCGGCCGTTGAAGCTGCTGACCGGCTTCGCGCGGGTCTCGCTGGCGCCGGGCCAGGCGGCCGAGGTCACGTTCGTTGTGCATGCCGACCGTACGGCGTACACCGATCCGGATCTGCGCCGGATCGTCGAGCCGGGGGAGTTCGAAGTGATGATCGGCACGTCGTCACGGGACCTGCCGTGTCGTGCGATGCTGCGGGTAGCCGGCGATGTGAGGGTGGTGGGGCACGACCGCGTCCTGACGACGCCGGTGACGATCAGCACAGATCCTGGAGGAGGGTGATGAGATGTCGAGGTTGAAGGGACGCGTCACCCTGGCCACCGTGGCCGGCTCGGCCGGCGTCTCGGTCGCCACGGTCTCCAAGGTGCTGAACGGGCGCAGCGACGTCTCACCGTCCACCCGCGCCCGCGTCCAGGACATCCTGGAGAAGCACGGGTACGTCGGACGCCGCCCGGAGCCGGTGCAGCGGGAGACCGTTGAGCTGTTCTACCAAGGCGTCGTGAACGCCTACTCGGTCGAGGTGATCCAGGGCGTGGTCGAGGCCGGTCAGGCGGCCGGGGTCGACATCGTGCTGAACTCGCGGCCGAAGCACCCGCCCGCGGCGAACGCGACGCCGGGACGCGCGGCGCCCTGGATCCGGCAGGTGATCGCCAACGGCCGCCGGGCCGCGATCGGCCTCACCAGCGAGCTGACCGACGCCGACCTGGCCGCGCTGGCGCGGGCGCGGTTGCCGCTGGTCGTCATCGACCCGGCGAACACCCCGGAGCCCGACGTGACGAGTGTCGGCTCGACGAACTTCGCCGGCGGCATGGCGGCCGCCCAGCATCTGCTGTCGCTGGGGCACCGCCGGATCGGGTACATCGGCGGCAAGCCGACGTCCGGCTGCAACCAGGCCCGGATGAGCGCGTTCCGCAGTGCGATGGAGGCGGTCGGCGCCGAGGTGCCGTCGAAGTACATCTGGCTGAGCGACTTCCTGTACGACGACGGTGTGGCCGGTGGGTCCGCGCTGCTCGACCTGCCGGACCGGCCGACCGCGATCTTCGCCGGCAGCGACGAGGTGGCGCTCGGCGTCCTGGAGGCGGCGCGGGCGCGCGGTCTGCGGGTGCCCGAGGACCTGAGCCTGGTCGGGTTCGACGACACCGAGGTGGCCCGGCTCGCGTCGCCGCCACTCACCACGGTCAGGCAGCCACTGCGCGAGATGGGCGCGGTCGCGCTCCGGACGGCGTTGCAGCTGGCAGCCGGCGAGCCGGTCGCGTCGCACCACGTGGAGCTGGCGACGACGCTGATCGTCCGCGGTTCGGCAGCACCGCACGGGCTGTCGTCGGTCGCGGCTTCCTGATCACTCCCGCCGGTCGGCGACCGTCCGGGTGATCAGAACGGCCGCGATCATGACGGCGAGGCACACCAGCGCCAGCAAGGTCGTCGGTACGGCGTTGGCGGCGGCGGACTTCTCGTCGGACAGCACCTTCATCAGCGCGCGCACCGGCGAGATCCGGCGCACCATCATCAGCAGGATCAGCGTCGCCGCGGTCAGCATCGCGATCCCGATCCGCCGGATCAGCAGCCGCGAGCACAGTACGCCGATCGCGATCCCGATCATCGCCGACGCCAGGTGCGCGACCGCTCCGACGAGCAGGTCGCCGACGGTCGCCCGGTGGTCCCCGGTGACGAGCGGGCAGATCAGCCCGAACGCGAGCAACGGCAGGCACCACGTGACGACGACCCCGATCGTCGTCGCCAGGACCCGCAGCGAGCTGCCGACCGTGACCAGCGTGATCTGCCGCTGGGTCGGGTCCTCGTGGTTCACGATCGCGACCGTCAGCCAGGTCGAGCAGACGACCATCACCAGTACGCCGAACGCATACGACGACTGCAGCGGCCCGTTGTCGGACGCCGTACCGACCGCGAGCGCGCCGAAGAAGATCAGCATCGGCGGCAGGTAGCGCTGGGAGAGCAGGACGCTCTTCATCAGGTACCGGTACAGGGCGCTCATCGCACCCGCCGTACCGTCGTGACCGACCAGCCATGGTTGAGCGCGGTCAGCAGCGCCGCGTCGTGACGGCCTGTCGGCAGCGTCAGCGTGACGTGCCCGTCCTGCCGCCGTACGTCGAGGACGTCGGGCTGCAGCGTCCAGTCGATGTCGCTCCCTGGCACGAGCGAGACCTCCGTGAGGCTGAGTTGCTGCTCGGTCGTGGTCAGCCGGCCGTTGGTGATCTCGCAGACCCGGGTCGCGGTCGTGCGGACGGTCTCGGCCGAGTGTTCGGTGAACGCGACGGCCGCGCCTTGCCCGGCGGCTTCGGTGAGGAGCTCTCGCAGCGTGCTGTGCGCGTTGGCGTCGAGGCCGGACCAGGGCTCGTCGAGGACGAGCAGCTGGGGTGGATCGAGCAGTGCCTGTGCCAGCGCGACCTTCTGCGCGTTGCCTTTGGACAGCTTGCGCATCGGCGTATCCGCACCACCGGCCAGGGCGAGCCGGTCCAGCAACTCGAGTCCGCGGTCGCGCGCCGTACTCGTGCTGAGCCCGCGGATCCGCCCCAGGTGCGTCAGGTACGCCGAAGCGGACAGCCTGTCGTGCGACGCGAACACGTCCGGCACGTAGCCGACCACGCGGGCGTCGCGCTGAACGGAGCCCGCGGACGGGCGGGACAGGCCGACCATCAATCGCAGTACCGTCGACTTGCCGGAGCCGTTCGCCCCGATCAGCGCGACCAGCTCACCCGCGTTCAGGTGCAGGTCGACGCCGTCCAGGATCTCCCGCCGCCCGTACCGTTTGGACACCTTCCGCAGCCGGACCACTTCCATGCGCCGAGCCTATCCGCCGCAACGGGTGACCGCCCGCGAGTTGGGTCAGCCACGGATCGCCGTTGTCTCACGGGTGAACTGGCGGCGGCCGATCAGGTTGTACGCCCACCGTGCCGGCGCCGGCACGACCTTCAGGAACCGCTGCCGTTCCGCGTCGTCGGTTTCCTCGGTGATGTGGCCGAGCATGACCAGCCGCCGCGTGAGCGGAATCGCGCTCATGCCGTGCTTGCCGAGCGCGTCCCATTCGCTTTGGGTCAGCGTGACCGCGATGATCGGGAGCAGTTGGTCCTCCTCCTCGGCCAGGTGATCGATCAGGGTCGGCATCGTGGCGTCGATGACGGACGCCATCCGCTCGCCTGCGGCGGCGTTCGCGCTCGTCGTCCACCTCGGCAGATCCGCGGTGACGGCCTTGACGGCGGCGTCGACCGCCGCGTGCTGCGCGTCCATCCGGTCCATCAGCTCCGGATCGAGCGTGGTTCGCTTGCGCAGCAAGGGAAAGAGGAGTTCGTCCTCGCCGGTGTGGTGCGTGTGGAGGAACTCCAGCATCTCCTGGGCGTGCGCGCCGATGACCTTGGATCGCGCACGATTGCCGGCCGCGGTGCGGAACAGTCGCGGTAGCTGACCGAACTCGCGCCGGATGACGCGGTGGATCAGCACCATCTCGTGGGTGTCGACGAAGGTCCCGGACGGGGTCATCGTGGCTCCCCGGCTGCCACGGCGTCGCGGACGGCTTCGTGGGCCGTGATCGTCGGCCGGCCGATCAGCTTCTCCAGGTCGTTGCTGTCGGTGTACAGCTCTCCACGAGCCAGGCCGGCATCGGCGTCGGCGAGCGCGGCGGCCATCTCCGGGGGCAGCCCGGCGCCGGCCAGTATGCCGGTGTAGTCGGCGACCGACATGTCCTGGTAAGCGATGGGGGTCCCGAGGACGTCGCTGAACACGGCGGCAAGTTCGGTCAGCGTGAACGGTGCTCCGCCCAGCTCGTACGTCGCCCCGAGGTGCCCGTCCTGCGTCAGCACCGCGGCCGCGGCGGCCGCGTAGTCGCGCCGGGCGGCCCCGCTGACGTGGCCGTCCCGGGCGCTGCCCAGCAATGCGTGGTACTGGGTGATCATCGGGAGCAGGTCGGTGTAGTTCTCCAGATACCACCCGTTGCGCAAGATGACGAAGTCCGAACCGCTGTCCCGCAGATAGTCCTCGGTCCGGCGATGTTCGTCGGCGAGCGTCATCTGGGCGGTCGACGCGTTGAGGAGGCTGGTGTAGACGATCCGGGACACGCCGGCGCGCCTGGCAGCGTCGATGGCGTTGCGGGCGTTCTCGAACCGCTGTCCGACCGTTGTCGTCGAGACCAGCAGCATCGTGTCGGCGTTCGCGAAAGCCTCGTCGAGCGTGGCCGGATCAGCGAAGTCGGCGCGGCGCACCGTGACTCCGCGCTGTCCGAGGTCGGCGAGCTTTTCGACGTCGCGGCCGGTGGCCACGATCTGCTCGGGTGGCGTTCCGATGGCGAGGAGCTGCTCCACGACGAGCCGGCCGAGGTGACCCGATGCTCCGGTGATGACAAAGGACATGACGTTTCCCTTCGATGTGGACTGTGAATGAGTTGTTCGGCAGAACGGCAGGCTCAGTTCCAGCCGCCGTCGGCCTCGATGGTGGCGCCGGTGATGTGGGCCGCTTCCGGGGAGAGCAGGAACGCGACCACGGCGGCGATGTCGTCCGGTTCGGCGAACCGGCCGAGTGCGCTCATCGAGCGGAGCAGCGCTTCGAACGGCACGTCCGCGAGCGCGGGGTGGGTGTAGTTGGCGCCGTAGCTCATCCCCATGCGGGTGGCGGTGGCGCCGGGGGAGATCGCGTTGATGGCGATGTTCCGGTCGGCCAGCTCGGGAGCCAGATTGCGCACCATGGCCGGGACGGCGGCCTTGCTCGCGGCGTACAGGGTGTGGTGGTAGACCGACAACCGCAGACTGACCGAGGCGCTGAGCACGATGCGGCCGCCGCCGGTCATCGCGGCGGCCGCGGCCTGGGTGACGAACAGCTGTCCGGCAACGTTGGTCCGGAAGATGCGGTCGAAGTCGGCCTCGGTGATGGTTTCCAGCGCGCCGAAGTGCTCGACCCCGGCGTTGCTGACCAACAGGTCCAGGCCGCCGAACTCGGCCACCACCGCGTCGACCAGCTCGTGGGCCCGCGCCGCCTCGGTGAGGTCGGCCTGGAACGCCGCCGCCGTAGCGCCTTTCTTGTCGAGTTCGTCGACCAGCGCGTCGGCGGCGACCTTGTCGGACCGGTAGTTGACCGCGACCGCGGCTCCCTGGGCAGCGAGCCGTCGCACGATCGCGGCGCCGATCCCGCTGTTGCCTCCGGTGACCAGGGCCCGCTTGCCCGCCAGGCTTGATGTCGATGTCATGCGTTACCTGTGCTCTCTCCGCCGATGCCAGTCGGTCAGATGTGTTGACCAGTTAGTCAGAATTCTTTACTACTGTAGGCATGGGTTCGGTCCGATGCCAACCGCAACGGATGTGACGTGGACGGCAATCCGGCCGGACGGTCATGACGTAAGGTGTGGGCCTCGTGAAATCAGGCGGCGACGGAGCTGAGGACGGCATGGACGATGAGCAGTTGGCTGACCTGGGCGTGTTGTTGTTCATCCCGTACCGGTACATGGAGGATCGGATCTTCCGGGCCATTCAGGACGCGGGATTCGACGACTGGACCCTGACTCAGTGCAGGGTGTTCCAACGCGTGGCCCCGAACGGGTCACGCCTGACGGACCTCGCCGACCAGGCGCAGCTGACCAAGCAGAGCACCGGTGTGCTGGTCGACCAGCTGGAAAACCTCGGCTATGTTCGCAGGGTTCCCGACCCCACGGACGGTCGCGCCCGGTTGATCGTGATCGAGAAGCGTGGCCGGCGGGTGGTCAAGGTGGCCAAGGCGGCGGCCGAGGAGATTCTCGCCGAGTGGAAGTCGTACCTCGGTACTCGCAACTTCGCGCTGCTGCAGCAGATCCTGGGTCAGCTCCGCGAGATCACCGACCCCTACGCCCGGTGAACCTGGCCGCGCCGAGTTGTTCGCCCTGCGTCGTGGGGGCCGGTGAGGTAGTCAGATTTATTGACCAGAATTTATGGTTGGCGAGATTCGCGTGGCTCAGGCAGGTGCGGCGTGGTTCAGGATGTGCGCGATCGCGACATCCAGGGCCGCTTCGAGGGCCTCGGTGTTGTGCTGGGCCTGCGCGAGGACAAGCCCACCCTGCACCGCCGCCAGCAGCGCAAACGACAGCGCGGTCACATCGGTCTCCGGCCGGAGGATTCCGTTGTCGACCATGGCATCCAGGCCGGCGCGAATCGCTTCGGACCACGCGGTGAAGCCGGCGGCCAAGGCGTCGCGCGCCCACCGGTGATCGTCGGACAACTCGCTGGACAGGCTGCCCAGCGGGCAACCCCCGGCCCCGTTCTGCCGGTGAGCGGCGTCGACGACCACGTCGCGCCAGGACCGCAGCGCCTCGATGCTGTCGAGGGTGGCCAGTAGCGGCGCCTGGTTCGACAGGATCGTCTGGGTCTGGAATGCGATGACCGCGCGGGTGAGGTCATCCTTGTCGGTGAAGTAGTGGTAGATCTGCGATGAGCTGACCCCGGCGGCATTCCGCACCGCGGGAGTGCTCGTGCCAGCTACTCCGTGGCGGTACATGAGTTCCGCCGCGGCCGCGACGATCCGGTCCCGGGTCGCCCGCCCCTTGTGCGTGCTGGGTGCCTCCGGCGCTGCGCGTACCGACATCGAACCTCCTCTCATATTGGATTTGCCTATCCAATCCTACCGCGCCTAGATTGGATAGGTCGATCCAATGCAGACGCAGACAAAGCGCTCCACAGTCGCTAGCGAAAGAGGACAACATGATTCTGGTTACCGGTGCGACCGGCACGGTCGGGTCCGAGGCTGTGCGGCTGTTGTCCGCGGGGCGCCGGCCCGCCCGGGCTTTGGTTCGTGACCCGGTGCGCGTCGCGCAGCGCGGCGATCTCGCCGACGGGATCGAGATCGTCACCGGCGATTTCGATCGGCCGGACACGCTGGACGCGGCCCTCCGCGGTGTCGACACCGTCATCCTGGTCAGCCCGGCTGTGCCGGCCCAGGAGATCGCGGTGATCGACAGCGCCGCGCGGCAAGGAGTTGCGCACGTCGTCAAGGTCACCAGCAAGGCGTCGGCGGATTCCCCGGTCGACCGACGGCGAGGACAGGCGCGCATCGAGGCGCACCTGGTGACCACCGGCCTCGCGTATACGTTGCTCCGATCCAACGCGTACCTGCAGAACCTGTTCGCGTTGGCTCCGATGGTCAAGCAGACGCGGGGCTTCCTGATGTCAGCCGGCGAGGGACAGGTCGGGATGATCGACGCTCGGGACGTCGCCGCCGCGGCGTGCGCGATCGCCAACGCGCCGACCGCGCACGCGGGCCAGACCTACTGCCTCACTGGCCCTGACCTGATCACTTACACCGACGTCGCCCGAGAGTTGTCCGCCGTGCTGGGACACGAGATCGAGTACCGGCAGATTCGCGCCGACGAGCATCGGGCCGCGATGATCCGCGCCGGTGTGCCCGAGGCCGTCGCGACCTCGAACGCCCAGGCGTTCAGGCTGATCGCCGAGGGCGACGCGGCGTGGCTGACCGACGACGTGGCGACCCTCACCGGCACCGCGCCGCGCAGCCTGCACACCTTCCTCACCGAACACCGCGCAGCGTTCAGCTAACGGACCTCGAGTTGGGTGTGGAGCGGTAGGTCCGAGACCGACGAGCCGGCTCGGATGGTGAAGGACCGGGTTCGGTGGTCCAGCCCGTTGATGTGGCGCCGTCCCAGTGCTCGAAGGTGTGTTCGTGCAGGTTGATCGTGATCTCCCGGGCCTGACCCGCGTCCAGCCGCACAACAGCGAATCCGGCCAGCCAGCGCACCGGGCGGTCGATCGTGCTGTCCGGGCGTTCGACGTACACCTGGACGACGTGCTTGCCCGCGCGCCCGCCGGTGTTGCGGACGGTCAGCGCGACCGACGACGGATCGTTCGCGCGGAGGTCCGACAGCTCCCACGTGGTGTACCCGAGCCCGTGACCGAACTCGTACGCCGGCTCGGTCCCCGCCTTGAGCCACGCCCGGTACCCGATGTGGATGCCCTCGTCGTACCGTACGACGCCGTTGTCCGGCGTCACGTTGATGACCGGTACGTCGGCCTGCTCGCGCGGCCACGTGGTGGGAAGACGGCCGCCGGGCTCGGTGCGGCCGAGCAGCACGTCCGCGAGCGCGTCGCCGTACTCCTGACCACCGAAGTACGTCGCCAGCACTGCCGCGACCTCGTCCCGCCAGGGGAGCAGCACGGGGGAGCCCGAGTTCACGACCACGACCGTGTGCGGGTTCGCGGCAGCGACCGCGCGAACCAGGTCGTCCTGACGTCCGGGGAGGGCGAGCGACGTACGGTCGTACCCTTCGGATTCGACCTTCGAGTTGGTGCCGACGACAACGAGTGCCACGTCGGCGTCCCGGGCCGCCGCGACGGCCTCGTCGATCAGCGCCTGCGGGTCGTCGTTGCCCGGCTCGACGCCGACCGTGATGCTCAGCGCGTTGCTCAGACCGCCTTCCACCTTGGGCAGATCGAGCTCGACGCGGACGTCGATCGGCTGACCGGCGGTGATGTCCAGCGGAGTCGAGATGGACGGCGGCGAGAGCAGCGCGGCACCCAGGTCGTTGCCCACCGGTACGGCAGTGTCCTCGCGGAGAAGCTTGCCGTCGGCAAAGATCCGCCCGTGGCCGACCGAGGCGAAGCCGAGCCGGACAGTGCCGGACTCGCCGGGGGTCCAGGTGGTGCGGAACTCGAAGACCGCGGACTCACCGATCGGTGCGTTGCCACCCAGGTACACGAGCGCGCTGGAGAACCGGTCCTCGGCGAACAGCTCCGCGCCGTCGGCCCCGAGGAACCGTACCCGCGCGCCGGCCGCACCGGACTCCGGGTTGGTCATCGTCGCCACCGGCAACTCGGCGACGCCCTCCTGGACGATGGCGCCGATCGAGTAGGTGATCTCGGCGTCCGGGAGAGCTGCGCGGAGCCCGTCGAGCGGCGAGACGACCTTCTCCGGTATGACAGTCGCGCTGCCGCCACCCTGCGTCCGGGCATCACGAGCGTTGTGTCCGATTACGGCAACCTTCGTCAGCCCATCCGCCCGCCACGGCAACTCGCCGCGGGCAGCGCCCGCGGGCCCGCCCGCCCGGCCGGGCTGCTCGCCCTGGACGGCGCCCGCTCGCTCGTCAGGGTCTCGGTTGGCTAACAGGACGGTGCCTTCGGCTGCTGCCGTTCGTGCGAAGGCTGGGCCGTCGACCTGCGGTGGGTCGGAGGGCTTCGCAGTACCTTCCAGCGCGCCGACGCGGGCGGCGAGGGCGAGGATCCGGCGTACCTTGCGGTCGATCGCCGCCTCCTCGACCTCGCCTGACCGGACGGCGTCGACCAGGGCGTCACCCCAGGCGCCGACCGGACCGGGCATGGCCAGGTCCTGCGAATGCTTGGCGCTCTCCACGCTGCGAACCGCGGTCCAGTCGCTGACCACGACGCCGTCGAAACCCCAGTCGGTGTTCAGCGGCGTCTCGAGCAGGTCGTTCTCCGAGGCGGTGGCGCCGTTGATCGAGTTGTAGGCGCTCATCACCAGCCACGCCTTCGACTCGGTGACCGCCTTCTCGAACGCGAGCAGGTAGACCTCGCGGAGCGTCCGCTCGTCGACCTCGACGTTCGCGGTGAAGCGGTCGGTCTCGAAGTCGTTCGCCACGTAGTGCTTCGGGGTGGCGCCGACGCCGAGCTCCTGGACGCCGGCGACGTACGCCGCGGCCAGGTCGGCGGTCAGTACAGGGTCCTCGCTGAACGCCTCGAAGTGCCGGCCGCCGAGCGGGGACCGGTGCAGGTTGATCGTCGGGCCGAGCACGACGTCGACGTTCTTGCGGCGGGCCTCGAGTGCCGACACCACGCCGTACCGATGGGCGATGCCGACGTCCCACGACGAGGACAGTGCGGTGGCGGACGGGAGGTTCAGCGACGGGTCCCGCTCGTCCCAGACCGGGCCGCGGACGCCGCTCGGTCCGTCGGACAGCACCATCGAGCGCAGCCCGACGGCCGGCAGCGGATGGGTGGACCAGAAGTCCTGGCCGGTGAGGACGCGGACCTTGTCCTCCAGGGAGAGGCGGTTGAGCAGGTCGTCGACGTTCATGGCGGAAACTGTACGTCTGAAAACCAAGTGATGCTAGGTTTTGGAGATGGCTAGTTCCCGGGGTCCGTATGCGAAGGGTGTCGCGAAGCGTGCCGAGATCCTGCGGGCGGCGCTCGAGGTGATCGCGCGGCACGGGTACCGCAAGACCTCGACGCGGGAGCTGGCCGCGGCGGCCGGGCTCAGCGAGGCGGGGATGCTGCACTACTTCGGCTCGAAGGAGAAGCTGTTCGAGGAGGTGCTCCGGGCGCGCGACGAGTCCGATCGGGCGCGGATCGCGGCCGAGGACCAGATCGACGGGTTGCGCGCGGCCGTCCGGCACAACGCGACGGTGCCGGGGCTGGTGCAGCTGTACTCGACGTTCTCCGCGGAGGCGGGCGATCCCGAGCACAGCTCGCACGAGTTCTTCGTCGAGCGGTACTCCGAGTTGCGAGCCGCCCTCGCCGACGCCGTCCGCGCCCGCCAGTCTGCCGGCACCTTCGCCCCTGACGCCGACCCCGACACGATCGCCATCCTCCTGATCGCGCTGTCCGACGGCCTCCAGGTCCAGTCCCAGTACGAGCTCGGCGCCGATCCCGCCGACGCGTTCACCCACCTCCTCGCCCTCCTGTCCGGTCCCGCGCGCGATAGTTGAACCATGACGACCCCCGCCGAACCCCAACCCACGGAGTTCGCCGCACCGTCCCCACCCGCCCCTGAAGACCCCCAGCCCACCCCGCCCGGCGTCAGCCGGCCGGTGCTCGGCCGGGAGATCCTGCTGGTTCTCGCGCTCTCCTTGGGGGCGTCGGGGGTGGCGGCGGTGATCTCGTTCGCGGGGGTGCTGACGTCGGGGAAGCCGCTGGGTGGGCAGACGGCGGTGATCGTGGGGTCGCGGGCGCCGGGGCGGCCGTGGCTGGATCTGGCGTGGCAGGTGTTCGCCGTGGCGACCGCGCTGGTGCCCGTCGCGTTGGTAGGACATCTGCTGACCCGCGGACGGGAGTCGTTCCGGACGATCGGGTTCGACCTGCGGGACCGGCTACGCGACCTCGGACGCGGTACGGCGATCGCGGCCGCCGTCGGGGGAGCGGGTCTGCTGTTCTACATCGGTGCACACGCGGCCGGCGTGAACCTGACCGTCGACCCGTCGCAGCTTCCCGACCACTGGTGGCGGATCCCGATCCTGATCGCGGTCTCCGCGCAGAACGCCGTACTCGAGGAAGTCATCGTGCTCGGCTACCTGAACCACCGCCTCGACCAACTCGGCTGGTCGGTGCGCCGCGCGACCGCGACCAGTGCGCTGCTGCGCGGCTCGTACCACCTCTACCAGGGCCTCGGCGGGTTCGCCGGCAACGTGATCATGGGCGTGATCTTCACCTACCTGTACCGGCGCTGGGGCCGCGTCATGCCCCTGGTCGTCGCGCACACCCTGATCGACACCGCAGCACTGATCGGCGCGACCTACCTCCTCGGCAAGGTTTCCTGGCTGCCGAGTTGACCGCCTCCACGACGTAGGTTTGCGCGATGAGCACGAGGGAGAACAGCCCCGGCCCCTTCGACGACTTCGACGTCGTCAACGACCTGGTCGACCTCGGGTACGACGTCGGCGAGGCGGATGACCACGACGAGTTGCTGCCGCAGATCGAAGAGCCGGCGGTTGGCCCCTGGACAGCGCCGACCCCGGTCGAGCAACTGCTGTACCGGGACAAGGACGACCCGGACGTCTCCGGTTACCTGACGATTCTCGCGACTGCCGGTGTCTACCACCCGGTGGCGATCATCCACGCCCACCAGGAGCCGGAGAAGCGGCAGCCGATCATCGCCGAGCGGAGCGACGGACAACGGGGGATGTCCGTCTACACCTCGGACGTGCTGCCGCGCCCGCACCCGAAGCTGGTGTACGAGTTCACCACGCTGCGGGGCCTGGTTCAGATGCTCGGCGACGCCGACGTCCTGCTGATCAACCCCGAAACACCGTGTCAGAACGCCCTGCAACTCGGCGACAAGATGAACCAGCTGATGCTCGACCTGCACGACGAGTACTGGGAGCCGGGCTACTTCTCCGGCCGCATCATCACCCGTCAGAGCAACGCCACGGAGCCCGGCGTCCTGCTGCACGGCCTGGCCTGTGGGGCACAGCTCTGCGCCGCGAACGGTTACGCCTGGAACACCACGGAGCACCATGGCAACGGCTACAGCGCGGAACTCGCACTGGTCGAGAAATGGTGGGACGTCAAGGTCCGCGACGACTGGCTGCAGATCCAGCGCCGGCTGCTCGACCGCAACGTCGGCTCGTCGGCGTGGGACGGCGTACTGCACTCCCGAAACCTGCTGGCCGACCACCTCGATGGACCGATCGACGCCGATCGCTGGCGCCGGCAGGACGAGTCGGCGTTGCGCCAGTACGTTGCGGAGTCCGGCGCTCCCGCTCATCCGGGCGCGGATCCCGAGATCGACGAGGTCGTAGCGGCCCGCGGACAGCTGGTCACCCGGATCCTCCGCTACGAGGAACGCTTCCGCGAAGACGGCCTGCTCGCGCCCGGCGACTACGTCCGCTCAACCGCCGCGTGGGACCTGGGCCGCGCCTCCGCGATGGCCCGCTGGGGTCGCAGCACGCGCTTCTGCACCCAGGCCGAGATGTTCGACGCCCTCCGCGAGCTCAGCGAGGAGGCCCGACGCCACTACACCTCGTGGGAAGAGTTCGGCCTCGGTTACCTCCTCGGCCGCTGCATCCACTTCGACGACGACACGTTCGGTAACTGGTACACCCAGGCCCGCGACATCCACGAGCGTCTCCTCAGCTACGAGCAGAGCCCTTGGGTGACCGTCCCGTTCCGCTAGGCCGGTTTCCTGGCCGCTCAGTTGAGCATTAGTCAACTGTAAAGACTGACACGTAACCGATCCGGGGCCGGACGGGTTGTTGGTGTCGTGACAGTCAACGGGGAAATCACCAGTCCGCCCGAAATCGACGCAGGCCTGGCCGCCGCGGCACTCGCCGTGTTCGCGCACCGGCACGAGGTCGTCCATCTGCTGTACGCCGCCACTGACGAGCCGGACGCGCTGCACCGGATCGCCGGCCTGCTGCGCGTCGACGAGGCCACCATCGCGCGCGTCCTGGACCAGCCGCTGCGCTGGATGCTGCCGCAGTTCCGCACCGAGCTGGAGACGATCGCGGGGGCGCCTGAGCCCGCCGCACCGACCACTCCGGCCACTCCGGTCGCGAAGCCGGACGCGGCGCCGCCGAAGCAGGATCCGGCCGCGAATCTGGAGCCCGCGTCGACGAACTGACGCACGGCTGGCCCGGGATGCACCGCTCCACCAACTAGATTGGAGCGGTGCAGACCTATGGGCGGGACATCCTGGAGATCGCGGACGAGCTGACCACGGCGTACGTCGAGGTGTTCACGGCGCCGCCGTTCGAGCACCGGGACGCCGAGGAGACCCGGATCGCGTTCCGGAAGCGGCTGGAGTCCGATGCCGGGCGTGACGGGTTCCAGGCGTGGGTCGAGCGGTCGGCGGACGGGCGGATCGCCGGGTTCGTCACGGGGTGGACGACGCCGGCGCCGTTCCGGACCGACCGGGCGTACGGCAGCGTGCTCGCCCGGCTCGGCGCGGAGCAGGTCGAGGACCTGCTGATCGGCGCGTTCGAGGTGGACGAGCTCGGCGTACTGCGGCATGCCCGCGGCACCGGCCTCGCCCGGAGACTCCTGGAGACCGCCACCCGCGCCAACAAACGCGCCTGGCTCCTCGCCTGGAACCAGAACCACGACGCCATCGCGTTCTACCGCCACCTCGGCTGGCAGGAACCCGAGGTCCGCGGCCCCCAAACCGACATCCTGGTCTTCGTCACCCCCTGAGCCGCGCCGCCGGCGGATATCAGAACCCGAACAGGGCGATCGCGTTCTGGTGGGTGATGGCGGCGTGCTCGTCAGGGGTGAGGTCGGCTGCTTCCAGGGCGCCCAGGGCGACGGAGGGGTCGATCAGGGTGGCATCGGTGCCGAACATCAGGCGGCTGTGGCCGATCCGGTCCAGGATCCAGCGGATGCGGTTCGCCTCCGGAGCGGACCAGCACGGCTCGAACCAGATCCGGTCGGAGCGGTCTGCGGCCTCGGGAACGCGCGGCCAGCCGTTCGCTCCCATGTGACCGGCGAGCACGCGGGCGCCCGGCACCCGGGCGGCGACGTCGGCCAGGTCGACCACGGTGTCGCCCCACGTGTGGACGAGCGTCGGCAGTCCGTACTCCGTGGTGAGTTCGATCGCGGCCTGCATCGGCGGCGAGCTGATCGGCGTACGGCTGTACTCGCTGTGGATCTTCGCGCCGACCCAGAGGCTGCGTCCGTCCCCGGCGAGCAGCTCGTCGAGGTCCTTGCGGGCCTCGTCCAGCCGGCGCGGATCGACGACGATCATCCCGCGCAGCCGTGGATCGGCCGGCAGCTGCTCGGCGAGCGACCGGTTGCCGAGCGGAGCGTCGTACACGATCGCCTCGATCGCCGAGACCAGTTGCAGGTCGATGCTGAACCGGTCGAGGCCGTCGAGGTTGACGTCGATGCTCCCGACGTCCATCGAGAAGAACCACGGCCCCCAGTGCGCGTGGACGTCGATCAGCATGCGGGCTCCAGGAGGGTCTCAAGACTGCGACTGCCGGCCTGTGCGATCTCGTCGGGGCCGAGCTTGGACGTGAGCAGCCGGCGGATCACCGAACGGGTCTCGTGGAACGGCGTCCGGCAACCGAGCACCAGCCGGTCCGCGCCGACCTCCGCGGCCACGATCTCGAGCGAGTCCGGACCCGTCAGCATCCGGGTCGACGTGTGGAATCCGGGCTCGGACCGCGCCAGGATCACGAAGTCGCCGAGGTAGTAGAAGTGCGTGTCGAGGAAGACCACCCGAGCGCCGAGGCCGCGCAGCGCCGGTCCGACCTTGCGTACGTCGCCCTCGGTGAAGATCGTCAGCCCCGCGTCGACGAGCAACCGCGCGACATGCCCGAACGCCGGGAACCCGGGCTCCACGCTCTGTGCGGTCGGCGCCAGCCGCACGGCCCGCGGCGGCGTGGCACTCGCCAGCTGCCGCTCGAGCTCCTTCTCCGCACCGAGCGGATCCCGCAGGTCGAGCACCGGAACTGTCGTCCATCCGTTGCCGGCTGCAACGTCCCGTGCCTCGTCGTTCCCGGTCGGTACGTCGAAGTGCACCGCCCGCAGCGCGGACACGGCCCCACCCGAGATGCCGCTGTCCGTGAGCACCTTCGCGATGTCCTCGGGCCGCCCCCAGCGCCCGGTCGTCACGTCGTGCCCGACCAGGATGTCGCAGTCGAGCAGCGGGGGAGTGTCACTCATCGGGGCTCCAGAGCCTTGTGGACCTTGCGGACGGCGGCGGCGATGTCGTCGACGTCGGCATCGGTGTAGTTCTCGTTCCACGGCAGGACGAGCAGGCGGTGATCGATCAGCGCCTCGGCGTTCGGGCACAGGCCGACCGGGTACTCGACGTCCTGCAACGGGAACCCGGATCGGCCGTACGTGATCCGCTCACGGACGGCCGGTGCGGCGTACAGCGGGCTGGTCAGATACCCGCCGTTCGCGGGGATGCCTTCGGCCGACAGCGCCGCCGCCCATTCGCGCATGTCGCCGGCCGCCTCGTCGATGAGGAGCGGATACTGCCAGTAGACATGATCGCCGCCGTCGGGTGGTGGCGTGACTCCGGCCAGGTCCGCGATCGCCGGGGTCAGTCGCGCGGCCGCCGTACGACGATCTTCGACGACGCCGCGGACCCGGTTCAGCTGGGCGCGGGTCACCGACGCGACCAGCTCGGTCATGCGGTAGTTCAGCGCGAGGAACAGGTAGGTGCGCTCGTCGGTGTCGCGCGGCCAGCCCTTGTCGGCGAACAGCCGCATCCGGCGCGCGTGCCGCGCGTCGTCGGTGACCGTCAGGCCGCCGTCACCGGCGCTGATGTGCTTGGTCTGCTGCAGGCTGAAGCATCCGATGTGCCCGATCCGGCCGACGTACGTGTCACCGACCGGCGCGAGATACGCCTGTGCGCAGTCCTCGATCAGCAGGATCCCGTGCCGGTCGCACAGCTCGCGCAGCTCACGGACGGCCGCCGGCTTGCCGAACAGGTGGACGACGATCACCGCCTTCGTCCGCGGGGTGATCGCGGCCGCGACCGTTTCCGGCGTGAGGTTGCCGGTGATCGGGTCCACGTCGGCGAACACCGGTACGGCGTTCTGCATCATGATCGGGAACACCGTGCCCATGTCGCTGATCGGCGTGGTGATGATCTCGTCACCGGGCTCCGGGTTCACCGCGGCGACCGCCAGGTGCAAGGCCGCCGTACCCGAGCTGCACGCGACCGCGTACCCGGCACCGAGCAGGGAGGCGAACTCCAGCTCGAGCGCGGGCACCTCGGTACCCCAGGTTGCCGAAAGCATGCCGCTGCGGAGGACCCGCTCCACCGCCTTGACCTCGTCGTCGCCGAAGCGCCGGCCGCCGGCATTCATCACCGACGGCAGCGGGTCCGTGCGCACCGGCGTACCACCGTCACGCGCGAGCTGACTGTTCTGCATCGCAAGAACTCCTTTAAGGCAACGGCAGTTGAACGAGATCGCGAGCGGCCAGACCCTCACAGTAGATGGTGGTCATAGAAGTCGTCCGATACGGATAAGGTCGCGGCCCTTGATCGTGTAGAGGGCGTCGCCGTCGTGGGACGTGGTGATGACCGGGTAGCCGTAGATCTGTGCGCCCAGTCCGTCGATCACAGTGCTCACGGCCGGGGCGCCCGTGCTGTTCGGCGTGATCTTGAAGACGCGCTTGTTGTCCGTGCCGTACAGCCCGGAGCGCGCAATCGTCAGCCGGCTCTGACTCGTTCCGAGGGTGGTGCCGGCGAGGAGCTTGCCGGTCCGCGGGTCGAGCACAGCGAGGCGGCCGTCGTCGGTGCTCGCGTACAGGCGCCCGCGGTAGTGCGCCACCGCGCTGTAGCTCTGCGCTCCGGGAAGGGCGGCGGTCTCCCACAGCACCCGATTGCGTTGCTGGTCGAAGGCGACGACGGTTGCCTCGGGCAAGATCGGGTCGGTGCCGAGGCTGTTCCGAGTCGCGCCTCCGAGGTACGCGATGCCGTCAGCGGTGGTCACGGAGCGCACCGACTGATGCGGTACGACGCCGCGGTGCACCTCGCGCTGCCCGGTGTCCAGGTGCTGCTCGACGAGCGTCCCGTCGTACTTGCCGTAGTCGGGCTCGGTGGAGAGCAGCCAGGTCTGCGAGCGGGCGTCGTACGCCGAATCGGTCGGGCGAGTCTGCTCGTTGCCGATCCGGCCGAGCTCGTGCAGACCGGTGCCGTCCGGCTGCAGTTGCCAGAGCCGGGCGAGGGTGTAGACGCCGAGATACACGCTGCGGCCGACCGGCGTCATCGTCTTGGCCTCACCAGGCAGGAACGTACGGGTGCTGGCGCCGGTCGTGAGGTCGTGGACCTGGATGCCTGCCTTGCCACTGACCAGGACCGTGTTCGCGGTGGCGGCGATCGCCATCGCTTGCTCAGGGGCGGGTGGGAGACCCGCCTGGCCGAGGTCGGTGCCGGTGAACGTTCCCGATGTTTCGTCGAAGTCGACGACCTGGCTGGTGAGCTCGGCCCGGATGGTGGAGCCGTCGACGAAGATCCGGTTGAAATACGCCCCGTCGTACGGCGAACCGAGCCGCGTGAGGGTGTTGTCGCGATACCGGTAGAGCGTGCCCGAGGGACGCGTGCCGAGATAGATGTCCGCGCCGTCGATCGTGATCGCGGTGATGTACTGGTCGCCGCCGGGCGTCTGGACCTCCACGGGATTGCTCAGGTCGGCGGTGTCGTAGACAAGCATCGTCCCGGTGGGGGACAGGCTCGCGGCGAGCTTCGTCCCGTCGAGCGCCAGCGTGGCGACGAACGTCCGGTCGGCGTATTTCGCGGGCAGGACGTCGCGGCGTTCGCCGGTGGCGCGGTCGATCGTGATCAGGTGTGCCTTGGTGCCGACGCCGGCGTAGATCGTGCGCGCGTCGGCGGCGATGCTGCGGACGTACTGCTCGCCGGCGATGGCGGCGCCGTACGACCTGGTCGCCCCGGTGGCCGGGTCGTATTCATGGACCCCGCCGTCGGGATAGGTGCCGGCGACGATCTTGCCGTCCGGGGTCGCGGCGATCGACCAGATGAACGAGCCGAACTGCGCCACCTTCGTGGCCGTGGCGGTCGTGGTGTCGACCTTGTAGAGGTCGCCCGGGGTGTAGAGACCGATGTACAGGTCGGTGCCGAGGTGGGCCATCGCCCAGGCGCCGGCGCCGGTCGGTAGCGAGAGCTTGCGGTCGACGGTCCTGCCGACCGGGTCGAAGGCGCCGACCTGGACGGGCGAGACGCCGGAGGTGATGGTCCAGATCCGGTTGCCGACCTGCTCGGCGACGCTGGTCGAGGTCACCGCGGACGCCGGCCCGAGGTTGGTGACGGCCGGAGTTTCGGTCTCGGCCGCAATTGTCGCGCCGGCCGGAGCGGTGACGCCCAGCAATCCTGCGCAGCTGACCAGAGCCATGATCAATCCCCGTGCGAATCGCTTGTCCACAAGGCCTCCCGGGACAGTACGCACCGAATTACGGTCATGGCTGAAATTAGCCGGACGTGCGTTGGTGCGTCAACCGTTCAGCTGACAATCAACTCTGAACAGCTACAGGTGGACGCGGTAGACGACCAAGGGGCGGCCGCTGCCGGTGCCGAGCTGCGTGCCGGTGGCCTCGGCGAGGCCGGCGCGCTCGAGCCGGTTCAGGACGCGGCGGGCGGTGCGCGGCTGGATGCCGAGGTGGTCGGCGACCGAGCGGGTGGTGAGGCCGTCGTCCGGGACGGAGCGGACGAGTTCCTGGAGGCGTTCGAGGGTGGCCTTCGAGAGGCCGGCGCGCTGCGCGAGGAGTTGCAGTTTCGAGCGCTGCTGTGCGCGCGGCGCGGCGCCGCCGACGAGTACCAGGTCGATGTCGTTGCGCAGTGACACCACGGCCGCCGTACGCCCGGCGGTCTTCGCGCGGCCGAGTGCGCGGCGGGCCAGCACCTCGGTCTCGGTGCCGGAACCGCCGATGCCGAACCCGATCCGCACCGGGCCGAACTGCTCCTTCAGCCGGTTGAGCATGCTCAGTTCGGTGAACGCCGCGGTCGCCTGTTCGAGCGGGCCGCGGGTCGCCACCACGAGCCAGCGCTTCTCGTCGTACCGGATGACGCTGCCGCCGAGCGTGCCGGCCTCGCGGCGCAGAGCACCCTCGGCGTCCGGCGAGATCTCGACCAGGCCGAGCGCGATCTGCGCATCGTCACTGCGCAAGGCGTCGTGCACGAGCAGCAGGCTGTTCACCGCCGTACGGACCGAATGCACCGACGGCGCGAGACGCAGCGTGGTCTGCTCGGTGCGGAGTTTCTCGTACGCCGACCGCAGACAGGTGATCGCGACCGTGGCGCGGGCCTGGTGGTGGAACGCGAGGATGTCGTCGAGGCTGAGCCCCGACCGGTACGGGAGCACCTGGACGCCACCCATCGGCAGCCCTACCTCGTCGAACGTCTCCCGGACGTCGGCCTCGTCGAGTACGTCGATGCTCAGCGACGTGACGTCGTGGCCCTCGCGGAGCAGCTGGACGAGCGCGCGCATCAGCGTCGCGCCGGTGTACTCGACGTGCGCGGCGGGCCGGTCGAGCAGGTCCTGCGCGGCGGCGATCTGGTACGGGACGACCCCCGTGAACAGCCACGCGTCGACGCTGCCGGGGGCGTTCGCCATCACCTTCGGCGTGTCGGTCTCCCGGCGGTACCGCAGCGGGACGACCTCGACCCCACGCAGCCCTTTGACGATCCGGCTGCTGGAGGTGACCAGGTCCGACGGCCCGACCACCCCGATCGTCGTCACCATGCTCGGGTCCCCTCCATGCGGGCCAGTCTCACCACAAGACCCCACCGCTGCAAGAACCCGCGCCGTCGTGGGCTACGTTCGCTGCATGGACAGGGTTCTGGACTGGATCGATGAGGGTACGGCGCTGTGCCGCGGCGCGCTGACCGACCTGGAGGCGCCGTCGTCGCTGCCGGGGTGGACGCGACGGCACGTCGCCGCGCACCTGTCGCTCAACGCCGAGGCGCTCGGCAACCTCATTTCCTGGGCCCGGACCGGCGAGGAGCGGCCGATGTACCCGTCGAGGCAGGCGCGGGACGCGGACATCGAGGCGAGTGCTTCGCGCTCCGCCGACGAGCTGCGGTCCTGGTTCGACGAGTCCTCGGCGGCTCTCAACGCGTCGATGGCGACCTTGACCGACGCTCAGTGGCAGACGCAGGTGCGGACGTCCCGGGGCGCGCCGATCCCGGCGACCGAGGTCCCGTGGATGCGCTCCCGCGAGGTGATGATCCACGCGATCGACCTCGGCACCGGCCTCACCTTCGCCGACCTCCCGGCCGACTTCCTCACCGCCCTCTGCGACGACATCCGCACCGAACGCGGCGACGTACCGGACGTCCGCGGCCCCCTCCCACAACTGGCGGCCTACCTCTCCGGCCGCCAGTACACCGAAGTCCACACACCGACCGGCAACCCCGCACCCCCACTACCTCCCTGGCTCTGAGTGAACAGCTCAGAGGAAGGCGCCGACGGATGGGGTGTTGTCGGCGGTCCAGTTGAGGATGGCGGCGTACAGGACGCGGCGGTGGGCGACACCGTTCGCGATCTGGCTGTCCGTGCACGGCGACGTACCCGTGCCGCAGACCCAGCCGTGCAGGAAGATCCGCCAGCCGCCGTCGAGCGACGGCGTGATGTCCGCGCCGCCGGGGCCGCAGAGGCCGGTGCCGCCGGACGTCATCAGCGAGTGCTCGGTCGCGCCCGCGAAGTTCCAACGGTCGGTCGAGCGCAGCCAGACGGTGGCGTAACTGCAGTTGTCGTAGCCGTAGCGGGAGGCGAACAGCACGTACTGCGATCCGCGTTGCACCATCGCCGGGTTCTCGATGATGCCGTCGCGTTGCAGGAGTTCGCGGCTGTCGGTGCCGCCCTTGTGCGTGCCCGCGTCGTTGAGCGGCACCATCCGCAGTGACGACGGGATCTGCTGGGTCTTGTACAGCAGGAAGCGGTTGCCTTGGCCGTCCTGGAACGGCGACGGGTCGATCACGCCGGCGGACGCGATCGGCCGTCCGGGTACGGCGTCCTCACCGCCGTGCCGCCCGCCCGGACAGACGAGTGGGGTGTCGCCGATCGGCTTGTACGGTCCGCCGGCCCGGCTCGATGTCGCGACGCCGATGCACCGTTGGCCGCCGAAGTCCTTCGCGACGGCCGAGTAGTACAGCACGAATCCGGCGGGCGTCTGCCATGCGTCCGGCGCCCACACGTCGGGGCCGGTGTCCATCCAGGCCGGGGGAGTCGAGAGATCGAGCGCCGCACCGACGTTCTGCCACGGACCGCTCGCGGTGTCACCACGGCTGACGCGACCCTTCGGTCCGGTGCTGAACACGAAGAAGTCGCCGCCGGCGCGCAGTACGCCGGGATCGGCGATCGAGTAGTCCGGCGCATAGACCGGACCCGGGACCGCGGCCTCCGCGGGGAGCACGGTCAGCAGTGAACTGACGACGGCAAGCAGGACGGGCTTCCACATGCGGTCAACCTCCCAGGGGCGTGGGATCAGCCGGAATCACATCCTGCGGCCAAATTCCTACGCCAGCAAGACCAGGGCCCGCACTTTTTTACAACCCGGAGTTAACGGTCGTTGCGGGCCTTGAACTCCGCCCAGGCGGTGGGGTCGTAGTCCGGGAGGCTCTTGACGTAGGCCATCCAGGTGGCCCGGTCGATTTCGCCGGTGATGCGGGCGCGGTACATCCGCAGGTACTCCGGGTCGTCGGGGGACATCGGGTCGCCGGGACGGCTGCCGACGCGGCCGTCGGTGAGTTCGCGGACTACGTCGGCGTGCCCGGTGTGTCGCGTGGTGTCGAGCAGGACGGTCAGCACCATCTCCCGCAAGCTCACCGTGTTCCCGGTGTGGTGCTTGCCGGTGGTCTCGAGGTCGAGTTCGCCGATCGTCCGCGCACCCGCCGTACACGCCCGCCGGTACGCGGCGACGAGGTCGTCGACGGACTCCTCCGGCGTCGCCCACAGGTCCAGCCCGTGGAAGAGTTCCTCGTCAAGCTCGGACGTGAGCCGGTCCTCGTCCCGCTCCTGCCCGAACGCGGCCACCAGGTAGCCGTAGGTGATCCCGGTCAGGTGCTTGACGATCCCGATCAGGTTCGTCCCCGTCGGCGTCATCGGCCGCCGGAGCTCCGCGTCGCCCAGCCCTTCGACCTTCCACAGCAGCGACTGCTGGACCTCGTCGAGCCGCTCGAGCAGAAGTTCTTTCTCCGTAGTCATCGCCCGACACGGTAGTCACTTCTGAGGGACTGGGGAAAGGAGAACACGGTGTGCGGGTCGTACTTGGCCTTGATCTCCTGCAGGCGAGGGTAGTTCGAGCCGTGGTAGGCGATGGCCCAGTCGGCCAGGTCGACGTCCGGGAAGTTCGGGTACACGTGACCGGACGCGTGCGGATGGGCGATCGACCAGGAGCGTCGTACGGCGTTCCGGTCGGGGCCGACGTGCTCGAGCAGGAACCGTTCGGTGCGGTGCGCGAACGCGGTCGCATCGCCGGCAACGCGGTTGTAGGCACCGCCCATCGGCGTGAAGTTCAGCTCGCAGCCGCCGGCGAGGAGCTCGGTGATCGCGGCCCGGGGGAGTGGCGCAGCGAAGAACTCGGACTTGCTGTGCACGACGCCGCCCGCCGGCTCGCCTTCGGACAGGCTGCGTTTGAGCTCGGGCCAGGTGAGGCCCTCGCGCAGCTGGATGTCGCCGTCCGCGAACGGGCCGGGGTCGAGCGGGACGAGCGTCGCGCCGAAGACCTCGGTACGGTCGGCGGTCACCATCAGGCTGGCGGTGATGTCGTCGGGTGCGTCCGGAGCCCAGGTCTGCCAGGCGTCGATCACCTCGGCCGCGCGCTCCCGGGGCCAGGTGATGGTGAAGCGGGTCGCGGCCGGTGACGGTACGGCGGCGTACACCAGCGACGTGACCACGCCGAACTGCCCGCCACCCGCTCCGCGCAGCGCCCAGAACAGGTCCGCCTCGCGCTCGGCGTCACACTCCACCACGTTGCCGTCGGCAAGGACCACCGTCGCCGCGACGAGCCGGTCGCAGGTCAGGCCGTACTTCCGCCCGAGCAGCCCGAGCCCGCCACCCAACGTCAGCCCGGCGATCCCCACCGTGGGCCCGCAGCCGGCCGGAAGCGTCAGCCCGTGCTCATGCAGCCCGTGATAGACGGACGCGAGCCGAGCCCCGGCCCCGATCGTGGCCAACCCGGAGTCCACCGAGATCGTCGAGAGGCCGGAGAGGTCGAGCATCAGGCCCGTCGTCGACGAACGCCCGGCGAAACAGTGGCCGCCACCACGCGGGGCGACCCGAAGGCCGGCAGCGCGTGCAGAGGCCAGGGCCTCGACGACATCCTCGACCGACGAGCACCGCGCGATCGCCTGCGGCCGAACGTCGCAGTACTGCGGCAGCGCCGGCCGGCGCAGTACGTCGTACAGCTCGTGGTCAGACCTGATCAACTCCATGCACCGACGCTAGAACGCGGCCACTCGTTCGGGCTTGAACGAATCGGTCGTACCACCCGGCGAGGAAGGGTGCCCAGGACGCGGTGTGGTCGTGGCCGCAGTCGCAGCGATCCGCCTTGTCGCCGAGCAGATCGCGGGGCGTCACGCCGGTCAGGCGCACGCACTCGCGGGTCAGATGCGCGTGATCGGCGTACCCGGTCTCGGCCGCGAGGTCCGCGAGCCCGTTCCCGTACCCGGCCTGGGCGAGCGCGAGGTAGCCCTGGAACCGCAACGTGCGCTGCAGCGCCTTCGGTGCCAGGCCCGTCGCCGACAGGCACCGGCGTCGCAGCTGGCTCTCCGACAGCGCGAGCTCGTCCGCCAGCGTCGCGATCCCGGTCCGGTCCCACGGCATCAACCGCCGTACCAGCTCCGCCACCACCGGATCCGGCCGCACCTGCTGCCCGGCCAGGTACTGCTGGACGCCGAGCAACGCCGCCTGCGGATTCGGCGCATCCGCGACCACCGACCCGATCATGTCCGCCAACGGGCCCCACAGATCCACCACACAGTCGACCAGTTCGTCGGCCGGTACGCCCAACAGCGGCGTCCCCGCGCCCGGCATGAACCGCACACCGACGATCGTCGTCCGCGCCGGGATCACCTGCAGGTGCGCCCGCGTCAACGGCCCGATCAGCCGCGGTACGCCGCCGACCGGGCAGTGCAGCTCGACGCCGCCGGTCGGCAGGTCCCGTTGCAGGTAGGGCTGCGATCCGGTGCGCTGGATCCAGACCGTACGGACGAGGCCGGTCAGTAGTCCGACCGGCGCGCTCTCGTCGTACGTCTGGTCCATCTAGACCTCGATGTGCGAACCGATGATGACCGTGCGGTCGCGGGGCAGGCTGAACGCCTCGGCAGCGTCCGCGGTGATGTGCGACGTGGCGAGGAACGTCTGTTTGCGCCAGCCGGCCATCGTGCGTTCCTGGCCGCGCCGGAGCTCGATCTTGGACAGGAAGTACGACGCCCGCTCGAGATCGAGCGGCCCCTCGGACTCGGACGGGTCGAGCAGCGCCAGGGCGGCCGGTACGTCGGGGCGCTCCATGTACCCGAACCTGATCGTGACGTGCGTGATCCCGTCGTTGCCGTACCCGAGGTCGTTCACCGTGACCCGCTTGTCCTCGGGGACCCGCGGAACCGGTTCGGTGTCGATCGCGACGATCACCACGTGCTCGTGCCGGACCTGATTGTGCTCGACGTTCGCTCGCAGCGCGAGCGGTGCGCTGACGCCCCCGCGGTTCAGGAAGATCGCCGTACCCGGAACCGTACGGACCGGCAGCTTGCCGGAGCTCAGCTCGTCGATGAACTCCTGCAGCGAACCCTCGGCCCGCTCCCGCTCGCGGGTGACGACCTCCCGGCCGCGCTGCCAGGTCGTCATCACCGTGAACGACGTGAGCGCGATCAGCAGCGGCAGCCAGGCGCCGTGCAGCAGCTTGGTCAGGTTGGCCGCGATGAACAGCCCGTCGATCAGGAGCAGCGGCACGGCACCGGCCAGGATCAGCCATCGCGACACGTTCCAGCGGTAGTGCGCGACGTAGAAGAACAGCAGCGTGGTGATCGTGATCGTCCCGGTCACCGTCATGCCGTACGCGTAGGCCAGCGCCGCCGAACTCCGGAACGCGAAGATCAGCGTCAGCACCGACACGAACAGCAGCCAGTTGACGAACGGGACGTAGATCTGGCCCATCGTGGTCGCCGACGTGTGCGTCACCCGCAGCCGCGGCAGGTACCCGAGCCGCGCGGCCTGCGCCATCACCGAGTACGCACCGGTGATGACGGCCTGGGACGCGATCACGGTTGCCGCGGTCGCGAGCAGCACGAGCGGCAGCCGGCCCCAGTCCGGGACCAGCAGGAAGAACGGGCTGCTGATGTTCGCGTGGTCCTTCAGGATCAGCGCGCCCTGGCCCATGTAGCTGAGCGTGAGGGCCGGCAGTACCAGGAACAGCCAGCCGCGGCTGATGGCCTTCCGGCCGAAGTGGCCCATGTCGGCGTACAGGGCCTCGGCGCCGGTGATCGACAGCACGACCGCCGCGAGTGCGAAGAACGCGATGTGGAAGTGCCCAGCCAGGAAACCGATCGCGTACGTCGGGGACAGCGCCTTGAGGATCTGTGCGTGCTCGACGATGCCGCCGATCCCGGCCGCGCCGATCACCGTGAACCACACGATCATCACCGGCCCGAACGCCCGGCCGATGGACTCGGTCCCGCGGCGCTGGACCATGAACAGCCCGATGATGATCACCGCGGTGATCGGGATCACGTACTCGCCCAGCGACGGCTGCACGGTCTTGAGTCCCTCGACCGC
>DASXXB010000111.1:0-10978 GCA_036503355.1 Kribbella sp. | reverse complement strand
CCGGGGCGGTTGGACGACAGGACGAGCCGCGACGGGGTGGCCGCCTCGCCGGGCGGTTGGGCGACGGTACGGGACGCGCGTCATCGGAGGCGGCTGGAAGGGCTGTCGCCGCGCCCGGCATCCCGCGGACACCTTGCGGTGGGCGCGGATCGGGTGGTTGACGTGGCGGTCTTGTCGGGGCGGTGGGGGTCATGCGTTGCCGGCTGGGGTGGTGGCGTCTGGGTCGTCGTCGAGGAGGCCGAGGTTTCTGAGGCGGGTGATGACGCCGCCTTCCTGGCGGCCCAGGGCTTCGGTGAGGTCGTCGATGGGGGCGCCGTTGTTGTACATCTCGATGAGGGTTTGTTCGTCTTCGGGGGTCCACTGGCGGAAGGCGTTCGGATGGGTCTTGCGGGCCTTCTGGATCTTGCGGGTCATCGAGTTGGGGTTCATCGGCTCGAGGGAACGGATCCGGGACTGGCGGTGCCGGCCGACCTCCTCGCCGTTGCGCCAGAAGACCACCGCCCCGTCGTCGAAGGTCATCAGGTCGGCGGGGACGTCGCAGTAGTCGGCGTCGTCGAGCATCACGCGCATCATTCGGTGGTTCTGCCTTTCATCGGTAGTTGGTAGGTCGGGACGTACGACGCCCTCGGTGAGGTATGTGCTGCCTCGGCCCATAGGTGGTCGACGGAGAAGATGCCGCGATTCGGGCCGCCGTGGACCGGCGATCTCAGATCTGTGGACAACCAATCACACAATCTCTTTGCAAAAACTCTTTGCAAAGAGCGTTTGCGGTTCTATGCTCGGTGTCATGAGCGACGAGAGCAGCAAAGAGGCGCCGCGGAACGTCCACCTGGATCGGGAGTTGGTGCGGGCGCTGGCGCACCCGATGCGGAACCGGATCCTCGGCCTGCTCCGGGTTTACGGCCCGCAGACCGCGACCACCCTGGCGGGACGACTCGGGGTGAACACCGGCGCCACCAGCTACCACCTGCGGCAGCTCGCCGACGCCGGCCTGGTCACCGAGGACGACAGCCGCGGCAACGCCCGCGACCGCTGGTGGAAGTCGGCCCACCAGGGCACGGAGTTCGACAAGGCCGAGCTGCTGGACCAGGAGCCCGAGCTGGCGCTGGGCTTCCTGCACGGTGTCGGTCAGACGTACGCCGAGAACATCTTCGGCTTCATCGACGCGATGCAGACGATGCCGGAGGACTGGCGCGACGCCAGCGTGCTCTCGGACTACTTCTTCCACCTGCGCGCCGACCAGCTCGACGCGATGATGCACGAGGTGCTCGCGGTTCTGGAGAAGTACAAGACGCCGGACCTCACCGCTCCGCTGCCGGAGGGCGCCGAGCAGGTCACCGTCCAGATCCAGGCGTTCCCCCGCGAGACCCGGTAGGGAGAACGGACCGTGAGGCAAGCAAACCGCGCCCCGCTCGTGGCGTTCCTGGTGGCGAACGTGGTGTCGATCTGCGGGACGCGCGTCAGCGCCATCGCGATCCCCTGGTTCGTACTGATCACCACCGGTTCACCGGTGAAGACCGGCCTGGTCGCACTGGCCGAGATGGCGCCGCTGGTCGTGGTGAAGGCAGTAGGCGGCCCGCTCATCGACAAGGTTGGAGCCCGCCGGATCAGCGTCCTGGCAGACACCGCCAGCACTGGCGTGGTCGCTCTGGTACCTCTCCTGCACACGCTCGGTCTACTGCACTTCCCGATCCTGCTGGCGCTCGTCGCGATCGCCGGGGCGCTCCGCGGACCAGGTGACTCCGCCAAGGAGACGCTGATCCCGGACATCGCCCGAGCGGCCAAGGTCCCGCTGGAGCGTGTGACAGGGCTGGAGAGTACGACGGAACGCCTGGCCGGCTTCTTCGCGTACGCACTGGCAGGCGGACTGATCACCCTGGTCGGAGCGGTCAACGCCCTGTGGATCGACGCCGCGTCGTTCGGTATCTGCGCCGTACTCATCGCCCGCTGGATCCCCAAGCCTCAACACCAGGTCGTCAGCAACGAAGCGGCGTACGGCCGGAGGCTGCTGGAAGGATGGCACTTCCTCCGCACCGACAGGCTGCTGCTGCCACTGGTGACCATGATCAGCGTCACCAACCTGCTGGACGCCGCGATCGGCACCGTACTGCTGCCCGTCTGGATCAGGTCCCACGGCTACGGGCCCGGCCACACCAGCCTGATCCTCACGTCGTTCGGAGTGACCGCTACCGCGTTCGCGCTGCTGGCCTCGGCCATCGGCGACCGCATCCCGCGGAAGCTGATCTTCACGGTGGCGTTCCTGATCGCGGGAGCCCCACGCTTCGTGGCGATGGCGACGGACGCGCCGGTCTGGACGCTGATGGCGGTGTACGCCGTTGCCGGCATCGGGGCCGGCTTCATCAACCCGGTGCTCGGAGCGATCCGCGTCGAACGGATCCCGAGCCACCTGCTCGGGCGGGTCAACTCGCTGTCGAACGCCGCCTGCTGGACCGGCGTACCGCTGGGTGGCGTGGTCGCCGGTGCCGCCATCGCTGCCGTCGGTCTGGCTCCCGCGCTGCTCGCGGGTGGTGCGATCTACCTGGTCGCGACCATGTCACCGGTACTGATCGGCCGCCACGAGAACTGGAAAGCTACACCGGATCCGACGGGTCCTCCGGAAACGGCGGGCGATCCGTCTCGGTTGGCAGTCGGCGCGTCCTAGCCTTCGCAACGTTGTCCAGTACGCGCCGCATCCGGTCCCGCTCCGCACGGAGCAGCCCCAGCATCACCAGGTCCAGCAGCATGCCGCCGGCCGCTGCGAACTGCGTGGCGGCGAACTGGAAGACCTGTGTCATCAGCAACGACACCAGCACCGCCAGCTCGAACAGGCGGACCGCCCGCACCCGGTTGCCCTTCCGCAACGCCAGCGCTCCGCGGACCGTGAACGTTGCCGACAGCAAGCTCCCCACGCTCACCCCCAGCACCGGCAGGTGGTTGAACCCGTCTCCCAGTACGGCGGCGATGACGAGCGCTCCGACCACCTGGACCGCCAGTACGGCGACTGCGACGGCCGGCGCTTTCGGGTGCGTGGCGAGTCGCTCGAATCCGCGCTGGATCGCCTGCCAGGCCGCGTCCACCGGGGCCGCCAGCTCGACCTCGTCGGGCGGGCAGGCGGCGATCAGGTCGGCGGTCTCTCGCCGGCCGGTCACCTCGCGGGGCACCAGCCCCAGCAGCTCCGAGGCCTCGGCGCGGCGCCTGCGGGACAGCCCGCCTGCGACACCTTCGACGGCGTGGTCGATGACGTTCGCCAACTCCTCGCGCGGGTCGATCGGCCGCCGCGTGGTGAGGAAGCGGAAACCCAGCACGATCAGTACGAAGACGACGTACACGATCGCCGCGCTGGGCTTGTAGAAGTAGTTGTTGTCCGAGGTGACGAACTTCCCCACCTCGTCGATGAACAGGCCGAACCCGATCCCGCCGATGGTCGCGGCGGCCGGCCGCACGACCGGGCCGACGTACCCGAGCAGCAGGGAGATCGCGATCAGCATCAGCAGGCCGCCGGGCAGTACATGGGCGATGTGCAGGCCCTTGCCGCCGATCTGCGGGTAACCGCTCAAGCTGAGGATCAGCCGGGTCAGCAGGACCGTCGCGACCCCGGACACCACGAACGTCGTCAGGTGCTCCCCCGACCGGACGTTGCGGACCAGCCCGGCCCGCATCAGGTACGACGAACGCTCAGCTGTGGCGGGCCTCATGTGGCCGGACGTTACCGGAGGAAGGCTGCCACGACGACGATGGCGACCAGGGCGGCCAGGACGAGGGAGGTCACCAGTCGGCGCGTGCGGGGGTCCACGTGGTCAGGGTAGGCGGAAGTTCCCGGCGAAGGTGCCCTGGGGGTCGACCCGCCGCTTGATCTCCCGCAGCCGGGCCAGGTCCGTCTCGCTGTAGCAGTCCCGCAGCGTGTTCCACGCAGACAGCCCGGTCGGCGGCATGTACCCGGCACGCCACGGCTGCAGCGCCTCCTGCAGCGCGCGCAGCTGTCCCTCGGCGGCCGGCTGCAACTCCGGCGACGGCACGATCGACACACCCAGGACCATGTACGGCGCTAGCGGGTCAGCGGCGGCCACACCGGGCCGGTCACCCGTCCCGCCGGACCGCAGGTGCCGGATCGCGACCTGGAAGATCAGCGACGGCTCTCCCGCGTACTCGATCAGCGTGCTGATCAGCTCCGGAGTGACCTCCTGGAACGTCGACGTGATCAGCGACAGCGCCTGCGGTGGTGTGGGCACCGAGTTCAGATCGGCAACCTCGCTGGGCTGCAGCGGCCGGATGACCTCGGACAGCACAGTCCCTGCCGCCCGGACGGTCGCCAGTACGCCGTCCAGCTCACCGTCGGGTGTGATCACGTCGACCATGCAGAACGACTTGCCCCGGACAGCCTCCGGCAGCGCCGGCGCCTGCGGGTAGTGCACCAGGTACGCCCACAGCGTCACGCTCTCCGGGGCCTCCTGGGTGGCCTTGCCGTACGCCGTCAGCACAGCAGCCGCCTGCTCTATCGGGAACATCAACCGGCCACCTGTGATGGCAGGAGCCGGGTGCAGGTCCACCACGGCCGCTGTAACCACACCGAAGTTGCCGCCGCCTCCACGGACGGCCCACATCAGGTCCGGTTCGGCTGCGTCATCAATCCACCTGCGATCGCCGGCCGCGTCGACGAGCTCGACGGCCCGCAGGCTGGCCGCTCCAGTCCCGTACGGACGGGAGAACCACGAGAACCCGCCGTTCGTGCAGTACCCAACCACGGAGACGTTCGCAGACGAACCAGGTAGTCCCGTCAGCCCAGTGCCGTCCAGTGCTTCCTGTAACGCACCCCACCGGACACCCGCGCCAACACGCGCCGTACGGGCGGCTCTGTCGACAGTGAGCTCGTCCAGCGCATCAGTACGTACGACGATGGTGCCGTCGAGTTCACGGGTCGCACCGTGGCCACCTGCTTGCGCCGCCACCTTCAGACCGTGCGTACCGGCGTACCTGATGACCTGCTCGACGTCGCCCGGTCCTGCTGCCTGTACGACGGCTGCGGGGCGCTGGTCGACCGACAGGTTCCAGCCGCGGCGCACCTGCTCCCAGTCGGGGCTGTCCGGGGTGACCAGTCGTCCTGTGAGTTCTTCCAGCATGAGTCCGCTGTACCACGCGGAGTGGGTCAGACCAGCGGCTCCGGGCGGTGGACGCCGCGCGGGCGGTAGCCCAGCTCGTCGGACAACCCGAGGTAGTCCGACAGCAGCCAGATAATCGCCAGCCACATCTCGGTCCCCTGCAGCCCCGGGATGGCCCGGTCGTCGGTGCCGTCCGGCGCGAACGCGAACCCGGCGCCGTCGACCCAGCGCGGGAGGATCGCCCGCAGTTGCTCCTCGGCCCAGCGCCGGCCGTCCGCCTCGCCGTACGTCGTCTGCTTGCGGGCCAGCCACAGCGGATGGATGACGTCGAGCACGTTGCAGGCGTTGTAGTTGTCGCCGGTGAACATCCGCCGGTCATTGCTGTGAGCAAGCACAGTGGCGACCGCCTGCTCGGGATACGGAAGCGGGAGGCCGAACTGCGCGTAGGTGCCGCGGGTGAGGCGATAGAAGCCGTTCACGACCTGCAGCAGGCCGTCGTCGGGATGCGGCGAACCCCAGGCTCCGGTGGCGGGATCCGCGCGGGTCAGCAACCAGCCCATCAGCGTCTCGAGCGCTCCGGATCCCTTGTGGTCATGGAGGTTCCGCGCCAACGCCGTCCCGAGCGCATCGATGCCGGACCCGGCCGACCAGGCCCTTCTTGCCCAGGGCAACTTGTCCAGCTCCTCGATCGTAAAGTCCGTGACGATCGGATGCTCGAAGCTGCTGCCGAGGACCTGCAGCGCATACCCGACACACAGGATGTAGTAGTTCGCGGGCCCTTCCAGGACAGACAGTTCGATGTCCGACGGCTTACCCAGACCGTCGTCGGACAGGTCTCCTGGTGATACCAGTCCGGTGGCCGGGTCCTGGCGCGCGCGGAGCCGGCGGACGAGGTCGTCACGGGTGTGGCCGGCCGGTGTCCGGCGTACCAGCAGGTCCGCGATCTCGACGGCGTCACACCAGGGCCGGATCTCCGGTTCGCGGTCGACGCCCGGGCGGTCGACGAAACGGTCGCCGTCCCAGCAACGCGCCAGTACGTCGTCCACCTGGCCGCGGGCCTTCGCGGCGAAGGCGGCCAGCTGGGTCCGAAGGTCACCTGACATGGATGCTCCTGTCCGCGAGCGGAGGACGCGGGCGGGGTTGCCGGCCGCGACCGAGTTGGCCGGGATGTTCTTGGTCACGACGGCGCCGGCGCCGACGATGCTGTGCGGGCCGATCGTCACGCCGTCGAGGATCGTGACACTCGAGCCGATCCAGACGTCGTCGCCGATCGTGATGCCGCGCGAGGTGTGCGGCTGCGTGAAGATCGGCTCGCCCGGCGCGGTGCCGTGGTTGAACGCGAGGATCGAAGTGTGCGCGCCGATCCGGACACCGTCGCCGATCGTCACGTTCCCGCGGACGGCGGCGAACGGGTTGATCGTCGTGTCGGAGCCGAGCGCGATCCGGCCGGTGACGTAGGCGTGCGCGGCGATGTAGGAACGCTCGCCCATCCGGAGCTCGTCGCAGTACACCGCGGCCGACTCCGCGACGTACACGTCGGTCGCGAGTTCGACCGACCCGCCGAGCCCCGCCTGCCGCTCAGCCTGACGTTCACGCTCGGCGCCGGACGCCTTCCGGGCGTACTCCCAGGGCAGGAAATCCAGTCGCAACGGCTCGTTCGGCAGCATGGGAAAACGCTATCCAACTTAGTGGACTACCGCTAGCCCAGAAATGTCGCTGCTAATCTCCCGTCTGACATGAACACTTTTCCGTCTGTGCGAGGGGCGGCCGGGCGATGACGACGAGCGGATCCGTTGCGGACTCCGACGGCGACGGCGACGGCCCGGTAGGCAGTACCCGCCGCAGTCATCGGGTCACGATCAGCGACCTCGCCCGCCGGTTGCACATCTCGAAGGCGTCGGTCTCGTACGCGCTGAACGGGCGCGCCGGCGTCAGCGAGGAGACCCGGCAGCGGGTGCTCGACCTGGCCGAGGAGCTGGGCTTCCACCCGAACTCCGCCGCGGTCGCACTGTCCGCGAGCCGTACCCGCACGATCGGGATCGTGATCGCCCGTGACCCGTCGCTGATCTCGACCGAAGCGTTCTACATGCGCACGCTGGTCGGCATCGAGCAGTACCTGAACGAGGTCGACTCCTCGCTGCTGCTGCGGCTCACGGGCGAGCACGGCGAGGATCTCGACGTACTGCGGCGCTGGTCGCGGCAGGGTCGCGTGGACGGGTTCATCCTGTTCGACGAACTCGAGAACGACCAGCGCATCCTGCTGCTGAAGGAACTCGGGGTGCCGTGCGTCGTGGTGAGCTCGAACGAGCCCGACGACGCGGTCGGCCGGCTGATCAGCTCGCCCGAGGAAACCGTCTCGCTGCTGCTCGACCACCTGGTCGAACTCGGGCACACGAACGTCGCGCACATCAGCGGGCCGTTCACGTTCATCCACGAGCGGCTGCGGGTGCAGACGCTGCGGGAGCACGCCGCGCGGCACGGGATCACGGTGCGGCACGTCGAGGGCAACTACCAGTACGACAACGGCGCCGAACTCACACGCCGGCTGCTCACCGGGCCGAATCCGCCGACCGCGATCGTGCTCGGGAACGACTTGATGGCGGTCGCGGCGCTGCGGGTCGCGATGGACCTCGGTACGGCGGTCCCGGACGAGGTGTCGGTGCTGGCGTGGGACGACTCGCCGCTGTGCGAACTCGCCCGGCCCGGGATCACCGCGGTCGACCAGAAGACGATGGAACGTGGCCGGGCCGCCGCCGACCTGCTGCTGCGCATCGTCACCGGCGAGACCGCCCTCCACGAGCAGGCCCCCGCCGGCGAACTCCGCCACCGCGAATCCTCCGGCCCCGCCCACTCCTGACCCACCCACTCCTGCCCCGAGGGGTCGCCCGCTGAACTGGAGGGTTCGCGCGGCGGGGTTCGGCGTACGGCGAGGTTCGCGGACCGGCGGGTGGTGTTTGAAGACTGTGTGAAATCGGGCGGTTCCGGAGTGTGTCGGATTGCGTTTGCCGGCTGGTGGGTGGAGGTTTGTCGGGTCACGAGGTCGTAACGAACACGCTCCTACTGAACCGGTTAGGGTTTCGAAACTTAACCGGTTAGGTCAGTATGGGGCCGATCCGCCCCCGCAGGTCCGCGGGGGCTCGACGGGACGAGGGAGTCCGACGTGAGACTGCGTTCGCTTGTAGCCGCGGTGGCAGCGACCGCCATGGGAGTCAGCCTCGCCGCCTGTGGTGGTGGCGACAAGAACGACTCCTCCGGCGGTGGTTCGGGCGGTGACCAGACGCTGACCTACTGGGCCAGCAACCAGGGCACCAGCCTGGACAACGACAAGGAGGTGCTGACCCCGGTCCTGCAGAAGTTCACCCAGGAGACCGGCATCAAGGTCAACCTCGAGGTGATCGGCTGGAACGACCTGCAGACCCGCATCCAGACCGCGACCACCTCCGGTCAGGGACCGGACGTGGTCAACATCGGCAACACCTGGGCGGCCTCGCTGCAGGCCACCGGCGCGTTCCTGCCGTTCGACGGCGACGCGATGACCGCGATCGGTGGCAAGGACAAGTTCGTGCCGACGGCTCTGGCGACCGGCGGCAAGGAAGGCACCGACCCGACCTCGGTCCCGCTCTACGGTCTGGCCTACGGCCTGTACTACAACAAGGCGATGTTCGCCGCGGCCGGCCTGCAGCCGCCGAAGACCTGGGAGGAGATGGTCACCGACGCGCAGAAGCTGACCATCCCGGCGAAGAAGCAGTGGGGCATGGCGCTGGCGGCCGGCAGCTACACCGAGAACGTGCACTTCGCGTTCATCAACGCCGCGCAGAACAAGGCCGACTGGTTCGACAAGGACGGCAAGCCGACCTTCACCGGTGACGGCAACGTCCAGGGCGTGCTGCGGTACCTCGACCTGATGCAGAAGGACAAGGTCGCGAACCCGTCGAACGCGCAGTACGACAACGGCACCAAGTCGGTGAACGACTTCGCGAACAAGAAGGTCGCGATGGTCATCAACCAGAACAACGCCGACTCCTCGATCGTTGCCAACGGCATGAAGGCCGGCGAGTACGGCGTCGTACCGTTCCCGGCTCCGTCCGGTGGCGAGCAGGTGGCCAGCCACGTCGCCGGTATCAACTTGTCGATCTTCAAGAACACCAAGCACAAGGACGCGGCGCTGAAGTTCGTCAAGTACATGACGTCCACGGAGACGCAGACCACGCTGGACAAGCCGTTCGCCGCGCTGCCGGTGCTGAAGGACGCGAAGCCGAACTTCACCACCGATGCCGCCGAGGCCGCGACCTTCCAGGACGTCTACAACACCAAGTCCAAGCCGCTGCCGCTGGTGCCGGCCGAGGACCAGTTCGAGAGCACCGTCGGCAAGGCGATGAACTCGATGTTCGCCAAGATCGCGACCGGCGGCACGGTGTCCGCCGACGACGTGAAGGCCGCCCTGAAGACCGCCGAGGACCAGGTGGCGGCGGGTAGCTGACCGACCGCGTGTGGCCCGGACGAGGTCGTCCGGGCCACCGCCCGTGTTCAGCCCATCTGCACCCGAGAGACAGGAGGCGACTCGAAGGATGTCCGTCGCCACAGAGCACGCGACGCCGGCCGCCGCGAAGCCTGCGAAACCCAAGACCAAGCGCGGCCCCGAGCACCGGCCCGGCCTGAACCGCTGGCTGCCGTACGCCTTGCTGGCGCCGGCGGTGCTGCTGGAACTGCTGATCCACATCATCCCGATGCTGGTCGGGATCTGGATGAGCTTCGTGAAACTGACCAAGTTCTTCCTCGCGAACTGGTCCGCCGCCCCGGGCGCCGGCCTCGGCAACTACAAGGTCGCGCTCGACTTCAACAACGCGGTCGGGCAGGGCCTGCTGAAGTCGTTCGGCGTCACGGTCGTGTTCTCGCTGGTCACCGTCGCCTTCTCGTGGGTGCTGGGGATGGCGGCCGCGGTCGCGCTGCAGCCCGAGTTCCGCGGGCGGGGCATCGTCCGGACCCTGTTCCTGGTCCCTTACGCGCTCCCGGCGTACGCCGGAATCCTGACCTGGAACTTCATGCTGCAACGCGACACCGGCGCGGTGAACCACGTACTGCAGCAACTGCACCTGACCGACGGCAACACGTTCTGGCTGATCGGCGGCAACGCACTGGTCTCGCTGATCACGGTGGCCGGCTGGAAGCTGTGGACGTTCGCGTTCCTCACCCTGATGGCCGGTATGCAGAGCATCCCGCGGGACCTCTACGAGGCCGCGTCGGTGGACGGCGCCGGCAACATCCGGCAGTGGCGCAACATCACGCTGCCGTCGCTGCGCCCGGTGAACCTGGTGCTCGTGCTCGTGCTGTTCCTGTGGACGTTCAGCGACTTCAACACGCCGTACGTGCTGTTCGGTACGGCGCAGCCGCCGGCCGGTGACCTGATCACGTTCCACATCTACAACGCGTCGTTCCTGACCTGGAACTTCGGCACCGGTGCGGCGATGTCCGTGCTGCTGCTGATCTTCTTGATGATCGTCACCGGCGCCTATCTGCTCGTCACCGGAAGGAGGTCGCGTCGTGCGTGAGACCAGGGGTTTCAAGATCTACCGCGGTGTCACCCTCACAGTGCTCGGGCTGTTCGTCCTGGTCCCGCTGTACGTGATGATCACGTCGTCGCTCAAGCCGCTGAAGGACGTGCAGGGCGCGTTCACCTGGTGGCCGTCGAACCTGACGCTGGCGCCGTTCGTCGACATGTGGAAGACGGTGCCGCTGGCGAAGTACTTCGTGAACTCGACGATCGTGTCGGTGGCCGCGACGGTGTTCTCGGTGGCGATCGCGATCCTCGCGGCGTTCGCGGTGTCGCGGTTCAGGTTCCGCGGGCGGACCGTGTTCACCACCACGGTGCTGTCGACGCAGAT
>DASXXB010000110.1:0-11049 GCA_036503355.1 Kribbella sp. | reverse complement strand
CGGGTCCGGCGGCAGCGTCGAACTCGTCGCGGCGATCAGGGCGTCGTACCGGGCCGGCGCGCACTCGATCCGGGTACCCGCGGGCCATGCCTTGGCGCTCGTGCCTTCCCGACCGCGCACGACCGTGACCGTGTCCGAGCTGGTGGCGTGCGAGACGACAGCGACCATCTCGTAGATGCCCTGCGCGTCGTCGTGCAGCACCAGCGGCAGGTACTTGCTGCCGTAGTCGTTCGGCAGGCCAGTGAACGCGCTCGCCCGCATCGTCGTGTCCGTGATCGACGCGGCGACGATCAGGCTGGTGCTGAAGTAGTCGCGGATCTCGCGCTGCTCGAAAGCCATTCGCTCTCCTAGTTTCTGCGGCCGCGGTACAGCGCGTCGCCGTCTGCGTGGTCGGCCGCCTCGATCCGGCCGTCGATGAAGGCGTCGAGCCCGTTGACGGTCAGCGACCCCGTGATCCGGCCACCCGCCGTCGTCAGGACAGCGCTGCCAGAGCCCGAAGTTCCGGCGATGCCGCCGGTCGCGTAGCGCCGCAGGAGGTCGAAGCCCATGCGGCGCGCGGTCTCCGCCAAGAGCGCGAGGGAGCGCGGAGCGCGGTTGATCGGGATGTACGCCTCGTCGTCGACGAGCCGGTCTCCGATGACGCGGAGCGTGCGCGGCGGGACGATCTGGGCTATTCCGGCGCGCATCGGCTTGATCCCGCCTGCGGAGTACGCCTCGACGATGTTGCCGCGCGCGTTCATGATGTTGTTGCCGCCGCCGACACGGACGCTGCCGTCGGTGCGGACGATCATGGTGATATGGCCGGTGCGGTCCCGGGCGACTCGGTTGATCGCAGCTTCGGCGTCGGCGGTGTTCGCCTTGACCTGGATGTAGCCGACGCTGCCGTCTGCGTACCGGACGACTTCGATCGTCTTGTCCTTGGCGCCCTGGTTGATCGCGTCGATCCGCATGTACGTCGTGGTGCCGTTGGCCAGCGTGACGACCGCGTAGACCTTGCCGTCGGCCGGGTCCTTGTGGCCGTCGATCGTGATGATTCCGGTGCTGCCGTCCGCGTATTGCACCGTCTGGTCGATCTTGCCCGTGGCCTCGTTCGCGTCTGCGGTGAGAGGGATCGCGCCCTTCTTCCCCGCCGCATACACAGGAACGCTGTCGATCGCGTCCTTGGCCTGCTTGACGTCGCCGGTGATCACGATCGTCCGGCCGTCCGGCAGCTGGTAGACCGCTTCGCCTGCCTCGTTCACCGAGACGGTGAGGCCAGCCGCGGCCGCGTCGGCGAGCCCGATGTTCGAGATCGCGGTTCGCAGCGCGTCCGGGATCTTGTCCTTGTATGTCCCGGCCAGCTTCACGGCCTCGGCGTTCTGGGCGACCGTGCCGTCGTGGAGCTTGAGGATGTCGCTGTTGGCCTTCGAGTTGGCGATGCCCTCTTGCTTCTTGGCGTCGAGCACGGCCAGGATCGCGTGCTCCTCACCGCGGAGCGCTGCCTGGTACTGGTCGGAGTTTTCGCCGTTCTCCTTCAGCGCCTGGCCGGTCTGCTCGTGCGCGGTCTTCAGCTGAGCGAGGGCGTCCTTGTATGCCAGGCCAGCGTTCGCGGCCTCGCGGGCACTGTCGGCGGCCTTGTTCTGCGCCTCCCACATCTTGATCGTCTCGGTCGAGACGTTCGCTTCCGTCGCCGCCAGAAGTTCGAACGCTGCCTGCGCGTCCTCGTTCAGCTTGATCTGCGATCCCAGCGCACCGTTCGCGTCGAAGACCCGCGTGATTAGGGCCTTCTGCGAGTCCGAGAACTTGTCGATGGCCAGGGAACCGCCGCGCCCGGCAGCGATCGTGTCGGATCCCAACGCCTTGACCTTGTCCGCCACCGATGCGTAGTCGCCACCGTTCTTCAGCAGCTGGTGGCTGACTTCCTGGAGGCCCTTCACCTGGCTCGCGTTCAAGCCGACCTGCTTGCCCAGGCTGGCAATCACCTCATCGGAGGACTGCCGAACCGAGTCGAGGGCGGTCTTGTTCCCATTCGCGGCCAACGAGTAGATCTGGAAGCTGGAATTCGCGGCTTTCGCGTTCTCCGTGACGTTCTTGTCCGCCAACGCCTTGTTGTTCGTCGATGTGATGTTGTTGTCGATCGCGCCGCCGGACTGTTTGTACGCGTTCGCGAGGTCGTCGACGGCCTGCTTGTACGCCGCAGCCTTCTGACGGGCCTCCTCCTGCTTCTGCGAGAACACCGACAGCGCCACACCCGCCCCGGCAAGCGCAATACCCCACGGCCCGCCGAGCGCGCCGACCAGACCGGACGCCGCGTCCTTCAGCAACGACCCACCAGCCGCGGCCACGCCGGCCAGCTTCCCGAAACGCTGGGCGCCGTCGGCCGCGTCGTTGAACGCCTGCTTTGCACGCGACAGGGTCGACGATCGCTCTACGATCGTCCCGACGGCAGCACTAAGCGCGTTGATCGGCTGGCCAGCCGCGGCAGCGCCAGCCTGGATGTCCCGAGTCTGCTCAACGAACCGGCGTGCGACGCCGACGGCAGGAATCGCGCTAGAGTTGAACGCGGCGACGGCGCCTCCGAGACGGCCGACGGACTCGCCGGCCGCTGCGCCCAGTTCGCGCTGCACCCGGGCCTCGTCGTTGAACTGCCGCACGACGTTGACCACGCCGCCGACAGCGCCGGCGGCCGCGCGGGCGGGCGCGGTGATGACGCCGACGGCCTTGCCGACCAGACCGAGTTTCGACGACGCGCCTTCAGCCTCGGTACTCGTGCCGGACAGAGCGTTCTTCAAGCCGCCGACGATCGACGGCCCGGCCTTGAGCGCCAGCAACGCAAACGCCGCCGCCTGCACCGGGCCGGGGAGCTCGCCGAACAGGTGCGCCAGCTCGCCGACGCCCTCAGCGAGTGGCTTAGCGACGGTCAGGACGGCGGACGCCGCGTCGTAGCTCAGCTCGAGCGCGACCTTGACGGCGCCGAGCGGGCCGGACGCCGTAGTCGCGCCCTTCGCGATGTCGCCGATGCCCTTCGCGATCGGCTGCGCCACGTCGACGGCCTTGCGCGCCACGTCGACGAATCCGCCGACGGATGTCGTGACGATGCCGATTCCGCGGTCGACGGCCTGCCGCGCGCCCTCCTCGAAGGGCTTGATCAGCTTCTCGGCGGCCTGGCCGACTTCCTTCGCGCCGTCCTCGACCTTCCGCGCGATACCGGGCCCGACCTCGGCGCCGAAGTCGATGACCCGCTCGAGGCCGTCGACGATGACGGGGCCGTACTTCGAGACAGCGTCGGCCCCGGCACGGACCCCTGCTTCGAGGGTCGGGCCGATCTGTTCGAAGGCGTCGATCGCGACGGTTTCGAGCTGGCTCTTGAAGCCCTCGATCGCGCCGCCGAGGCCCTTCGTCTTCGCCGCGGCGACCTCGGACGCCCCGCCGGCGTGGCCGATGGCCGTGGCCATCTGGTCCCACTGGTCGCCCGTCGTCTGCGCGGCGACGCCGGCGAGCCGGACCGCGTCGCTGCCGAAGACCGTCGCGGTCGCCTGCGCGTACTGGGCGTCGGTCATCCGGCCCGACGCGGCGTTCAGCTGCTCGAAGATGCTCTTGAGCCCGACGAACTTGCCGGTCGCGTCGAACGTCTTCAGGCCGAGCTGCTCGATCGCCTTCTGCGCGGGCTTGCTCGGGTTCGCCAGAGCCAGCAGGGCACTCTTCAGCAGGGTGCCCGCGTCCGAACCCTGAATCCCGGCGTTGGCGAACAGCCCGAGGGCGGTCGCGGTTTCGTCGATCGTCAGGCCGAACTGGTGCGCCACGGCGCCGGCCTGGCTGAACGCCTGCGCAAAATCCGTGATCTCGCCGGACGCGGCGTTCGCCGCGTTTGCCAGGACGTCGGCGACGTGCCCCGCGTTGTCGGCGGACAGGCCGAAGGCGTTGAGCGCCTGGCTCTGGATCTCCGCGGCGCTCGCCGCGTCGATCTGGGCGGCCGCCGCGAGCTGGAGCGTGCCCTTCGCCGCGGTCATTGCCTGGTCGACCGACAAGCCGCCCTTGGCGAGCTCGGTCATGGCCGCCGCGGCGTCGGCCGCCGACGTCGCGGGCAGGCTCATGTCGGAGCCGAGCGCCTTCGCGGTCTCGCCGACCTTGACCATCTGGTCGTTCGTCGCGTGCGACACGGCCTGCAGGTCGTTCAGCGACGACTGGTACTCGATGCCCTTGTCGATCACCAGGCCGAGACCGACGGCCGCGACCGCGGTCCCGGCCGCGACGGCGAGGCCGATGCCCTTGGCGACGGCGCCGAGCGGCCCGGCGGCGCTCTTGAGCTTGCCGCCGAGCTTCTCCGGGAAGCCACGCGTGTCCGGCTCGACGAGAATGTCAATCCGCCCACCGGCCACGCGATCACCCCCGTAGCTACTGGTGTTCGGTCACGATTCCCTTGGCCCGTTCGAACTCGGCCAGGCTGATCATCTGAGGTTGCTGCTGCTCGCCCAGCGAGTACGCCTGCGCCTCGGCGAGGTACTGGTCGACGCGCTGCTGCGCGAGCTTCGCCGGACGCAACGCGTTCGGCGGGATCAGCGGGGTCTGCGGCGGCCGGATACCGGCGCGCTTCGCGCGGGCTCGCTCCCGCTGGATCGCGGCGCGGTCGTCGTCGTCGGTCGTGAGCTCGTTCCACCTCAGCTGCAGCTGGTAGTGGAGCGCCTCGTAGAGCCGCGCGGTGTTCTCCTCGTGCGCGCCCCACGCGGCCTCGCCGTCGCTGAGCAAGTCCGCGAGCGACGAGCTCGGGATCCGGACGAGGCGGCGGATCCGTGCGGCGAGGTCAACTGCTGGCATCGTGTGCCAGGCATCGCGGAGGTCTCGGTGGAAGTACTGGTCGAAGTCGGCGAGGACGGCGTCCCACCACGGTCCGAGGACCGCGATCAGGACGCCGAAGATTCCCCCGCCTTCTCCTGAGCCGAGCCGGTCGGATCGGTGTCGCCGTAGACGACGAAGTTGAGCATGCTGGCGGTGAAGTCGCTGATCATGTCGGGCGTCATCGGCTGGCGCTGGCGGTCGAACGCCGCGCGGAATGCCTCCGCCTGGTCCGGGTCGACGAGCAGCGCGGCCAGCGCGCCGATGACGTCGCCCTTCGAGCGGGCCTCGTTGTGGGCGGTAAGTTCCGCCGGGGTCGCCGAGCGCTGGAACTCGAACGCTTCTCCGCCGACGCGCATCCGGCGCTTGCCGGCGAGTCCTCGCTGGGCGAGCCAGCCGTCGAGGTCGAGTTCTTCGTCGCCGTTCGGCTTGACGAGCGGGTTGGTCTTCGGGGCCGTCGCGGCGGTCCGGCGGGTGGTCTTGCGGGGGGCGCCCTGCGTCATGCTTCAGCTCCAGGTCAGGCGAGCGGGTTGCTCGAGGTGAACTTGCGGATGGACTTGCTGCCGTCGTCCGGCACGAGGTCGATGACCTCCAGGTCCCAGCCTTCGATGTCCTCGCCGTCCATCGTCTCGGGCGGCTTCGTCGCGAGCTCGGCCTTCTTCAGGAAGAACGCCTTCCACTCGGTGCCGTCCTGCACGCGGATGATGAGCGCGAACGTCTCCTCGTCGCCTTCGATCCACTCCCAGATGCCGGAGCCGACGGAGGTTTCGGCGATGGAGCCGCCGGTGAGCAGCGTCAGGGCGGTGGCCTTCGAGACGTCGACCGGCCGGAACTTGATCGACTCGGTCTTCTCGCCCTTCTTCTGCCGGTACGTGCCCTTCTTGTTCCAGATGGTGAGGTTCGTGTTGTCCTGGCTGGGCTCGCGGGAGAATCCGGCCTTGATGCCGCCGAACGCGTCCCAGCCCGTGAGGGCGCTGGCGAAGATGTCGACCGGAAGCGCGGTTCCCGCCGGCGCGCGGAACGCGTCGCCGTCGAGCCAGAGCCGCGCATCGGCCGGGCTCGCGTAGTCGGACATGGGTGTCCTCCTGCTGTAGTCCCGCGGACGCGGGGTTCTGGGTAGGGATCTGGGCGCCCTGACGGTCGAGGTGAAGCCGGGCCCGGCCCGCCGCGCAGGGCGCCCACCCCAACGGCGGGCCGGGGGTCTATCGGACGCGGATGCGGAGTTCGCCGCGGATGAGCGCCCAGTAGACGGGGGTCGCGTCGCCGCGGGTCTTGTCGGGGTCCATCGGCAGGGGTCCGGTGTGGACCTCGGCCGTGTAGAAGGTGTTGCGCCACGGCACGTTGGCCGCGCGGTTGAGCACGGCGGCGGCCGTCGACACGATGTTCCAGGCGATCGTGTCCGGCGCGGTGCCGCCGTCCCAGGTGGTGGCGCAGCCGTGGACGGCGAAAGAGCCACGGTAGGCGACGCCCTTACCGGACAGCGGCGCCGCCGAGACGTAGTGCACCGCGTACGGCCTGGTGACGTCTTTCGGCGCCGAGGTCGCCAGGCCGCCGGGGATCAGGTCCGTGAACGCGGAGTCGGCGAGGAGGAGATCGGCGAGGGCGCCGGCCATCGGCGGCAGGACGGGGACGGTCATCATCTCCCCCTCGGCTGCCAGCCGCTGTACTTCCCGAATTGGCTCGCTGCCTCGATGAGCACCGCGTGCGCAGGCGTGTCGCTCGTGCCGAACTCCTTGTAGACCGAGTCCGGGTCGGTGTCCACGATGGCCACTTCGTCGCCGTTGACCTCGACGCTGATGCCGTCGCGGTACCGGCCGGTCAGCACGGGGGCGTTGCCCTGCGCGATCCCGGCCGCTTGGTGGGCGATGTCGATCCGGTCCGGTGTGGACACGCGCCGGGCTTCGGCGACAGCCTGGTCCGGGAACACGGTGACCCGGATCGACGCGGTCATCGCTACAGGGTGAGGGCTGCGACGGTGAAGCCGGACGCCGACGGCGTCGCGACCAGGGTCGAGCCGTAGTAGTTGACCGGCCAGCCACCGATCCAAGCGACCTGGTTGGCGGTGAACGTGTACGAGCGCGGCGTGACGGCCTGGCCGTCGACGGTGTCCTTGAACGCGACGGTCACCGTGCCTCCACCGGCCGGAGCGGTGATCTTGAGGAGCAGCCTGCCGCCGTTGACGAAGCTGTTGCCGTTGACGTTGTCCATCGCCGACGGCGTGGGGTCCGTCAGGACCGACTTGTAGCCGACCGAGCTGACGGCCTTCGGGGTTGCGGGCATCGAATTCTCCTACTGCTGCTGCATGTCGGAAATGAGCCGCACGGCGGCGGCGAGGAAGATCGGGCGGTGCTCGGGCCGACGCGCGACGTGCCCCTGGATCTCGAACTCCCGGCCGTCCGCGTCGATCAGCACCGACTTTTCGTTGATCGGCGACGGAGCGCCGCGCACCGTGGGCGGGGTGAGTAGATCCCACGAGGACACGCTCGTCGTCTGGGCGCCTTCGATCTCGACGAGCGAACTGGTGTCCAGAGTGGACTTCTGACTAAGCCGTACCGGAACGTCCGCCACGACGACCGGATCCGCCGGAATCGGCTTTCCCGTCACCGGGTCCTTCGCTCCCGTCGGCGTTCCCGGATTTCGGACCGTCACCCGCTGCGGGTACTTCGGCGCCACCGGCCGCCACCTCCTCCTCGGGCTGCTTCGGCTGGTCCACGGTGAGCGTGCCGTTCTTCAGACCGTCCACGGCGAACTTCGAACCGGCCGCCGTGTGGTAGGTGCGGCCGTCGGTGCCGTAGAGCTCGACCGTGGTCGGCTCGATGACGAGGTCGCCGCTGTTGTCTTCGGGCATCGGAGTTCCTAACCGCCCGCGCCCGCGGGCTAGATGCTGTGCGCGGTCTGCCGGCGGCCGAGCGACGACAGCCTGTTCTTGATCGAGTCGACGGTCGCCGCGCCAAGCAGCTCGGTCGCGTAGACCTCGGCGTACTCGGGCGTCGTCCAGCTGCGCAGGCCGTCCGGATTCGTGTACATCGCCTGCGCGACGTCGATCGTTGTCGCGACGATGCTCTCGGGGATGACCTCGTAGCCGTGCGAGTAGGTGACCCGCACCCGCGGCGCCCAGACACCGAGGCCGTGCCGACGCCGCGGCCACCCCTGCAGTCGCGAGGTGTACGCGAACGGCGCGCCGCGAGTCAGCTGGTTGCCGAGCCGGGTGTAGTCCTGCTCTTCCACGCAGGTGACGTCGAGATTCCCGAAGTCGCCGATTTCGACGACCGTCAGCGGGTTCTCGGCGTTGACGACCAACGGCCGCTGCGGGAGCGTCAGCACCTGCTCGTTGCCCCGCAGGATGATCGTCTCCTGCGGCACGAAGTCGAACTGCTGCCGGGCGAGGTCCCGGATCAGGCCGCTCGCGTCCTCGAGGGCCTGGTCGGCGGACGCCGTGTTGACGTCCACCCCTTCCTTCTGCAGGCGGGAGACGAGCCGGTCGCGTGAAGCAAGGGAACCCATCTCGCCTCCCGGCCCGTCAGTCGGCGATCTTCGAGAGCTGGTCGAGCAGCGTGCTGCGGGCCGCTTCGCCGCGGTCCGACTCGGCGTCGAACGCCGCGATCGCGCGGTCCTTGTCCTGGCCGACCCACGCCAGCACCGTGGAGATGTTGCTGGCCGCGACGTCGATCTGCTCGAACTCGGAGACCTCCTCGGACGCCTCCGCCTCGTCGGCGGCCTCGTCCTGGTGCTCCGTCTCGTCGCCGTCCCCCTGCTCGGCCGGCTCCTCGTCCTCGCCCACCGCGGCGGGCTGCTCGACCTCGGCCGGCTCGGGATCCTGCTTCTCCCGGATCACGCGGGTGCCCGGTTCCTCGGTCCGTTGCTTCGGCTCGGGCAGCGCGTCGACAGCGGGCGACTCCCCCGCCGCCCTGCTGCTCTCCAGCTCGTCGACGAGCGCCTCGGCCTCCTCGTCGGCTGCCGAGACGTCGGCGCCCGACCGGATGAGGTACACGGCGAAGTCGCCGACGAGCTCGTCGCCCTCAGCGAACTCGAGGATCTGGCACTGGTGCACGGCGCGGAACGCCGAATTCGCAGTGACCTTCATCGGTTCTCCTTCCCGGTCGTGGGCGGCCGCCGCGCCGACGGCCACCCACGAAACGGATCAGCTGGCGTGCTCGAGGACGACGCCGCGCTTGTACCGGGCCGGGTCACCGCCGGCAGCGACGACGTCCGTCGGGACGCCGAAGTCACCGACCCAGCTCCACGCGGTGGACAGCAGCTGCTGCAGGCGGTCCTGCGGCGGCCGGGTGATCAGCGCGACCTGCACGCCGGTGGCCGGGCCGATCATGCGGATGTTCCCGCCCGCGTTGCCGTCCGCCCCACTGAGCAGGTTGCCCATCTCGGCGAACGGGTCCTGCGTCAGGGCGCCGGCGCCGAGCACCAGCGGCCGCTGCACGGTGACGCCGGTGTTCGACACGGCCGTCGGGCACTCGTTGTTCCGGACCCAGTCGATGCCGCCGAACCGACCGATCGACAGGTCCCGGTAGACCGGGCTGTCGACCCGGCCCTGCAGGGCCTGCTTGAAGTCGGAGTCGTTGAAGAGCTGGGCTTCGGTGTCCGGCGGGATGTGCGCGACGTAGTAGCCGTTGACCGTCGGGACGTTCTGCTTCCGCAGCCGGGTGACGGCCGCCCGGAACATCGACATCGTGACGACGTCCGAGCTGGTGATCTCGAACGCGGTCGCCTTCGTCGACGGCCGGTACGAAACCGGCGCGTTGGCCGCGACGACCGCGTCGCCGAGCACGTCGACGCGCGCGGTGCCGAGCGTCAGGTTGCCCGCGCCGGAGGTGACCGAGGTACCGGTGACGGTGTTCGCGACGCCGCCGATGGTGACGTTCAGCGGGTTCGCGCCGGACACCGGCGTCGGGACGCCGTTCACCATGACGTGGGTGAAGCCGGAGACGTCGGCCACGGCGATCGTGGTGTCCGAGGTACCCGCCGCCGTCGCCCAGGTACGGCCGCCGGCGTACGCCCGGTAGAGCTTGTTCCGCGCGATCTGGTTGAGCGACTGGCCGGCGTTCGTGGCGAGCTTCTGGATGTCCTCGAGGTACTTCGAGGCGAGGGTCATCGCGCTCTGCAGCATGTTCGTGTCGACCGCGTTGCCGTACTGGTCCATCGTGACGGACCACTGCTCGATCGAGTAGGTCGCCGGGGCGGGGTCGCTGCCGCCGAGCGGCGTGGTGGTCGGGGTGAGCAGCCCGGTCCGGGTCTTGGTGACGGTGTCACCCAGGCCGCCGCTCCACGGCTCCGCGTCGCCGAGGGCGGCGAAGAGGAACTCGGGCAGCAGCGCGTCGAGGAAGGTCCGGTCGAGCAGGCCGTTCTGCATGATCGCCTGGATCGCGGCCGGCAGCGTGGACCGCACGTCGTGGCGGTTGAGCCGGAACCACGACCGGGCGGCGGTCAAGGTGGTCATGAGCTACTCCTGATTGATTTCGATGGACACGAGGTCCGGGTGTTGGCGGGCGATCTCTTCGAGCCCGAGCAGCGCGGTCTGCGTGATCGCGGACACGGCAGCGCACACCCGGCCGTCTTCTTGGTGACCCTCGTGCCCTGTGACCTCGATCGAGGTGCGCCCGTCGCCCAGCCGGGCGGACACGTGGATCATGAGCGGGGCCGGACTCCGTACTTCGCCAGCTCGGCGGCGAACACGTCGGCCGGTGCGTCCTTGAAGTCGGTCGCACCGGCGGGCGGGCGGGCGCCCTGGCCCGGGTCGGGTTGCGGCGGCGGCGGGTCGGCGGGCGACGGAGCGGCCGGGGCAGCCGGCGCGAACCGGCCCACGGCCGCGGAGATCGCCTCGGCGTCAGGCTTGCCGTCCGCGCCGAGGAACTTCGACAGGTTGAGGTCTTCGACCAGCTCGGCGATGTTGGGGACGCGGCCTGCCGCCGCGGCCTCGAACTTCGCCTTCACGAGCTCTTCGCCGTACTGCTTCGCGGCCTCCGCGCGTCCGCGCTTTTCGGCTTCGGAGACGGCGCGTTCGGTGTCGCTCTGCTGCGCTTCGCGGATCTGCGCGAGTTCCTGCTCTGCCTGACGCAGACGCTCGATCTCGGCTGCGTCCTTGACGGGCAGCGCCTTGTACGCGTTCTCGTGCTTGCGTGCCTGGTGCTTCCAGTACGCCTCGCGCTGCTCGACCGTCATCTCGGCGAGCGGCGTGTTCTCGGGGAACCCGTTCGGGCTCGGGGCGGGCGCGGGTGGCTGGCC
>DASXXB010000109.1:0-10550 GCA_036503355.1 Kribbella sp. | reverse complement strand
CCGATCGTGATCGGCCGCGACCACCTGGACACCGGCAGCGTCGCGTCGCCGTACCGGGAGACCGAAGGCATGCTCGACGGCTCGGACGCGATCGCGGACTGGCCGTTGCTGAACGCGATGGTGAACGTGGCCAGCGGCGCGTCCTGGGTGTCGATCCACCACGGCGGCGGCGTCGGTATCGGCCGGTCCATCCACGCCGGTCAGGTGTCGGTTGCCGATGGCACCGATCTGGCCCGGCAGAAGCTGGAGCGGGTGCTCACCAACGACCCGGCGATGGGTGTGATCCGTCACGTCGACGCCGGCTACGACAAGGCCGTCGAGGTCGCCGATGCGAAGGGTGTCAGGGTCCCGATGCGGGAGTCCTGACCACCCTCAGTATTTCAACCGTTACAGTGCACTTTCCCACGGACCGGGAAACCGTCCGATCACGTGGATTCGGTCTCGTGGTCCGCTAGGGTCTCATCCGCGACCGACGACGAGCGCGAAGGGGCGCCATGATCGAGTTCGAGGACGTCACAAAGCAGTACCCGGACGGCACCGTGGCCGTCGACAAACTGTCCCTGCAGATCCCGAGCAACCAGATCACCGTGTTCGTCGGCCCGTCCGGCTGTGGCAAGACCACCTCGCTGCGGATGATCAACCGGACCATCGAGCGGACCTCGGGGACGATCTCGATCGACGGTCAGGACATCAACTCCCAGGACGCCGTGACCTTGCGCCGCGGGATCGGGTACGTGATCCAGAACGCCGGCTTGTTCCCGCACAAGACGGTGGTGGACAACATCGCCACCGTGCCGAAGCTGCTCGGCTGGGACAAGCGCAAGGCACGCGGTACGGCGATGGAGCTGCTGGAGCGCGTCGGTCTGGACCCGGTGATGGCTGAGCGCTACCCGGCTCAGCTGTCCGGTGGCCAGCAGCAACGAGTCGGCGTCGCCCGTGCGCTGGCGGCCGATCCGGCGATCATGCTGATGGACGAGCCGTTCAGCGCGGTCGACCCGATCGTCCGGCATCAGCTGCAGGAGGAGTTGCTGCGGCTGCAGCGCGACATCGGCAAGACGATCGTGTTCGTCACCCACGACATCGACGAGGCGATCAAGCTCGGCGACAACGTCGCCGTACTGCAGGTGGGCGGCAAGCTGGCCCAGTTCGCACCGCCGGCCGAGCTGCTGGCGAATCCTGCCGACGACTTCGTCCGCGGATTCGTCGGGCAGGACCGTGGTTACCGCGCTCTGACGTTCATCTACACCGATCAGCTCACGGTGCAGCCGTTGCCGGACGACCTCGCGCTGAACGACGGCGTACCGGTCGGCTGGCGGAACGGGTCCGAGGAGCTGGAGCCGCTCGGCGCGGTCTTCAAGCGCGGCGATTCGCTCCGCGCGGCGCTGGACGCCGTACTGACGTCCCCGAACGGACTGGGCATCGTCGTCGACGACGAAGGCCGCGCCGTCGGCGTCGTCGACCAGGGCTCGGTAGCGGAAGCGTTGCGGTCATGACGTGGATCGGTGACAACCTAGGCCTGATCTGGGAGCAGTTGCGTGAGCACCTGTATCTCGCGATTCTGCCGGTGATTCTCGGGCTGATCATCTCGGTGCCGTTGGGGTACGTCGCGACGCGCTACGCCTGGCTGGCGAATCCGCTGATTGCTTTCGGCGGGCTGCTGTACTCGCTGCCGTCGATCGCGCTGTTCATCGTGCTGCCCGCGATCCTCGGGACCAAGGTGCTGTCCACGGTGAACATCATCGTGGCGCTCACCATCTACACCGTGTCGTTGCTGATCCGGAACGTGATCGACGGACTCCGCTCCGTGCCGCCCGACGTCCGGCAGTCCGCCATCGCCGTCGGGTACGGCGCCTTGCACCGGCTGGTCGCGGTGGACCTGCCGATCGCCGTACCGGTGATCTTCACCGGGCTCCGGGTGGTGACCGTCGCGAACATCTCGATGGTGAGCGTCGGCGCCGTGATCGGGATCGGCGGCCTGGGCGAGCTGTTCACGCTCGGCTTCCAGAAGGACTTCCTCACTCCGGTCGTCGTCGGCGTGGTCCTGTCCCTGGCGCTGGCACTGCTCGCGGACCTGGTGCTGGTGACCTTGCAACGGGCGCTCACTCCGTGGGCGCGGGTTGCGCGGCCAGTGGTGGAGGTGGCGTGACATGTGGCAGTACCTGACCGACTCCTACAACTGGTCCGGCAACGAAGGCATCTGGGCGCGGATCGTCGAGCACCTCTGGTACACGTTTGCCGCGCTCGGTCTGTCGGTGGTGATCGGGTTGCCGATCGGCCTGCGGATCGGGCACACCCGGCGGGGCGCGTTCCTGGCCATCAACACCGGCAACGCGGCGCGCGCGCTGCCGAGCCTCGGCCTGCTGATGCTCGCCGTACTGCTGACCAACCAGATCGGGTTCCTGCCGGTGCTGATCGCGCTGGTCGCGCTGGGAATCCCGCCGATCCTCGCCTCGACGTACGCCGGGATCTCGGGTGTCGATCCGGCGACGATCGACGCCGCGCGGGGGATGGGGATGACCGGACGCGAGATCCTGACCAAGGTGGAGATCCCGATCGCGATGCCGTTGATCATCTCCGGCGTCCGGAGCGCGACGCTGCAGATCGTGTCCACCGCGACGATCGCGGCGCTGGTATCGCTCGGCGGCCTCGGGCGGTACGTGATCGACGGCCTGAAGCTGCGCGACTTCCCGCAGATGTTCACCGGGGCGCTGCTGGTGGCGCTGCTCGCGCTCCTGCTCGACGCCTTGTTCGCGCTGATCGGACGACTCACCGTCTCGCGGGGACTGAAACTCGGCTGAACTGTCCGACGAACCTGATGAACTTGAGATACATCCATCGGCACCGGCCGGTGGCTGAACGAGAACACTGGAGGCTCTCGTGTTGAGATCCACGCTCATCCGTACTGCGATCGCCGGGGTGGCGGTGCTCGGCCTGGCCGGCTGTGGGGGTGGCGGCGACCAGCTCGGCAACGACAACGCGGGGTCCTCACCCGCACCCTCGAAGGTCACGAGCATCACCGTGGGGTCGGCCGACTTCTCCGAGAGCCAGCTGCTGGCGGAGATCTACGGCCAGGCGCTCGCCGCCAAGGGCATCGAGGTGAAGAAGAAGCCGAACATCGGCAACCGCGAGACCTACATGGCCGCGATCAAGGACGGGTCCGTCGACCTGGTTCCGGAGTACACCGGTGCCTCGCTGGCGTACTTCGACAAGAACTCCACCGAGACCGACCCGCAGAAGGCGTACGACGCGCTGAAGAAGGCGCTGACGCCGGGTCTGGAGATCCTGGAGATGTCGCCCGCCACCGACGAGGACACCATCGTGGTGACCAAGGCGACGGCGGACAAGTACAGCCTGAAGTCGATCGGCGACCTGAAGGGCAAGAATCTGGTCGCCGGCGGCAGCTCCGAGTTCAAGGTCCGGACCGCCGGGCTGAAGGGCATGAAGGAGAAGTACGACGTCGACTTCAAGGACTACAAGACGCTGGACGCCGGCGGCCCGCTGAGCATCAAGGCGCTGGAGGACAACACCATCCAGGTGACCGACCTGTTCACCACGCAGGCCGTGATCAAGGACAAGGGCTGGGTCCAGCTGGACGACCCGGAGCACATCCTGCCGCCGAACAACATCGTTCCGCTGATCCGGACCGACCACAAGTCCGACGACGTCGTCTCCACGCTGAACGCGGTCGACGCCAAGCTGACCACCGACGCGCTGACCGACCTGGTCAAGCGGATCGACGTCGGCAAGGAGAGCGCGGACGCGGTCGCCAAGGACTGGCTGTCGAAGAACCCGCTGTCCTGAGAGTTCTGTCTTGAGTTTCGAATCCCTGTGGGCCGACGAGTCCGCCATCGGCCGTGATCCCGGCACCGGCGGTTACACCCGAGGCGGCTGGTCCCCCACCGAACGCGAGGCGACGCACTGGTTCCTCGACCAGTGCGCCGCCCGCAACCTGTCCGTGGAGTCCGACAGCATCGGCAACCTCATCGCCTGGTGGGGTTCCTCGGACGGCCCTGGCGTCGTGACCGGGAGCCATCTGGACTCGGTGATCGACGGTGGGGCTTTTGACGGGCCGCTCGGGGTGGTGTCTGCTCTGGCGGCTGTGGACAAGTTGCGGGCAGAGGGGTTCGAGCCGAGCGTGCCGATCGGGATCGGAGCCTTCGTCGAAGAAGAAGGTTCGCGGTTCGGGATGCCCTGCCTCGGGTCCCGGGTCGCGGCCGGCGTGCTCCCCGCCGAGAAGGCTCTGCAGTTGAAGGATCGGGCCGGTGTCGGCCTTGCCGAGGCCCTGGAGAAGGCCGGCCTCGACCCAACCGCTGTAGGGCCTTCACCGCTGCTCCAGCGAATGGGAACGTTCGTTGAGCTGCATGTCGAGCAGGGCCGCGGCCTGACCGCGCCGGTAGGGGTGGCCAGCTCGATCTGGCCGCACGGGCGCTACCGGTTCACGTTCGGCGGTGAGGCCAACCACGCCGGTACGACGCTGATGGAGGACCGGCACGACCCGATGCTCACGTACGCGATGACCGCGCTGGCCGCCAACAAGCAGGCCCGCCTGGCCGGCGCCCGCGCGACCTTCGGCCGCCTGTCCGTCGAGCCGAACGGTACCAACGCCGTACCGTCGCAGGTCACCGCCTGGCTCGACGCCCGCGCCGCCGACACCGCCACCCTCGAGTCGTTGCTCGCGGCAATTACCAAGCAGGCCACCGAACGTGCCGAGCGGGACGGCACGACGCTCGAGGTCACTCCCGAGTCGGTCTCGCCGATCGTCGACTTCCCGGCCGGCCTGCGCGACCGGCTCGTCGGCGTCCTCGACGGCGCCCCGGTCCTGCCAACCGGCGCGGGCCACGACGCGGGCGTGTTCTCGGCCGCCGGGATCCCCACCGCGATGCTGTTCGTCCGCAATCCCACGGGCGTCTCGCATTCTCCCGCCGAGTACGCCGAGCTCGACGACTGTCTCGCCGGCGTCGACGCGCTCTCCGCCGTACTCAAGGACCTCGCCAAGTGACGTCGTACTGGTGCTCGGCCGCTCTCCTTCCGACCGGCCTCGCATCGAGCGTCCTGGTGACGGTCGCGGACGGCCGGTTCGCGTCGGTGGAGGCGGACGCCGACCCCGGTGACGCCCAGGTGCTGAACGGCCTGGTCGTCCCCGGCCTCGCGAACTGCCACAGCCACGCGTTCCACCGCGCGCTCCGCGGCCGCACGCAGACCGAGCGCGGCACGTTCTGGACCTGGCGCGAGCAGATGTACGCCGTCGCCGCCGCGCTCACTCCCGACACCTACTACCAGCTCGCTCGCGCTGTGTACGGCGAGATGCTGCTCGCCGGCATCACCGCGGTCGGCGAGTTCCACTACTTGCACCACGCGCCCGGCGGCAAGCGGTACGACGACGCGAACGCCATGGGTACTGCGCTGATCGCCGCAGCCCGGGACGTCGGCATCCGGCTCGCACTGCTCGACACCTGCTATGTTGCCGGCGGCATCGATCAGCCGCTCAACGACGTACAGCAGCGTTTCAGTGACGGCGACGCCACCGCGTGGGCCTCCCGCGTCGCGCAGCTGCGTGGCGACGACGACGTGGTGATCGGTGCGGCGGCCCACTCGATCCGGGGCGTCCCGCAGGATCAGCTCGGCGCGGTCGCGTCGGCGTTTCCCGACGTACCGTTGCATGTTCACCTGTCCGAGCAGGTCGCTGAGAACGCCGCGTGTCTTGCGGCGTACGGGCGGACGCCGACGCAGGTCCTTGACGAGGCCGGGTTCCTCAGCGGGCGAACGAGTGCGGTGCATGCGACGCACCTGACTCCTGTCGACATCGGGCTGCTCGGCAGTTCCGCGACGTACTCGTGCTTCTGCCCGACGACCGAGCGCGACCTTGCGGACGGCATCGGCCCGTCGGTGCAGCTGCGGGACGCGGGTTCGACGCTGACGCTCGGGTCGGACAGCCACGCGGTGATCGACCTGTTCGAGGAGATGCGCGCGGTCGAGCTGAACGAGCGGCTTGCCTCCCAGGAGCGCGGCCACTGGTCGGCGCCGGAGCTCCTCAAGGCAGCCACCTTCGACGGCCATCGCTCGATCGGATTCGAGGACGCCGGCGTGATCGAAGTGGGCGCCCGCGCCGACCTGGTCGCGATCCGCCTCAACACAGTCCGCACAGCCGGCACAACTAGCACAGCTGGCACAGCTGGCAAGGCCCGCTCGGCCGGCGCGGTTGGCGGCCTGGAAGCTGCTGTTTTTGCGGCGTCCGCGGCGGATGTTTCCGACGTCATCGTGTCCGGCAAGCAGCTGGTTGCTGATGGCAAGCACGTTCGCCTGGACGTCGCGGCCGAGTTGACCTCGTCGATCACGGCGGTGACCCGATGACCTCCCTCTTACTGACCGGAATCGGCTCGCTGGTGACGAACGATCCGGCCCACGGCGGTCCCCTCGGCGAGCTGCACGACGCCGCCCTGGTGATCGACGGCAGCAAGATCGGTTGGGTCGGCCAACGACGCGACGCTCCCGCGGCGGACAGCGTGATCGACCTCGCCGGACGCGCGGTGATTCCCGGGTTCGTCGACTCGCACTCCCACCTGGTGTTCGCGGGCGACCGCGCCGAGGAGTTCGCCGCCCGCATGAGCGGTACGCCGTACTCCGCGGGCGGCATCCGCACCACCGTCGCCGCGACCCGCGAGGCGACCGACGAACAGCTGACCGCGAACGTCGCGCGGCTGGTGACCGACATGCGCCGCCAGGGGACCACGACGGTCGAGATCAAGTCCGGGTACGGGCTCACGGTCGCGGACGAGGCACGCGGACTGCGGATCGCGAGACAGTTCACCGACGAGACGACGTACCTCGGCGCGCACGTCGTACCGGCCGACTACGCGGACGACCCCGCCGGGTACGTGTCGCTGGTGACCGGGCCGATGCTCGACGCCGCAGCGCAGCACTCCAAGTGGATCGACGTGTTCGTCGAGCGGGGCGCGTTCGACGCGGACCAGGGCCGGGCGATCCTCCAGGCAGGGCTGGCGCGCGGGCTGCAAGCTAGGGTCCACGCGAACCAGCTCGGCGAGGGCCCCGGCGTCCAGCTCGCCGCCGAGGTCGGCGCGGCCGCGGCCGACCACTGCACGTACCTCACGGACGCCGACGTCGACGCGCTCGCCTCCAGCGGGGTCGTGGCCGGTCTGCTCCCGGCGATCGAGTTCTCGACCAGGTCGCCGTACCCAGATGCTCGTCGTCTCCTGGACGCCGGCGTCACCGTCGCCCTCGCCACGGACTGCAACCCCGGCTCCGGCTACTCGTCGTCCATGCCGTTCTGCATCGCCCTCGCCGTCCGCGAGATGCACATGACCCCCGCCGAAGCCCTCTGGTCCGCCACCGCCGGCGGCGCCGCCTCCCTTCGCCGCACCGACATCGGCCACCTCACCCCCGGCGCCCGAGCCGACCTGGCAGTCCTCGACGCCCCCACCCACCTCCACCTCGCCTACCGCCCCGCCGTCCCCCTCGTAACCCAGACATTCATCGCCGGCCGCCCGGTGTGAGGGACGCTCGGATCTGCAGCCCATCACAATCAGCTCGCCGCCCACTCGGCCTCGCCTGAAGCCGCCGCGATCTGCACATTGTGATGGCCTGGAGATCCGGCCATCGCCTGCCGGACCGCCTCCACCACCCACTCCGGGTTAAACATCACGTCCTCCCAGGAGAAGCGGAGGACCCGCCAGCCGCGGATGGTGAGGTTGGTGTGCCGGCGGCAGTCCCGGACGAGTGCGGCCCTGGAGCCGTGGAAGGCGAAACTGTCCGCTTCGAGTGCCAGCAGGAGCTCGCGGTGGCCCAGGTCGACGCGGGCGGAGAACACCCCGTCCCGAATGACGACCTGCGGCTCGAAACCCCGGATTCCGGCTTCGATCAGAAGCGCGCGCAGGACCGACTCCAGCGGCGACTCGGACCGGCCGTCCGCGGCTGCGGCGACCCGGCGCGCTCGGCGGCTGCCTGGGCCCGTCAGCTCCCCGGCCGCGATTGCCAGCTGGGAGCGGTCGATGACACCTAGCCGCAGGGCTGAGTCCGCGACCACTAGTCCAGCCGCGAAGGGAAACGTGCGAGCGCAGTCCAGTACTGTCCTCAGCTTGCCGGTGCACCTGCCGTCTGACGGGACTCGGTCGGCCCAGTACAGCCGGCACGGCAGCGGACTCCGTCGCTGGTGCTGCCCTCGGGGAACGGTGACCTGTGGCTTGTCGGGGAGTTCCAGGACGGCGAACCCGTGGACCACCGCCGCGCTCAGGTGTGAGACGAGTCCACCCTGGGCGTGCGCGGCGGCGAACGGGTCCGTCGCAGGCGGCAGGGCGTAGACGCCCTTCGCGATGCGGGTGATCAGTCCGCGGGCCAGCGCAGTACGGATGGCGCGGAGCGAGACGACGGCGCGCAGCTGACCGAAGGTCGCTGATCCGCCGCGCCGTTGGAGCACCTCGACGACCTCGGACATGTCTCGATCGTGACGGAAATCCGCGGACGCCGTCGGCGGCTGTCCACAGGCGGATCTCCAGGCCATCACAATCGACCGGCGCCGGCGCCCGTTGCGCTTGGGACCCCGGCCTGACGGCGATTGTGATGGTCTGGGGATCCGCCAACCACAGTCACAGACCAAAATCACGTGCGTCGGGGCTCCCCGGGCCCCACGCTGGGGGTATGGATACGAGAGGGCGGCTTCGGGGTGCGTTTCGGTGGCGGACGGATCGGGGGGTGTGAAGTAGTTACGCCGATCTGACCGGGTGGTGGCGGGATGCCGAGTTGCTGCGGGAGCTCGGGCCGGCGTTGGCGGGGGTTTACGACGCGACGCCGACCGTGGTGCTCGGGCCGGTGTCTCGGGGGTCGTTGCTCGGGGCGCTGACTGCTGCCGCGCTCGGGGTCGGGTTCGTGGAGATGCGGAAGCAGGCCGGCACGTGGGTCGACAGTGATCGGTGGGTGTGGCGTACGACGTCGCCCGACTACCAGGATCGGCACGTCGTGTTCGGGTTCCGCCGGCACCTGATCCGGCCGTCCGACCATGTGCTGATGGTCGACGACTGGATCGACACCGGGGCGACCGCGCGGGCGGCCAAGGCGCTGGTGGAGGAGTGCGGTGCGCACTGGATCGGGGCCGCGTGTGTCGTCGACGGGTTGACGGAGCCGCGGCTGCGGTACGAGTTGCCGGTGCGGGCGTTGCTCGACGTACGGCAGCTCTAAAGCTCCTTCGACACCAGGGCGGTCGTGGTGCCGTCGGGGAGGTGCTGCTTGCCGACCTCGTGGTAGCCGCGGGCGACGTGGAAGCTGTACGCCGGGCTGTCGAGCGGCACGGCCGCCACCGTGCGGTCGAAGGGCTGGGCGGAGCGTTCGACGGCCCGGTAGACCTTGGTCGCGAGGCCCTGGCGGCGGTGGCCGGCGTCGATCACGATCCGCTCGATGAACAGGAAGCGGTCGGCGTACGTGCGGGTGAACGACTCGAACGCGAGCCCGTCGTACGCCGATCCGGGCGTGAACGTGAGGACGAACCCGGCCGGGTGGCCGTCCACGTCGACGACCACGGCGTGGGCGGCGATCAGCCGGAGCCAGTCCAGCCGGTCCGCGTTCAGCGGCTCGACGAGCCCGTCCGCGGTGGCATTCAGCGCGACGACCGCGGCGGCGTCGGTAGCGGTCATCGGGCGGAGTTTCACAGTGTGCAGCATCGCACGGTAAACGTTTGCTTCGGGAGGGGTACCCCTGGTCGCACCCTGGCCGGGACCCCGAAATCAGGACCCGGCCTTGGGAATGACCTGGGCGGTGTGCAATGTTGAGCCTAGTGAACTCAAGTTTGTTCAGTCACGGATTTGAAACCGAGGCGGACGAACGGCAACATTGAGTCTGCATCACTCAACTTCGTGGAGGTAACAGAATGGCCCGCGCGGTCGGAATCGATCTCGGTACGACGAACTCCGTCATCGCCGTACTGGAAGGTGGCGAGCCCACCGTCATCCCCAACGCCGAGGGAGCGCGCACGACGCCCTCGGTGGTGGCCTTCGCCAAGAACGGCGAGGTCCTGGTCGGCGAGGTGGCGAAGCGCCAGGCCACCACGAACGTCGACCGCACGATCCGCTCGGTCAAGCGCCACATGGGCGAGGCCTGGAACGTGGACATCGACGGCAAGAAGTTCACCCCGCAGCAGATCAGCGCGTTCGTGCTGCAGAAGCTGAAGCGGGACGCCGAGGCGTACCTCGGGGAGCAGGTCACCGACGCGGTCATCACCGTGCCGGCGTACTTCTCCGACGCGCAGCGCCAGGCGACCAAGGAGGCCGGCGAGATCGCGGGCCTGAAGGTGCACCGGATCGTCAACGAGCCGACCGCGGCCGCGCTCGCGTACGGCCTGGACAAGGGCACCGAGCAGACCATCCTGGTGTTCGACCTCGGTGGCGGCACGTTCGACGTCTCGTTGCTGGAGATCGGCGACGGTGTCTTCGAGGTGAAGGCGACCAGCGGTGACAACCACCTCGGTGGTGACGACTGGGACAACCGGATCGTCCAGTGGCTGGTGACCCAGTTCAAGAACAAGAACGGCACCGACCTGTCCGGCG
>DASXXB010000108.1:0-17083 GCA_036503355.1 Kribbella sp. | reverse complement strand
GCCGCACCTGTGGGAGGACCAGGTCGCGTACAGCGACGAGGAGCGGGTCTTCGCCTCGCTGCACCGGGACGCGAACGTCGACGTCTGGCTGATCTGCTGGACGCCGGTCAACGACACCGGCTGGCACGACCACGACGTCTCCTCCGGCGCGGTGGCTGTTGCCCGGGGCAAGCTTGTCGAGCACAACCTGGCGATCGGAACCGCCTCCATCGAGACCGAGGTGGAGGCAGGCGACGTGTACGGGTTCGGCCCCGACCACATCCACCGCCTGACCGGACTCGACAAGGGCAGCGTCACCGTGCATGCGTACAGCCCGCCGCTGTGGCGGATGGGGCAGTACTCCGTGAAGGACGGCGTACTCCGGCGGGTCTCTGTCTCGTACGCCGACGAACTCCGTCCGATCGACTGACTCAACACCGTCGGGCCCGTCCACCGGACGGGCTCGAAGTCACGTCAGGCCATTGCCGATGAAGGCCATGGTCAGCGCCTCGATCTTGCGGAGCTCCGCCTCCGGGGCGTCCCGGAGCGGTCCTCGTCCGGTGAGGACGGCCGTTCCGTGGACGATCGACCAGATGGGGTACTCGATGCCCTCGCGGCGCCCCGGATCGAGGACACCGGCCTCCACCAGCTCGTCCAGGGCGTCCTGCAGCAGACCGAGCGGTGTGCGGTTCGTGCCCGCGTAGGCATGCTGCTGTGGTACGGCGAACGCGGCCGCGAACAGCCCCGGCTCCTGCTGCGCGAACTCGAGGTACGCCGCCCCGATCGCCGCCAGCCGCCGCTGCGCCGCGCCCGGATTCCCGCGCTTGCCGCGAACGCGCCCCATGCCCGCGGCCATCCGCTCGGCCAGCTCGTTCATCGCCGCGGTGCAGACCTCCGCGAGCAGTTCGTCCCGATCGGTGAAATGCCGGTACGCCGCATTGGGTACGACGCCGACGATCCGCGTCGCCTCCCGCAGTACCACCGCGTCGGGACCGCCGGTGCGCGCCAACTCGACCCCGGCGGCAACCAAGCCGGCACGGACGTCACCACGCGGCCGCCGGCGCCGCGGTCCTGCTGCCGGTTCGCTCATCCGCTCAGAATAACAATGTGGACACTGTCCACATACCCGAGCTAATGTGGACAGCGTCCACTAACGGTGAGGGGAACTGCCATGGAACAGCACTGGGTGACAGCCGACGAGTGGTTCGCCGGCGGGCGCCGGATCCGGTACGACGCGCGGGCCGCGCGGATCCTGACCGACGACGTCGGTGGACCCGGCGTACTGAAGGTGTTCGAGCGCGCGACACCGGCCGCCGGCCCGGACGCGGTGTGGCTGACCATGCTGCCCGGCTTCCCGGACGGCTCGTACGGCTGGGCGCAGGTCGACCGCCTCCTCCCCGCCGAACTCGGGCCGCGCCTGTACGTCGATCCCGTCGGCCAAGGCGATTCCGACAAGCCGCGGCCCTACCCGCACTCGACGGTGGACCGGGCCGATCTCGTCGAAGCGTTGTGGCGGCACCACGGCGTACTTCGTACTGTCGTGGTCACGTTCGACTACAGCTCGCTGGCGCTCCTGGAGTTGCTGCGCCGCGACCTGGAGCCGACGATCGCCGCGGTGTTCATGGTGAACGGCGGCCTGTTCGCGGACGCACACACCCATCCGTGGCGGGGGACCCCGATGCTCAGGTCGCCACTCGGAGCGCTCGGCGCCCGCGGCATCCAACGGTCGTCGGCGTCGTTCGCCCGCGGCTGGCAGCAGGCCCGGATGTACTCGCGCGACTATCGGCCTAGCGACACCGAGCTCCTCGAACTGTGGTCGGCGCTGACCCGCCGCGACGGCGCGAGGTTCCTCCATGACGGCGCTGGGTTCGTGAAGGAGCACCATCGGAACGCGGCACGCTGGGACTTCGCTGCGATCGCCCGGGATCTCAAGGGCACGGTGCCGCTGTACGTCGGTGGGAGCAGCGAGGATCCGTACGAGCACCGGCAGATCGCGGCCACCCGCGAACGCGTGCCGGAGGCCCAGGTCATCACCTTCCCCGGCGGCCATCTGACCACCGCCGAACACCCGAACCTGCTGGCGGACGCGATCGCCGAGATCGCCGCGCGCCACGGAGTGGCTCGCGCTGAGGAGCCGGCATGAACAGCACCGTCCCGTCCCAGTACGCGACCGGCACCGCACGGGCCGATGTCGAACGCGCACTGGTTGCCGCAGGCAAAGACCTGCAGAATGTCCAGCCGGCGGAGCTTGCGATGCTCGAGGACTTTCACACCGGCGGTCGGCTCGCGACGGTCCGGCTGGTTGACCTGGCCGGGATCACGCGATCGAGTGCGGTACTGGATGCGGGTGCAGGCATCGGCGGTACGGCGCGCTATGTCGCGGACCGTTTCGGGTGCCGCGTGACGGCCGTCGACCTGTCGGACGAGTACTGCGAGATCGCCCACTGGCTCAACGAGCTCGTCGGCCTGGACGAGCATATCGTCGTACGGCAGGGCGACGTCACCGCACTGCCGCTCGACGATTCGTCGTACGACGTGGTGTTCAGCCAGCACGTGCAGATGAACGTGGCCGACAAGGACACGCTCTACCGAGAGGCGGCCCGGGTCCTCAAGCGCGGCGGCCGGCTCGCGCTGTGGGATCTTGCTGTGGGCAACGGTAATGAGCTCGACTACCCACTGCCGTGGGCCGACGGGCCTGAGCACAGCCATCTCAGTACGCCGGCCGACCTGCAGGCGACGATCGCAGGAGCCGGATTCACCATCGAGCACTGGGAAGACCTGACCGACGACGTCGGGACGCTCATGCGCACGATCCAGTCGCTCCCACCCAGCCCACTCGGCCTGCAGGCGTTCGTTCCGGACTTCCGCGAGCGCGCCAACAACCTCACCGAGGCCCTCGCCGACGGCCGGCTCCGGGCTGTTCAGGCGGTGGCGCGTCGTTGAAGGCCCGGAACTCCCGGGGTGGCAGGCGAGCCTCCGTCCAGCGGAGCCGCATCGCGCTCGCCAACTCTTCGAACCAGGCACCAAGAGCCGGGTAGATCGAGCCGACCGAGGCCGCCGCCGAGTCGAGCGTCTGGACGATCTGGGTACGGCGCCGTACGCACTCGTCGGCGTCCTGCCCACTCGACGCGATCAACCGGAGCCGCGCCGTCCGAACGATCGCCCAGGCCGCGCATCCGGTGGCCATCAGGAGCTCGTACGCCGAATCGTCCACGTCGAGCTCGCGGCGATACACCAGCTCCATCTGCTCGAGCACGCTCGGGGGAAGCACGGCCCAGTGGCCGTAGTGCGGGAACGGCAGACGCAGGCAGGCCGCGTCGAGGCCGGGATGCCGACGGCCGGCGCCTTCGAGGTCGATCAGCCTGACTTCGCCGTCCACGAGTACGGCGTTGTTCGGCGTGAAGTCCCCATGAGTGAAGGCGGTGGTCGCCCGGAGCGCTTCGGCGAGCGCGGGCAGTTCGGAGGTGCGGGGCACCGGGAGACCGAGTTCGTCGACGGCCTGCGTCACCTCGGGCCAGAGGTCCAGCGGGTGATCGAGGAACGGGATCTCGTGCGGGGCGGCGTACGCCGGGTTCGCTGTTCGGTGCAACCTTCCGGCGGCGCGTGCCATCGCGACCAGGCCGTTGGTGGCAGCGTCCGGATCGTCGCCGAACAGCAGTTCCTGCACCGTAGGACCGGGTCCGGCGTCGGTCATCACCAGCAACTCACCCGGTACGCCGGTGAGGAAACGCGGGGTGAGTCCCGTGTCCCGCAGGTGCTCGAGCGCGTGCTGCTCGTTGAACCGCAGTCCCCTGGAACCCCAGTCGCCGGTGACGAGCCGTTTGCTCTTGACGACCACGGTCCGGCCGATTCCGTCGTACTCGCGATCGAGGGTCAGTCTGGTGACCGGGGCGACTTCGGAGTTCCCGAGTTCGTCGCGCTTGATCACCCGGACCTCGCGGCCGGTGAGTTCGCCCAGCAGGTGTTCGGCGAGCACCCGCCGACTCTAAGGGCCGGCGGGTGCAGCGCCTACTCGGTTACGGCATCTGGAGTTGGCCGAGGAGGCCGTGGGACTCGTCGTCCGGGCCTGCGGAGAACCACAGGACGTCGGTGCCGCCGGTGGTGGCGGTGCCTTGCAGGAGCGCCCACAGGCCGTCGATCACGAGCGTCCTGCCGTGACTGTCGTGCACCTGGCCGGCGAACCGGAATCCGCCGTACGGCGAGGGCCGGAAGATGTTGATGTGGCCGTCGCCGAAGTTGCCGACGAGCAGCGTCCCGGCCGGCTGACCCCACGCGGCCGGTGCGAAGGCCAGACCCCACGGAGCGTTGAGCCCACCGCGGGAGCCGACGCGGGCGACGAGCTTGCCGTCGGTGGAGTACTCGTCGACGAATCCCCGCCCAGGACCGGCGATCTCGTCGTCGGTCTGCCGGTTCAGCAGGGCGTAGGAGACGAAGATGCGGTCACCGAGCGCCTGCACGTTGAACGGCGCGTACCCCCGCGGCAGCCGGTTGTCCCGGAACGCCCAGCGCGGCAGCTTCACCGGCTGGAACGAGCTGTCGAACACGTCGATCCGGCGCTGCGAGAAGTTCGCGGCGAACAGGTGGTCGTTGGCCAGCGCGAGGCCCTTGTACACGGCGCCGGGTGTCGTGGCCTTGATCTCGGCGTCGCCGATCGGCGGGTCGACGAGCCGGCTCCAGGCGGCGATCTGGCCCTTCTCGGTGGCGAAGATGAAGTTCGCCGGTGCTCTGGTGGTGCCGTTGCTGAGGACGAACCCGGTGCCGGGGTTGTTCACCTGACCGGTCGGCACCGGCACCGACACCCGGATCGCCGCCACCTTGGTCGCGGTGTTCGAACCCGGCACGGACGAGTACAGCGTGGAGGCCGACGTACCGTTGTCGGACGACCACAGCGGGGTGGTCGCGCCGAGCGAAAGGCCCCACGGATTCACCAGGTCGGGGTCCTGGAGGGCCGCCTTGCCGGCCTGGTCGGAAACCAGGTTCACCTGCCGTACGGCGAGTTGGTGGGACCGATGCGCGCTGGCCGGCGCCGCCGGTGCGAGCAGCGCGAGACCGCTGACGAGCGCGGTCGCGACCGCCAGCGGCCGGCCCTTCGAGCGAAACGACATGACACTTCCCCCTCCATCGGGATCTGGACACCCTCGATACGGCTCCGCGCTCCGTCCGGTTCAAGGCCACTCGGTACGAAAGTGGGTATGGTCCGCGCCGGTCGCCGCTGGCTAACGTCCGGGACATGAGGATTCGCGTGGTGGATGCCTTTGCCGAACGAGCGTTCATGGGGAACCCGGCCGGGGTGTGCGTACTCGAGGCCGGGGCATGGCCGGACGAGAACTGGATGCGGAACGTCGCCGCGGAGCTGAAGCACGCGGAGACCGCGTACGTGCGGCCGTCCGACGGAGACGAGGCGGAGTGGGACCTGCGCTGGTTCACGCCGACGAAGGAGGTCGCGCTCTGTGGGCACGCGACGCTGGCCACCGCGCATGTGCTGGCCGCCGACGGGAAGGTGTCCGGGAAGACGTCCTTCGCGACGCTGAGTGGTGTGCTGGTCGCGGACGTGGCCGACGACGGCATCACACTCGACTTCCCGGTGAACCGCCCGATCACCGCTCCGGTGCCGGAGGGCCTCCCAACAGCTCTGCGGGTCGAGCCGACAGAGGTTTACGTGACCGGCGCCCTCCGCGACCTGCTGGTCGTCGTACCTGATGAGGCGACGGTGCGCGCGGTGCTTCCGCAGTACGACGAGATTGCCGCGATCACGCACCGGGACGATCTGCGCGGCGTGATCGTCACGGCACCGGGGACGGAGTACGACTTCGTCTCGCGGTTCTTCGCGCCGGGGAGCGGGATCCCGGAGGACCCGGTGACCGGCAGCGCCCACACCAGCCTGGCGCCGTACTGGGCCGGCCGCCTCGGGCGGGACGACCTGGTCGGGTACCAGGCGTCCGCCCGCGGCGGGGTCGTCCAGGTCAGCTCGGCCGGCGACCGTGTCTACCTCAAGGGTCGCGGCCTCACCGTCCTGGACGGAGAACTTCTGGTCTAGGCCCAGGTCTCGGCGTGGGTGGCGACGCCGTTCGGGGCGATCAGTTCGGTGACGACGTCCTCGGCGTCGGCGTCCAGCGGCTCGAACGGCGCCTCCGGTACGACGTACGCCCGGGCGCCGGCGACCAGCTCGATACCGGGCAGCTCGAACCACGCGTCGCCGACCTCGCGGCTGATCTCGTAGATCGCCTGCTCCACGGTGTCGACCGGCTCGCGGTCGCCGGATTCGTCCAGCTCGGCCGGGTGCCGTTCCTGCGCTGCGCGACCGGCCTCGAGCAGTACGTCGAGGTCGACCACGCGCAGGTCGAAGCGCGACACCACGCTGATCACCTGGTCCGGCTCTTCCTCCTCGTCGTCCTCGTCCTCGATCGAGTCGTCGAGCAGCAGCGGCGTCGTACCGGTGTGCTCGAAGACGGCTTCGTTCCAGTCCTCGACCACGCCTTCGAGGGCGGTGTTGTGCTCGAAGAGGGTGGTGTGGTCCTCCTCGCCGGTCATCGCGAGCAGTGCGTCGGTGTGTGCCTGGAGGCGCTCGGCGAGCTTGCGGCTCGCCTCGACGAGCGCGGCCCGGGTCTCCGCGGAGAAGAACTGCTCGGCCGGGGCGGGGGTGTCCAGTTCGGTCACGTGGGTGATCTTCCTTGGCTGTCGGGGGCAGATGCCAGGCGTAAGTATGTGAGAAGCCTGTGAGAGCTGTGTCGGCGGGTGTGAGAGACCTGCGAGAACCCTCCTGACCAGGCAATCAGTGATGTCCAGTGGACCCATGAACGCAGAGAACATCGCCGGCCTCGTGGTGGCCGTTGCTCTGGTCGTCTATCTGATCGCCGCCCTGGTCTTTCCCGAGAGGTTCTGATGTCCGACACCGCGGCCGGCCTGTTACAGGTCGGTCTTCTGCTCGCGTGCCTGGCGGCGGTCTATCGGCCGTTCGGCGGGTACATGGCGAGGGTCTACACGTCCGGCAAGGACCTGCGGGTCGAGCGGGCGGCGTACAAGCTGCTCGGCGTCGACCCGAAGGCCGACCAGACGTGGGCCGTCTACGCCCGCTCGCTGCTCGCGTTCTCGGCGCTGAGCGTCGTCCTGCTGTACCTGCTCCAGCGCCTGCAGCACTGGCTGCCGCTCTCGCTGGGCCTTCCGAACGTCGAGTCAGGACTGGCGTTCAACACCGCAGCGTCGTTCGTGTCGAACACGAACTGGCAGAGCTACGTCCCCGAAGCCGTGATGGGCCACCTGGTCCAGTTCGCCGGTCTCGCCGTACAGAACTTCCTGTCCGCGGCGGTCGGCATCACGGTCGCGATCGCCCTGATCCGCGGCTTCGCGCGGTCGAAGACCGACCGGCTCGGCAACTTCTGGGTCGACCTGACCAGGACGGTACTGCGGGTGCTGCTGCCGATCGCCGTGATCGGGACCGTGGCGCTGGTCGCGATGGGCGCCGTACAGAACTTCTCCGGTGGTCACGAGGTCACCTCGGTGGTCGGCCAGACCCAGACGCTCCCCGGCGGTACCGTCGCCAGTCAGGAGGTCATCAAGGAGCTGGGCACCAACGGTGGCGGCTACTACAACGCCAACTCCGCGCACCCGTTCGAGAACCCGAACCCGCTGTCCAACCTGTTCGAGATCTTCCTGCTGCTGCTCGTCCCGGTCTGCCTGACCCGGACGTTCGGCCTGATGGTCAAGGACAAGCGGCAGGGGTACGCGATCCTCGGCGTGATGGCGACGATCTGGTCGGCCTTCGTGGTGCTCACGACGTACTTCGAGGTCCAGGGCGCGGGTACGGCGACCCAGGCCGCCGGCGCGGCGATGGAAGGCAAGGAGACCCGCTTCGGCGAATGGGCCTCGAGTCTGTTCGCGGTGTCCACCACGGGTACGTCGACGGGCGCGGTCAACTCGATGCACGACTCGTTCACCCCGCTCGGCGGCGGCGTACCGCTGTTCAACATGATGCTCGGCGAAGTGACACCCGGCGGCACCGGCACGGGCCTGTACGGGCTGCTGATCCTCGCCGTGCTCACGGTGTTCGTCGCCGGATTGATGGTCGGGCGGACACCGGAGTACCTGAAGAAGAAGATCACCGCGCGGGAGATGAAGCTGGTCTCGCTGTACATCCTCGCGACGCCGACCGTCGTACTCGTCGGTGCGTCGATCGCGATGGGACTCGCCACCGCCCGCGCGTCGATCCTCAACACCGGCAGCCCGCACGGCTTCACCGAGGTGCTGTACGCGTTCACGTCGGCCGGCAACAACAACGGCAGCGCCTTCGCCGGGATCAGCGCGAACATCCCGTTCTACAACGTCGCTCTCGGGCTGGTGATGCTGCTCGGCCGGTTCGTGCCGATCGTGTTCGTGCTGGCGCTGGCCGGCTCATTGGCCCGGCAGCAGCCGGTGCCGGTGACCCAGGGCACGCTGCCGACCCACCGGGCGCTGTTCGTGACGATGCTGATCGGCGTCGTACTGATCGTCACCGGCCTGACCTACTTCCCCGCACTCACCCTCGGACCCCTCGCGGAGGGACTGTGACCACCCAGACGATGCCGCCGCCCGTTCAGAAAGGGGCCGCGACCCCGAAGAAGGCGCCGTCGGGTGCGTTCGACCCGAAGCTGCTGCTGACCTCGCTGCCGGACGCTCTCCGCAAGCTCGATCCGCGGGTGATGTGGAAGAACCCGGTGATGTTCGTGGTCGAGGTGGGCGCGGTCGCGTCCACGATCAAGGCCGGCACCGATCCCAGCGTCTTCGTCTGGTGGATCGTGGTCTGGCTGTGGTTGACGGTGGTCTTCGCGAACCTGGCGGAGGCGGTCGCCGAGGGGCGGGGAAAGGCGCAGGCCGAGACGCTGCGCCGGGCCAAGACCGAGACCACCGCGCGCCGGCTGATCGGCGATCGCGAGGAGGAGATCCCCGCGACCCAGCTCCAGCTGGGTGATCTCGTGGTCGTCGAGGCCGGCCAGACCATTCCCGGTGACGGCGATGTCGTCGAGGGCGTCGCTTCGGTGGACGAATCGGCGATCACCGGCGAGTCGGCTCCGGTCATCCGGGAGTCCGGTGGCGACCGCAGCGCGGTCACCGGCGGGACCAAGGTGCTGTCGGACCGGATCGTCGTGAAGATCACCACCCGGCCCGGTGAGAGCTTCATCGACCGGATGATCGCCCTGGTCGAGGGCGCGTCCCGGCAGAAGACGCCGAACGAGATCGCGCTGAACATCCTGCTGGCCAGCCTGACGATCGTGTTCCTGATCGCGACCGCGACGCTGCCGACGTTCGCGAACTACGCACACACGAACCTGAGCATCGTGATCCTCGTGGCCCTGCTGGTCGCCCTGATCCCGACCACGATCGGTGCGCTGCTGTCCGCGATCGGCATCGCCGGCATGGATCGGCTGGTGCAGCGCAACGTCCTGGCGATGTCGGGACGGGCGGTCGAGGCGGCGGGTGACGTGAACACGCTGCTGCTCGACAAGACCGGCACCATCACGCTGGGCAACCGGCAGGCCTCGGAGTTCATCCCGGTGCAGGGCGTGACCGACACCGAGCTCGCGGACGCGGCGCAGCTGTCCAGCCTCGCCGATGAGACGCCGGAGGGCCGGTCGATCGTCGTACTGGCGAAGACCGGGTACGGACTGCGTGAGCGGCATACCGGAGAGTTGCCGCACGCAACGTTCGTCGAGTTCACCGCACAGACCCGGATGAGCGGCGTGGACGTCGACGACCGGCAGGTCCGCAAGGGCGCGGCCGGCGCGGTGAACGCGTGGATCCATCAGCGTGGCGGTACGACGGATCCGCGGCTCGGCGAGATCGTCGACGGGATCTCGGCCTCCGGCGGTACGCCGCTGGTCGTTGCCGAGAGCATCGGTGGCAGGGCCCGCGCGCTCGGCGTCATCCACCTCAAGGACGTGGTCAAGGCCGGTATGCGGGAGCGGTTCGACCAGATGCGCGCGATGGGCATCCGGACCGTGATGATCACTGGCGACAACGCTCTGACCGCGAAGGCGATCGCCGACGAGGCCGGGGTCGACGACTTCCTGGCCGAGGCGACGCCCGAGGACAAGATGGCGCTGATCAAGAAGGAGCAGGAGGGCGGGCGGCTGGTCGCGATGACCGGTGACGGCACCAACGACGCTCCGGCGCTCGCGCAGGCCGACGTCGGGGTGGCGATGAACACCGGTACGTCGGCCGCGAAGGAGGCCGGCAATATGGTCGACCTCGACTCCAACCCGACCAAGCTGATCGAGATCGTCGAGATCGGCAAGCAGTTGCTGATCACCCGCGGATCGCTGACCACGTTCTCGATCGCGAACGACGTGGCGAAGTACTTCGCGATCCTGCCGGCGCTGTTCGCCTCGGCGTACCCGGGCCTGGACAAGCTCAACATCATGGGACTGCACTCGCCGGAGTCCGCGATCGTGTCCGCGATCGTCTTCAACGCACTGATCATCGTGGTGCTGGTCCCGCTGGCGCTGCGCGGCGTCCGGTACCGGCCGTCGTCCGCCTCGGCGATGCTGCGCCGCAACCTGCTGGTGTACGGCGTCGGCGGCTTGGTCAGCCCGTTCATCGGCATCAAGCTCCTCGACCTGGTGATCTCCCTGATCCCCGGTCTGCGCTGAAAGGTAGTTGTAGATGGCAAGCAACCTGCCCGGCACGGTCCGCCAGTTCGGTGTGGCGCTCAAGGCGCTGCTGGTTTTCACGGCGGTCCTCGGGATCGTCTACCCGCTGGCGATGACCGGAGTCGCCCAGGCGCTGTTCCACGGCAACGCGAACGGCTCGATCATCACGGTGAACGGCAAGGACGTGGCGTCCGACCTCATCGGCCAGGCCTACACGATGAACAGTGGCAAGAAGGACGCCGACGGCAAGGCGATCATGGTCGCCGACCCGAAGTGGTTCCAGACCCGTCCGTCCGCGAGCGACTACGACGCGAAGGCCAGCGGTGGTTCGAACCTCGGTCCGAACAACGCTGACCTGGTTGCCGCTGTCGACGAGCGGCGCAAGGCGGTCGCGGCACTGGAGAGCGTCGACCCGTCGCAGGTCCCGCCGGACGCGGTCACGGCCAGCGGAAGCGGGCTCGATCCGGACATCAGCCCGGCGTACGCCGCTCTGCAGGTCAACCGGGTCGCTCGTGAGCGTGGCCTTTCGACGGAACAGGTGCGGCAGTTGGTGAAGGAGAACACCGACGGCCGGGTTTTGGGCTTCCTCGGAGAGCCTGTCGTCAATGTGGTGAAGCTCAACGCTGCGCTGGCCCGACTCTGAGCGCCTCTGAGAGCCTCTGAGAGCATGGAGACATGAACAAGCGCGGGCATCTGCGGATCTACCTCGGGGCCGCGCCCGGCGTTGGGAAGACCTACAAGATGCTGGGCGAGGGCCGTCGCCGGCATGCCCGCGGGACCGACGTCGTGGTCGGGTTCGTGGAGACCCACGGCCGCAAGTACACCGAGGCGATGCTCGACGGGATGGAGACGGTGCCGCGGCGGATCGTCGACTACCGCGGCGCGAGCTTCACCGAGCTCGACCTGGACGCGGTACTGTCCCGGCGGCCGCAGGTCGCGCTCATCGACGAGCTCGCGCACACGAACGTGCCGGGCAGCCGCAACGAGAAGCGCTGGCAGGACATCGAGGAGCTGCTGACCGCCGGGATCGACGTGATCTCGACGCTGAACATCCAGCACCTCGAGTCGATCAACGACGTGGTCGAGAAGATCACCGGCGTACCGCAGCAGGAGACCGTGCCGGACCGCGTGGTCCGGGCCGCTGACCAGATCGAGCTGGTCGACATGACGCCGGAGGCGCTGCGCCGGCGGATGGCCCACGGCAACGTGTACGCCGCGGACAAGGTCGACGCTGCCCTGGGCAACTATTTCCGGGTCGGCAACCTGTCGGCGCTGCGTGAGCTCGCGCTGCTCTGGCTGGCGGACCGGGTGGACGCGGGCCTGCAGCAGTACCGGGCCGAGCACGACATCGACTCCACGTGGGAGGCCCGCGAGCGGGTCGTGGTTGCGCTGACCGGTGGTCCAGAGGGAGAGACCCTGATCCGGCGCGCGGCCAGGATCGCGGCCCGGTCGGCCGGCGGGGACCTGCTCGCGGTCCACGTGGCGCGGTCCGACGGGCTGACCGGCGCGAATCCGAGCAAGCTGGCCGAGCAGCGCAACCTGGTCGAGAAGCTCGGCGGGACCTACCACCAGGTGATTGGTGACGACATCCCGGCCGCGCTGCTGACGTTCGCGAAGGCGGAGAACGCGACCCAGTTGGTGCTCGGCGGCAGTCGCCGTTCACGGTTCGGTTCGCTGTTCACGGGGCCGGGGATCGGGGCCACCACGATCCGCGACTCGGGTGAGATCGACGTACACCTCGTCACGCACCCACTGATGGGGCGAGGGCGGCTGCCGCGGCTGCGGGGGAGCCTGTCCCGCAAACGGAAGATCCAGGGCTTCGTGCTGGCCGTCGTACTCCCGCCGGTGCTCGCGCTGGTCCTGGGGCTCGGCGGCGACACGCTCAACCTGACCAGCAACGTACTGGCGTTCCTGTTCGCCGTGGTCGTGGTCGCGCTGGTCGGCGGGATGTGGCCGGCGATGGTGACCGCGATCGGCGGGTCGCTGGTCCTGAACTGGTTCTTCACCCCACCGAAGCGGACGTTCACGATCGCCGAGCTGAACAATGCTTTGGCGTTGCTGATCTTCATCCTGGTCGCGGCAATGGTCAGCTCGGTGGTCGACCGCGCGGCACGGCGTACCAGGCAGGCGGCCCGGGCGGCCGCGGAGTCCGAGACGTTGGCGACGCTGGCCGGTTCGGTACTGCGGGGCGAGACCGCGCTGCCCGCACTGCTGGAGCGCGTCCGCGAAGCGTTCGGGATGACCGGCGCCTGTCTGATGGAACGCGTGGACGACGACGAGCTGACCGAGGTATGGCGGCCGCTGGCCTCGACCGGCGTGCTGACCTGTACGCGTCCGGAGGAGGCCGACGCGGAGATCCCGGCCCGCGACGATCTGGTTCTGGTGCTGCAGGGGCATCAGCTGGAGGCGGACGAACGACGACTGGTCGGCGCGTTCGCGGCCCACGCGGCCGCGCTGGTCGATCGCGCGCGGCTGAGCGAGGCGGCCGCGGAGGCGAAGCCGCTGGCCGAGGCGGACAAGTTGCGTACGGCGCTGCTGCGGGCGGTCGGACACGACCTGCGTTCCCCGCTGGCGTCGGCGAAGGCGTCCGTGACCTCGCTGCGCAGCGACGACGTGGAGTGGAGCGAGGACGAGCGGGCGGAGCTGCTGGAAACCGCGGACGAGTCGCTCGACCGGTTGTCGCGCCTGGTGGACAACCTGCTGGATCTGAGTCGTCTGCAGGCCGGCGTACTTCCGGTGTTCCCGCGTCCGATGGCGCTCGACGAGATCCTTCCCGGCGTACTGTCCGAGCTGGGCGACGACGCCGACCAGGTGACGGTCGACGTACCGCACACGCTGCCGCTGGTCGAGGCGGATCCGGCCCTGCTGGAGCGGGTCGTCGCGAACCTGCTGGCGAACGCGATCCGGTACTCGCCGCCCGGACGGCAGCCGCTGATCACCGGCAGCGCGCTCGGCGACACCGTCGAGGTCCGCGTCATCGACCGCGGTCCCGGGATCCCGCGAGAGGACCGGGACCGGGTGTTCGCGCCGTTCCAGCGACTCGGCGACACCGACAACACCGTCGGTGTCGGGCTCGGGCTGGCGCTCGCCCGCGGTCTTGCCGAGGCGATGCACAGCACCGTGCAGCCCGAGGACACGCCGGGTGGCGGACTGACCATGGTGGTCTCGATTCCGGCATCGCGCGCTGCGGACACCCCGGTCCCGGGTGCCCGCGAAAGGTCAGGGGAGACATCAGGGGAGACACAGTGACGAGAGTCCTGGTGGTCGACGACGAGCCGCAGATCGTACGGGCGTTGCAGATCAACCTGAAGGCGCGCGGGTACGAGGTACACCTGGCCGGCACCGGTACGGCGGCGTTGAAGGTCGCCGGTCAGTATCCGCCGGACCTGGTGATCCTCGACCTCGGGCTGCCGGACTTCGACGGCGTGGAGGTGATCCGCGGCCTGCGGGGCTGGACCGACGCGCCGATCCTGGTGCTGTCCGGGCGGACCGACCAGACCGACAAGGTCGAGGCGCTGGACGTGGGCGCGGACGACTACGTGACGAAACCGTTCGGTATCGACGAGCTGCTGGCCCGGATGCGCGCCGTACTGCGACGCAGCAACCTCGCCCAGGACGAGCCGACCGTGACCGTCGGCGGGGCGACCGTCGACCTGGCCGCCAAGCGGGTCACGCTGCCCAACGGTGAGGACGTCCGCCTGACACCGACCGAGTGGCATCTGCTGGAGGTCCTGGTTCGCAATCCCGGGAAGCTGATGTCCCAGCGCCAGCTGCTGACTGAGGTCTGGGGCCCCGGCTACGAGACCGCGAGCGGCAACCTCCGTTTCTACATGGGCCAGCTGCGCCGCAAACTCGAACCCGACGCCGCCCGCCCGAAGCACCTCCTCACCGAACCCGGCATGGGCTACCGCTTCGAACCGTGATGGCCTGGGGATCCGCATGTCCGATTCGTTCAAGACAGGGCGGGCTCGGTGCGAGAGGGTCGGGGCATGGATATCTTCACGGCTGGACGGGACTTTGTACGGCGGGACGCCCGGGTGCTGGAGCGGCGGCTCTTCGCCACGATCTTCGAAGGGGCTGATCCGCGGGGAGTGGTCGACGCGCTGCGCGGATACCAGAACCCCGACGGCGGGTTCGGGCAGGGACTGGAGCCGGACAAGCGCTGCCCGGACAGCCTGGGGCTGGACGTCGAGGTCGCTTTCGACACGTTGCTCGCGGCCGGTGCCCGCGACGACGAGATGGTCCGGCGGGCGGCCGACTGGCTCGACTCGGTCGCGACGCCGGACGGCGCCGTACCGCTGTGCGGACCGGCCGTGGAGGGCTATCCGCGCGCGGTGCACATCACGGAGTGGACGTACCAACCGGACGTGAACCCGACCGCCGGCCTCGTCGGACGGCTGTACAAGCTCGGCGTCGAACACCCCTGGCGCGACAAGGCCGGCGCCTGGTGCGCCGCCCAACTCGACAAGGGGTTCCCGGAGGACGCGCACGGCCTGCATGAGGCGCTCGAGTTCCTTGAACACAGCGGCGACGTCGACTTCGACCGCGTCCGCGACTGGCTCCCCAAGCTCGCGAATTACCGCGGCGACGCGGCCGATCCGTCGTACGGCGTGACGCCGTTGCAGTTCGTGCCGACCCCGGACAGCATCTGGCGCCCCTTGTTCACCGACGAACAACTCGACGCGCACCTCGACCGCTTGATCGCCGACCAGCAGGAGGACGGCGGCTGGGCGATCACCTGGGAACCGCCGGGCCCTGCCGCCACCCTCGAGTACCGCGGCATCGTCACGATCGGCGCCCTCCGCACCCTGAAGGCCTACAACCGCCTCTGATCTTTCGTCAGCCGGATTCGGCGGGGTGTTCGACCTGGCGGTCGCCCCATTGGGTGAGCAGACCGCGGGCGATCTCCAGGTCTTCGCGGAGGGAGCGGTCGGCCAGGTCGCCCGGCAGGGCCGCGAGTGCATCCACCAGCCACGGCGCGACCGCTGCCGGTGCGAGGTCGACGGGCGTGATGCCGGCCAGACGGATCGCGCGGACGGCGGTGACGAGTTCGCTGGCGAGCACTTCGCGGAGCGCGTCCAGGAGTTGCTTGGTCAGCGCGGCCGCCTGTGGCGCGAAGCTGGCGTGCAGTTCGGCCCCGCGGGACAAGGTCGCCGTACCGAGGGTGGCGGGCTGGGCGGACGACCGCACCGCGGCGAGCGCGTCGTGGGCGACGTACTCGATCATCATCACGCCCGAGCTCGTCTCGGCGCCGCTGGCGAGGAACCGGCTGAGGCCGGTGTAGTCCGGGTCGACGAGGTTGGCGACGCGGGTGGTGGACAGGGTCGCGACGCTGTGCAGGCTGAGGCGGAGCGAGTCCAGCGCGAGCGCGATCGGCATCGCGTGCCAGTTGCCGTTGTGCAGCACGGTGTCGCCGGCCACCAGCGGGTTCTCCGCGGCCGCGTTGATGTCGATTCGAACGCTGTTGCCCAGGGCATCGGAATGGTCGACGGCCGGACCGAGGACCTGTGCGAAGGCCCTTAGCCCGAACGGGTCCTGGACGCGAGCCGGATGCAGCGGCAGACCGTCGAGGAGCTCGCGCATCCGGCGGGCGACCCGCACCTGACCGGGCTGCGGACGGGCCTCGTGGACGCGCACGTCGTACACCTCGGCGTTGCCGCGCAGCGCCACATGGCTGAGGGCGCCGACCAGCGGTACGACGTTGATCAGCGTCGACGCCTCGACGTACGCCAGGCAGCACTCGGCGAGCGTGAACGCGTTGCTGGACAGCAGGGGGAGCGCGCTGGTGCCGTCGACGACGTCGCCGAGCGCGAGTCCGAGTTCGGCGAGCGGGCCGAGGTCGCCGGTCCCGATCGCGCCGCCGCGGTGCAGGTCCGGGAGGTCGTCGTCGTTGAGCAGACCGACGATCGCGTCGGCCACGGCCGGGTCGAGTCCGGATCCGCCGGCGGCGAGCTGGTTGACGCGGATCAGCAGCCCGAGCCGTACGACGTCCTTCGGGTACGACGTCGTACCGGTGGTGGAGTGCGACGCGAGCAGCCGCGCGCCGTGCTCCGGGTCGGACGTGAGTACGTCCCGGTTGGCCCCGACGCCGGTGGTCCGCCCGTACACCGGTCGCCGCGCCGCCACCTCGGCCACCACCTGCGCCGATTCCTGCATCCGCTTCCGCGCGTCGTCACTCAGGCGCACCGCAGTACGCCGCTGTCCCAACGCCACGGCCTCCAGCGGCGCCAACCCGCCGCCCGTGAGCTCGACCGGTTCCATCTGCACAGTGTGGAACCAGCAGGCGGTTCGGGGTAACTGGCACGCTCACGGATCCATCTCGAATCCGAGACGGACGTGCGTCACGCCATCGACGCGTGCCTCCGCCAGGCGAACGCGGCGATGGCGATCGCGAAGGCCGCGAACACGGTGTTGCCGACGACGGACGGGTGGTCGAGGTCGCGGGCCTGGCTGAAGCCGGCCCACGCGTAGGTGAACAACGC
>DASXXB010000107.1:0-4912 GCA_036503355.1 Kribbella sp. | reverse complement strand
AGCCGGATCCCCGGGAGCACCTCGGCGTCCGCCGTCAGCTCGCTCGGCTTGGCCGTCGTTGCCGCCGGGTATTCGGTGATGTCGGTGTTCTCGAGTCCGTACGCCTGGCGTGTGGCCGCGATGTTCTTGTCGATGTACGGGCCTTCCTTGACCGGCTCGCTCGGACGGACCCGCAACTGCTGGAGAGCGGCCGGCCAGAGCGCACCGAGAAGGATCGCCGACAGGATCAGCACAACAGTGCCGACACCAGGCAGCAGCCAGGTGCGGCGGACGACGTTCGCGAAGAACAGGATCGCGCAGAGGACCGCGATGACCGCCAGGATCTCCTTGCTCGGCAGGATCGCGTTGTCACCGGTATAGGAGATACCGGTGAAGAGTTTGCCGTCCGAGGTAGTGAGGCCGTAGCGGTCCAGCCAGTAGCTGAAGGCCTTGAGCAGCACGAGCAGACCAAGCAGCACAGAGAACTGCACCTGCGCAGCGCCGGAAGCCTTCTGCCCCTTCGCGGACGGGCGGAAGCCGCCGTACAGATAGTGGGTGATGATCGCGGCGACCAGCGAGAGGAGGACGATCGAGTAGCCGAAGCCGAGCAGCACGCGCAGCCACGGGTAGTCGAAGACGAAGAACGCGATGTCCTTGTTGAAGTGCTTGTCCGTGACGCCGAACGGAGTGCGGTTCTTCCAGGCCAGGAAGACCTTCCACTCCCCCGAGGCGGCCGAGCCACCGAAGATCAGCATCAGGGTTGCGACCACACCGACCGCGATTCTCCCGTGCTGCTGGAGCAGGTCGCCGTAGCGCTCGAATCCAGGGCTGGGCGACGGGGCGAGCGCGACCCGGGGCCGGGTGCGGAACGCGACGATGATGTTCGCGACGACCGCGGCCGCCATCAGCACACCGACCGCTACGAACAACAGCACCCGGGTGCCGAGCACGGTGCTGAACACCGAGCCGAGGTCGACCGATCGATACCACAGCCGCTGGGTCCAGACGTCGGTGAAGACGCTGAAGAGAATCAGCAGGACGATCAGCGTGGCGATCGTCGGCAGCAGGGCGCGAGGACGGCCACCTGTTCGCCGCACCCGCCTGGCGGGCGGCTCCTCCGGCATGTCATAGACGCCGTCGCTCATGATCGCTTCTCCTCGTCGTCGCTCATGCCGCCGACCCCAGGACCTTCGCCCGACCGGCTGCCGGCCGAAGGTTCGAATGTCAATGACAGTACTTCGCACAGCGTGGGGACCAAGTCGACGCCGGTGAGCACCGCACCGTCCTCGTCGTGCGCGCGCAGCCGGACAGCGCCGAAACGGTCGCCCTCGCGGAGCACCGCGGCAACCATCCGGACCTCGTGCCGGCGCGGATCGCTTCCGGCCAGACGGGCCAGCTCGGCGTCCGACTCGACGCTGGACAACCCGGACTCCGCCGCCGCCGGCAGCACGATCCGCTCGATCGCGAGCGCACAGCCGGCGACACCGTCGGGCCACTCGATCCGGCCGAGTGCGTCGGCCAGATTGTCGTCGTCGACCCCGCCGGGAAGCTCGCCCTGGGCGACCGGGGTCAGCGGCTGGGACGCGTCCTCGGCGCCCAGCTCGGCAGCCAGTTGCGGTTCGGCGCGGAGCAGTTCCGCGGTCGGGACCAGCGCGAACAACTGTGCGGGCTGGTCCCAGCCCGCGCTGCTCACGTGCTTCTCGATCTCGATCACCGCGCGGCTGAGCGCGTCGGATGGCAGCGTGCCTACGGATTCCATGCCGGCAGATCTTCCCTTCGGGTCGCCGGTTCGTTCAGGTGGCTCATTGGCTGCACGACGGGACGTCTCCCTTGCCGCCGGCGACCGCCTGCAGAGCGCTGATCGCGTCGGTCAGCGTACTGATCTTCACCAGCCGGATGCCCTTGACGTCGGCGTGCAGTGCGGCCTCGCAGTTCGGCGCCGGCACCAGGAACACCGTGGCGCCGTCGTTCCTGGCGCCGGCGATCTTCTGCTGGATGCCACCGATCGCGCCGACCTGGCCGAGCGCGTCGATCGTCCCGGTGCCCGCGACGTGCTTGCCGTCCAGCAGGGCTCCCGGCGTCAGCTTGTCGTAGATGGCCAGCGCGAACGCGGTGCCCGCGCTCGGGCCGCCGATGTCCTGGCCGAGGTTGACCGTCACCTTCACCTTCGAGTCGACGCCGATCGTGATCCCGACCATCGGACGGGTCTCTTCGCCGGGAGTCGGGGCGGTCTTCAGCTCGATCGTCTGCTCGGCGGTGCCACGGCGGATCAGGAACAGGACACTCTCGCCGACCTTGTGCTTGCGAACGAGTTCACCCACCTGCGGGACCTGCGTCACGGCGTGACCGTCGACCGCCAGGATGAGGTCACCCGGCTTCAGCTTCCCCTCGGCCGGCGACTTGTCGGCGACCGTCGACACCTTGGTGTGGAACGGGACCTTCGCCGCCTGCAGCGCGGCCGCGACCGCGCTGTCCTGCGAGCCGGTCATCTCCGCGGTGTTCTGCTGCTCCACCTCGTCGGCGCTCTGACTCGGCGGATAGATGATGTCGCGGGGGAACAGGTCGTGGTGCGGGTCGAGCCAGTTCCGCATCGCCTGCGGCAGAGTCAGCTGGCGGTCCGGCGACGTGACCGACACCGTGGTGAGGTCGAGCTGGCCGGACGTCGGGAAGGTCTCGTGGCCGCTGATCTCGATGACGGGCTTGTTCTTCGCCATGCCGAGGGTGTCCTTCACCGGCCCGGGGCTGAACGAGACGAACGGCACCGGGAACGCGGTCACCAGTCCCAGCGAGACGACGAGCACGACGATCGAGGTGACCAGTGTGGCGGTACGACGTGTCACGAACCCTGCCCTGCGATCTTGGTGGAGCCGGAGCCACCGTCCTCGGAGACCGGCTGATGATTACGACGACCCAGGCCCCGGCGACGTTCCGGAGTGGCCCGCGGACCGGGAGCCGCCAGCGCGGCGTTGAAGCGGCGGAACTCGTCCACCGAGGCGAAAGGACCCCCGGACCGGCGTGGCTCGCGGCTTCGCCACCCGCGCCAGCCTGCCCAGCACATCGCGAGCAGCGTGGCGACCAGCGGGAACACCAGCCACGCCAAAACCTTCATCCGGCCACCTTCATGCGCCCAGAGTACGTGTCAGTGCGCTCCTACCCACTCGCTGCCACCGTCGGTGAAGTGCTGGTGTTTCCAAATCGGGACCTCGGCCTTGAGGTCGTCGATCAGCTGCCGGCAGGCGGCGAACGCGACGTCCCGGTGCGACGCGGCCACCGCGACGATCACCGCGGCGTCGCCGATCACCAGGTCCCCGGTCCGGTGCACAGCCGCCAGCGCGGTCACCGCGGGGTCGTCGGAGACACGCTGCGCGACCTTCCGCAGGTGCTCGAGCGCGTCCGGATGCGCCTCGTAGCTCAGCCTGTCGACCGGCTTGTCCTGGTCGTGGTTGCGCACAGTGCCGATGAAAAGCGCAGTTCCGCCCGCCGTCGGATCGGCGACGGCGGCCAGCACCTCGTCACTGGACAGCGCGCCGTCGCGTATGTCCAGCAGCCTGATCGCGTCGCTCATCCGTTCCTCATTCCCGCCGGGTCACCGACCTGCACACCCCACCATTCCATCCCCCGCCACGCAATTCTCCCTCCGGGCCCGCAGTTCCCCGACATCCGCTCCCACTTCGGCGTCCCCGGGCGCTGCGGTGCGTGGTCCGGCGTACACCCGGAGGAACTGTTGCCCTGCTCACCTAGTTACCGGGCCGTCTCCCGGCTCTGCCTGCGGCGAACAGGAGAAGTACTGCGTTCACCCGGGGCGGAACTGGTGGAGCGAACCAGTACGTTTGGAGTAGTACGCCCCACCCGCACAGGAAGGCCCATCGATGAGCGACGAACCGGACAACCCGGACAACCCGTTCAAGGGAACGCCGTTCGAGGCCATGTTCTCGCAGTTCTCCGGTGCGGCCGGCGCGGGCGGCGCCCCGGACCTGAACGCGATCTTCGCCCAGGTCCAGCAGCTGCTGAGCGGGTCGACCGACGGCAAGCCGGTGAACTGGGACCTGGCCAAGGACATTGCCCGCAAGACCGTCTCCGCCGCCGGGGACCGGTCGATGACAGCAACCGACAGCGACCGGGTCGCCGATGCGGTCCGTCTCGCCGAGCACTGGTTGGACGACGCGACCACGCTCCCCGAGGTCTCCGCGACGTCGCAGGCGTGGAGCCGCGCCGAGTGGGTCGAGAACACGCTCCCGGTCTGGCAGACGATCGTCGACCCGGTGGCCGAGCACGTCGCCGGCGCGATGGGCAACGCCCTGCCCGCCGAGGCGCAGCAGTTCGCGGGGCCGATGGCGGGGATGCTGCGGCAGCTGGGCGGATCTGTGTTCGGCGCGCAGGTCGGCCAGGGTCTCGGCGAGCTCGCCGGCGAGGTCGTCAGCTCGTCCGACATCGGCCTGCCGCTCGGCCCGACCGGCCAGGCGATCCTGCTGCCGGACAACGTGGCCAAGTTCGCCGAAGGGCTCGGGCTGACCGACGAGGACGTCCGGCTGTATCTGGCGCTGCGCGAGGTCGCGCACCAGCGGCTGTACGCCGGTGTCCCGTGGCTGCGGCAGCACCTGCTCGCCGCGGTCGCCGACTACGCGGCCGGGATCGAGGTCGACACCGGCAAGATCGAGCGCGCGATGGCCGACATCGACCCGCAGAACCCGGAGGCCATGCAGGAAGCGCTGGCCGGCGGACTGTTCGAGCCCGAGGACTCGGAGCAGCAGAAGGCCGCCCTGGTCCGGCTCGAGACCACCCTCGCGCTGGTCGAAGGCTGGGTCGACGACGTCGTCCGCGAAGCCACCAAGGACCGGATGCCGGCCGCGATCCAGCTCGCCGAGACCGTACGCCGCCGCCGCGCGGCCGGCGGCCCCGCCGAGCAGACGTTCGCCACCCTCGTCGGCCTCCA
>DASXXB010000106.1:0-20203 GCA_036503355.1 Kribbella sp. | reverse complement strand
GCGGGCTCTGCTGTTCCAGGAAGGGGTCGCCGGGATCGCCGATCCCGACGCCGAGGATCATCCGTCCGCCGGACAGGTGATCCAGCGCGACCACCTCCGCCGCCACCTTCCACGGACGCCGCCGGGGGAGCGGCGTCACGGTGGTCCCGATGCGGATCCGCTCGGTCGCCACGGCCATCGCCGCCAGGCAGATCCACGGATCGTACGTCGGCCGGCTCGCATCCCCCTGGTAGACGAGATAGTCCTCCAGGAACAGCCCGTCCCAGCCGCAGTCCTCCACCACCCGCGCCAGCTCCGCCAGCCCGCGCGGATCCCGCCCGACCCCTACGGCCCCGACCGTCACCGAGAACTTCATGCCCCGCACGCTAACCGGGCCCACCGACAAGCCGATGGCGGATCCCCAGGCCATCACAACGGCGACGTTCGCCTGCGGGCCCGCGGGGCGACCGGTTGGTCGCTCGATTGTGATGGCCTGGGGATCCGGGTGTCAGGCGGTGTGGCCGCCGTCGATGGTGAGTTCGGTGCCGGTGAGGTAGGCGGCGTGCGGGCCGGCGAGGTACGTGATCGCGGCGGCTACCTCGGCGGGGGTGCCGAAGCGGCGCAGGGCGAGGTCCGCGAGTTGGGGTTCGGCGTACGGGCCGTCGGACGGGTTCATGTCGGTGTCGGTCGGACCGGGCTGGACGACGTTGGAGGTGATGTTGCGGCCGCCGAGTTCGCGGGCGAGCGCCTTGCTGAAACCGACCAGCGCGGCCTTGCTCATCGCGTACAACGTCATACCGGGCGACGTCACCCGACCGGCAGCGCAACTGCCGAGGTGGATCACCCGGGCGCCGTCGGACAGCAGCGGTACGGCGGCCTGTGTGGTCGCGTACACGCCGCGGATGTTGACGGCGAGAACCCGGTCGACGTCCGCGAGCGACAGGTCGCCGATCGGGGCGATCGCGCCGACGCCCGCGTTGTTGACCAGGATGTCCAGGCCACCAAGGGTTTCCGCGGCCCGCCGTACGCCGTCCGCGGCCGCCACCGCATCACCTGCGTCGACCGCGAACGCGTACCCACGCCGCCCCGACGCCTCGATGTCCTTCACGACGGTCTGCGCCGCGTCGGTGGACGCGTTGTACGTGATCGCGACGTCCGCGCCGCGCTCCGCCAGGGCGACAGCGGTCGCCGCCCCGATCCCGCGGCTGCCGCCGGTCACCAGTGCCTTCTTGCCTAGCAGTTCGTTCATGTTTCAAGTTCACCGGTACGACGACCACGAAGCTGGCGAGAATCCGCCACCGGATCCTCCCGTCGCGAAACCGCGATCGGACGGCGTACTTCGATGTCGTAAATCCGCTAGTGATTGTCGGTGGGGGCAGGGATGCTGGTGGTCGTGTACGAGTGCAGACAGCGATGCGTCCGGGCGGTGCAGTCGAAGGACGCGCGGTTCGACGGCTGGTTCTTCACGGCGGTGCTGACGACCAGGATCTACTGCCGGCCGAGCTGTCCGGTGGTGCCGCCGAAGGTCGAGAACATGCGGTTCTACCCGAGCGCGGCCGCGGCGCAGCAGGCCGGGTTCCGTGCCTGCAAGCGGTGCCGGCCGGATGCGAGCCCGGGGTCGCCGGAGTGGAACGACCGCGCCGACCTGGTCGCTCGGGCGATGCGGCTGATCGCGGACGGCGTCGTCGACCGCGACGGCGTACCAGGGCTGGCCGCCCGGCTCGGGTACAGCGTGCGGCAGGTCCAGCGCCAGTTGCAGGCCGAGCTCGGCGCAGGTCCGCTCGCCCTCGCTCGGGCGCAACGTGCGCAGACGGCGCGGCTGCTGATCGAGACGAGCGAGCTGCAGATGGCGGACGTCGCGTTCGCCGCCGGCTTCGCCAGCGTGCGTACCTTCAACGAGACCGTGCAGGAGGTGTTCGCGCTCGCCCCGACCGAGCTCCGCCGCCGGGCCCGCAAGGGTACGTCGTCCGCCACCCCCGGCACGATCTCGCTCCGCCTCCCGTTCCGCGCGCCGCTGACGCCTGACAACCTGTTCGGTCACCTGATCGCGACCGGCGTACCGGGCGTGGAGGAGTGGCGCGACGGCCACTACCGCCGCACGCTCAGGCTCCCGCACGGCCACGGTGTCGTCGCCCTCCGGCCGATGCCGGACCACATCGCCTGCCAGCTGTCGCTCACCGACCAGCGGGATCTCGCGATCGCGATCAGCCGCTGCCGCCGGATGCTCGACCTCGACGCGGACCCGGTCGCCGTCGACGATCTGCTCGGCACCGACCCCGTGCTCGCGCCGCTGATCGCGAAAGCGCCCGGCCGCCGCGTCCCGCACACGGTCGACGGCGAGGAGTTCGCCGTTCGCGCGGTCCTCGGGCAGCAGGTGTCGACGGCCGCCGCCCGCACGCACGCGCACCGCCTCGTCGTACAGCACGGCGAGCCGATCGAGGACCCGGCCGGCGGGCTCACGCACCTGTTCCCGACGATGCAGGCGCTCGCGGAGCTCGACCCGGAGACACTGGCGTTCCCGAAGTCCCGCCGTACGACGCTCACGACACTGGTCTCGACCCTCGCCGACGGTGCGATCGATCTGGGCGCCGGCGCGGACTGGGACCGCGCGCGCGAGCAGTTGACCGCGCTGCCCGGGATCGGGCCGTGGACGGTCGAGTCGATCGCGATGCGGGCGCTCGGCGACCCGGATGCCTTTGTGGCCAGCGATCTCGGTATCCGCTACGCCGCGCGTGACCTAGGCTTGCCCGAGGCCCCCAAACCACTGACCGCCCACGCGCGCGCGTGGCGGCCTTGGCGTGCGTACGCCGTGCAGTACCTGTGGGCCACCGGTGACCATGCGATCAACAAGATCCCCACGGAGTGACGATGACCGAGCTGACCACCGATCGCCTGCTGCTGCGCAACTGGCGGGACTCCGACCGCGAGCCGTTCGCGACGCTGAACGCGGATCCCGCGGTGATGGAGCACTTCCCGGCGCTGCAGACCCGCGAGCAGAGCGACGGGCTGATCGACCGGAACCGCCCGCTGATCGACGAGCGCGGTTGGGGCCTGTGGGCGCTCGAGGTCAAGGAGACCGGTGAGTTCATCGGGTTCACCGGACTGTCGGTGCCGAGCTTCGAGGCACACTTCATGCCCGCGGTCGAGATCGGCTGGCGGCTGGCGAAGGGGGCCTGGGGCAACGGTTATGCGAGCGAGGCGGCGCGCGCCGCGCTGGCGCACGGGTTCGGCCCGGCCGGACTGGGCGAGATCGTCTCGTTCACCGCGACCACCAACGTGCCGTCGCAGCGCGTGATGCAGCGGATCGGTATGCGGCACGACGAGGCCGGCGACTTCGACCACCCGCGGATCGCGGACGGTCATCGGCTCAAGCGGCACGTGTTCTACCGGATCGACCGCGCGCAGTGGGAGTCCACCCGGTGACGTACGCCGTTGTCGACAGCCCGCTCGGTCCGCTCACTCTGGTGGGGACCGATGCGGGCGAGCTGACCGGCCTGTACCTGGACCGGCAGCGGTATCGCCTCGACGAAACCACCTTCGGCGATCGCGACGACACGGTCCTGCCTGCGGTCGCCGAGCAGCTGGACGAGTACTTCCACCACGGCCGCACGACGTTCGACGTACCGCTCCACCTCGTCGGTACGCCGTTCCAGCGCCGGATCTGGACTGCGTTGCAGGACATCCCGTACGGCGAGACCACGACGTACGGCGGTCTCGCCGTCGCGCTCGGGCTGAAGCCGCAGTCGGCGCGCGCGGTCGGCCTCGCGAACGGGAAGAACCCGATCAGCATCATCGTCCCGTGCCACCGCCTGCTCGGCTCGACCGGCGGCCTCACCGGGTACGGCGGTGGGATCGAACGCAAGCGGGCGCTGCTCGACCACGAACGCGGCGCCGCTGTCTGGGCGTCCGGTCACGTATGAGTGCTTGCCGCGTCGTCCACGCGATCGGGAGCGGGGACCTCGGCGGGGGCGGTCGGCCTGCGGGTCAGGCGGCGCGCGATCGGCTCGGTGTAGCGCGCGGCGACCGGGCCGAGGATGACCAGGATCAGGACGTACGCCGTCGCCAGCGGGCCGAGCTTCGGCTCGACGCCGACGGCCAGCCCGGCGATGACGATCGAGAACTCGCCGCGAGCCACCAACGTGCCACCCGCGCGCCAGCGTCCGGCCGTCGAGATCCCCGCGCGCCGGGCCGCGAACCACCCGGTCGCGACCTTCGTGAGCGTCGTCAGTACGGCGAGCCCGAACGCGATCGCCAGGACTGGCGGGATCTTGCGCGGATCCGTGCTCAACCCGAAGAACACGAAGAACACCGCGGCGAACAGGTCGCGCAGCGGGCTCAGCAGGTTGCGTGCACCGTGCGCGACCTCACCGGACAACGCGATCCCGACCAGGAACGCACCGACCGCCGCCGACACCTGCAGCTGCTGCGCAAGGCCCGCGACGAGCAGCGTCAAACCGAGTACGACGAGCAGCAGCATCTCGGGATTGTCCGAGGACACCGCGCGGCTGATCACGCGCCCGTACCGTAGCGCGACGAACAGGACGACGCTGACAGTGCCGAGTGAGATCAGCAGCGTCATGCTCCCGCCGGCCAGCCCTACGCCCGCGAGCAGTGCGGTCAGGATCGGCAGGTAGACCGCCATGGACAGGTCCTCGAGCACCAGGATCCCCAGCACCACAGGCGTTTCGCGATTGCCGAGCCGACCGAGGTCGCCGACCACCTTCGCGATCACACCGGACGACGAGATCCAGGTGACACCGGCCAGCGCCACCGCCGCCACCGGACCCCAACCGAGCAGCAGCGCAACCGCCGCACCGGGCAGTGCATTCAGCAGGAAGTCGACCGCGCCCGAGACGTACTGCGTCTTCAGGGTGCCTACGAGATCCGAGGCCGTGTACTCGAGCCCGAGCAGCAACAGCAGCAGGATGACGCCGATCTCGGCGCCGGTGGCAACGAACTCCTCGCTCGCCGCCAGCGGCAGGAGACCGCCGTGCCCGAAGGCCAGGCCGGCCAGTAGGTACAGGGGGATCGGCGAGAAGCCGAGGCGGCCGGCGATCCGGCCGAGGATGCCGAGGGCAAGGATCACCGCGCCCAGCTCGATCAACAGGGCCGTGATGTTTTCGTGCATGCTCAGCCCCCCGCGATCAGATCGGCCACGGCGTCCACGCCCTCACGGGTGCCGACCACGACCAGCGTGTCGCCGATCGCGAACCGGAAGTCCGGGGTCGGCGACGGCGTCGCTCCGGTACGCCGCAGTACCGCGACGATCGACGCGCCGGTCCGGCTGCGGGCCTGGGTGTCGCCGAGGGTGCGGCCGGCGTACGGCGACTTGGCCGTCACCGGGATGTGCTCGGTGACAAGATCGATCTCGATCTCGCCGCGGACCGGGTCGATCCGCTCCGGGAGCAGCAGCTGGGCGAGCGCGGCCGCCTCGCCCACGCCTAAGGGCACGGACGCCTGGCACTCGTCGTCGTCCTCGGGTTTGTGGAAACCCAGGAACCGCCGGCCGTCGTTGTGCACCACGACCGAGACGTGTTGACCGCCGTCGGTAATCAGGTCGTACCGCAGTCCGATCCCGGGCAGCGTCGTCTTGGTCGGGTGGTTCATATTGCTCCGATCAATAGATGGCGTCTGCAACCATTCTCTCAAATCGCTCAAGGTGGGGATGTGACTTGGGATGCAATCAGGTGCAGTGCAACCAGTTGCATAGATAGCCTCGGCTCATGGCGTTGGAGCACGCGATTCTGGTCTCGCTGACCGAGCGGGCCGGTTCCGGGTACGAGCTGGCCCGGCGGTTCGACCGGTCGATCGGGTACTTCTGGCCGGCCACGCACCAGCAGATCTACCGCGTGCTGCGGCGGATGGACGAGGCCGGCTGGGTGCGGCACACCGAGATCGCGCAGGACGGCCGGCCGGACAAGAAGGTGTACCGGATCGCGGCCGCCGGGCGTGCCGAGCTGACCCGCTGGCTGGCCGCGCCGGAGGATCCCGCCGTACTGCGGGACGGGCTGGGCGTGAAGCTCCGCGGCGCCTCGATCGGCGACGTCGGCGTCGTACTCGAAGAGGTCGAGCGGCACAGGGCCGAGCATGCGATGCGGCATGAGGTGTACCGCGGCATCCAGAAGCGCGACTTCCCGAAACCGGCCGGCCTGCACGGCCGCGACCTGCACCAGTACCTCGTGCTGCGCGGCGGCATCCGCGCCGAGGAATCGTTCGTCGCCTGGTGCGACGAGGTGATCGACGCCCTCCGGAAGGACAGGTCATGACCGCGTACCCGCACGTGCTGGAGCCGCTCGACCTCGGCCACGTGGTGCTGCCGAACCGCGTGATCATGGGGTCGATGCACACCGGCCTCGAGGATCGGCTGAGCGACCTGCCCAAGCTGGCGGCGTACTTCGCCGAGCGGGCCCGCGGCGGCGTCGGCCTGATGGTGACCGGCGGCTACGCGCCCAACCGGCGAGGCTGGCTCACGCCGTTCGGATCCGAACTCACCAGCCGTCGTCAGGCCCGCAAACATCGCCTGCTGACGGACGCGGTGCATGCCGAGGGCGGCCGGATCGCATTGCAGATCCTGCACGCCGGCCGGTACTCGTACCACCCGTTCAGCGTCTCCGCCTCCGCGCTGAAGGCCCCGATCAACCCGTTCACACCACGCGCGCTGTCCGACCGTGGCGTGATGCAACAGATCAAGGCGTACGTCGACTGTGCGGCGCTCGCCCGCGAGGCCGGGTACGACGGTGTCGAGATCATGGGCTCCGAGGGGTACTTCATCAACCAGTTCCTGTCCGAGCGGACGAACAAGCGGACCGACCGCTGGGGCGGCAGCCCGGAGAACCGCCGCCGGATCGCGGTCGAGATCGTCCGGCGGACCCGCGAGCGGGTCGGCGAGGACTTCCTGATCATCTACCGCCTGTCGATGGCCGACCTGGTCGAGGGCGGTCAGAGCTGGGACGACGTGGTTGCGCTGGGCAAGGAGATCGAGGCCGCCGGGGCGTCGATCATCAACACCGGGATCGGCTGGCACGAGGCGCGCGTGCCGACCATCGTCACCTCGGTGCCGCGGGCCGCGTTCACCGGCGTGACCGCCGCGTTCAAACCGCACGTGAACATCCCGGTCGTCACCTCGAACCGGATCAACCTCCCGCAGGTCGCCGAGGAGGTGCTGGCCCGTGGCGACGCCGACCTGGTCAGCATGGCCCGTCCGTTCCTGGCCGATCCGGAATGGGTGCTCAAGGCAACGACGGACCGTGCCGACGAGATCAACGTCTGCATCGCCTGCAACCAGGCGTGCCTCGACCATGTGTTCGCGAAGAAGAAGGCGAGCTGCATGGTCAATCCGCGGGCGGTCCGTGAGACCGAGCTGCAGTTGTTGCCGACCCGGCGTACCAAGAACGTCGCGGTGGTGGGTGCAGGGCCGGCCGGGCTGGCGGCCGCGGTGACAGCGGCCGAGCGTGGGCATCAGGTCGAGCTGTTCGAGGCGGATGCCGAGATCGGCGGGCAGTTCGGGATCGCCCAGCGGATCCCGGGCAAGGAGGAGTTCGCGGAGACGATCCGGTACTACCGGCGGCGGCTCGACCTCACCGGCGTGAAGCTGCACCTCGGCAGCCGGGCAGGCGTCGACGACCTGGCCGGGTTCGACGAGATCGTGCTCGCGACCGGCGTCGTACCGCGGGTCCCGTTGATCCCCGGCATCGACCACCCGAAGGTGCTCTCGTACGTCGAGGTGGTCCGCGAGGGCCGGCCGGTCGGGGATGCGGTCGCGGTGATCGGGGCGGGCGGGATCGGGGTCGACGTCAGCGAGTTCCTGACCACCACGTCGCCGGATCTCGCAGCGTGGAAGGCGGAGTGGGGCGTCGGCGACCCGACGCAACTGCCCGGCGCGCTCGCCGTACCGCGACCCGAGCCGTCGCCGCGCAAGGTGTATCTCCTGCAGCGCAAGACGGGGAAGATCGGCGCGGGCCTCGGGAAGACGACCGGGTGGGTGCATCGGGCCGCGCTGAAGAACAAGCAGGTCGAGCAACTGCGCGGCGTGAACTACGAGCGGATCGACGACGAGGGGCTGCACATCACGTTCGGCCCGAAGCGCGAGAAGGCGCGGGTGCTGGCGGTCGACAACGTGGTGATCTGCGCCGGCCAGGAGCCGGTCCGCGACCTCGCCGAGGCACTCCGGGCCACCGGCCGCCCGGTCCACCTGATCGGCGGCGCCGACGTGGCCGCCGAACTGGACGCCAAGCGCGCCATCGAGCAGGCGACCCGCCTCGCACTCACCCTCTGACACGGACCTGAGTCACTGACCAACCGCGCCCAGGACGGCCTCGCCACGCTCGGCGTGGGTCGTCAGCGGGCGCACGGCGCGGGTTGGTCAGTGGGGGTGATCCGCAACCAGCTAGTGCACTTCACCCCTGTGCACTAGTGCGCGCTGGCGCCGGCCGGCAGACCTAGTGCACCGTGTACGGCGTACGCGCACTAGTTGAAGGGGTTGAGCGATGAAGACAGTGCTGATTTCCGGTGGCGGGATCGCGGGGCCGTCGGTGGCGTTCTGGTTGCGGCGGTTCGGGTTCGCGCCGACGATCGTCGAGATCGCGCCGGGGCCGCGGCCCGGTGGGCAGACGGTGGACCTGCGCGGGGTGTCGCGGGTGGTGGCCGAGCGGATGGGCGTGATGCCCGCGGTGGCCGAGCGGCAGGTGCACGAGCGCGGGCTCGCGTACGTGAACGCCGACGGGCGGCGCACCGCGGCGATGCCCGCGGAGCTGCTCGACGGCGCCGGGCCGGTCGCGGAGATCGAGATCCTCCGGGGCGACCTCGCCGGGATCCTGGCCGACGCGACCTGCGACGTGGAGTACCTGTACGGCGACTCGGTCACCGAGCTGATGCAGGATCGAAGCGGCGTCGACGTCACGTTCTCGAGTGGGGTTCAGAGGCGGTTCGATCTGGTGATCGGCGCGGACGGGGTGCACTCGCGGGTGCGGCGGCTCGTGTTCGGGCCGGAGGAGGAGTTCGTGCACCACCTCGGCGGCTACACGTCGTACTTCACGGTCGAGACACCTGAGGACCTCGACCACTGGATGAAGATCTACACGGCGCCCGGTGGTCGCTGGGTCGGGCTGCGGCCGGATCGCGACGCGCGGTATGCGAAGGTGCTGCTGAGCTTCCGGTCGCCGGTGCTCACCTACGACCGGCGCGATGTGGCGGCGCAGAAGCAGTTGGTGCGCTCGCGCTTCGAGGGGCTCGGCTGGCATACCCCGCGCATCATGGACGGGCTGGATGCGGCCGGCGACTTCTACCTCGACAGCACGAGCCGCGTCGTCGTACCCGAGTGGTCCCGAGGCCGCGTTGCGCTCGCCGGTGACGCCGGGTATTGCGGTTCGCCGATGGCAGGCCACGGTACGGCGCTTTCGCTCGTCGGCGCGTACGTTCTCGCGGGCGAGTTGGCTGCTGCGGGCGGTGATCACGTTCGCGCGTTCCCGGCGTACCAGCAGCGGATGCAGGCGTACGTCGAGCAGCGGATGGAGCTGCCGCCCGGCGGGATCAAGATGGCGATGCCGATGAGCGCCTTCGGGATCGCGTACCGCGATTTCGTGCTGCGGATGATGACGTCGCGGCTGATGTCCGGCGCGCTCAGCAAGATGGCGGCCGCCAAACCCGACGCCATCGACCTCCCGGAGTACCGAGCTCGTGTCCGGTGATCCACCGCCTACTGCGGGGCACTCGGCACGGCGATGCACCGCACCGAGCACCTCCTCGCTACGGCGCTGGATCACCGGACACGAGCTAGTCCAGCGGGGAGACCCACTCCGGGTTGCGGCCGAGGAGGCCGAGTAGCTGGTCGAGGTCGGGGGCCGTGCCGGAGACCTTGACGCTGCGTTCGAACGCGTAGCCCGGGCCGCGGTTGGCATCGGTGTCGGGGATCCGGCGGGCCAGGATCAGCGCGAGCTCGACCATGTCCGGCGGCGGCTTGTACGGGACGTCGATTGCGCGCGCCAGGTCCCAGGCGTGCACGATGCAGTCGAGCTGGTGGAAGGTCAGCGCGATCCGGCGCGGGAACGAGCCGAACTCGCGGACCTCCACCAGCCGGTCCAGCGCGCCGCCGTCGGCGAACGCGTCCGCGACCCGCACGTTCGAGCGGCGGTAGGCGCCGGCCGGGTTGTCGGCGAGGCGGCCGCTGTTCCAGGTGTGCACCGAGGCGGAGCCGTTCAGGGCGGCAGCGGCCAGGCCCTCGTTCTGGCTGACCAGGTGGCGCATCAGGCCGCGGACCGTCCAGTCCGGGCACGGCGTCGGAAACCACAGGTGCTCGGGCCGTACCTGCATCACGACTTCCCCGAGCACCGCACCCGCCCTGCGATCCAGATCCCGGATGTCCATCCGCGCTCCTCCTGTCGCCTTAGTAACCATAAGGCGGTACGGCGGACTTCGCAGGGAATCGCGTGGAGTACAAGGGACATCCCGCGCGTGACCTGCAACAGATCGGGCCCGGGTGTCGCGCGGATCAGGCCTTGGCGGCGGCTTTCGCGGCCTTCTTGAACGAGCGGACCTCGGCGAGCGACGTGGCGTCGGTGACGTCGGCGATCGAGCGGCGCGAACCGCGGTCGCCGTAGGCGCCGGCCGCCTCGCGCCAGCCCTTCGGCGCCACGCCGCGCTGCTTGCCGAGCAGGGCCAGGAAGATCTTCGCCTTCTGCTCACCGAACCCCGGCAGCGCCTTGAGCCGCCTCAGCACCTCGGCGCCGTCCGGCTTCGGGCGGCCGGAGAGCCAGATGTTCGCGACGTCACCGTCGTACTTCTCGATGATGTGCTGCGCGAGCGCGTGCACGCGACGCGCCATCGAGCCGCCGTACCGGTGGATGGCCGGCGGGGTGACCGAGAGTTCGACGAACGTCTCCAGGTCGGTCGCGGCGATCTTGTGCAAGTCGAAGCCGTCCATCCGGTTCGCGATCTTCAGCGGACCGGAGAAGGCGTGCTCCATCGGGTACTGCTGGTCCAGCAGCATGCCGACCAGCAAGGCGAACGGGTCGTCGTTGAGCAGCTTGTCGGCGTCCGGATTGCCGGTGAGATGCAGTTCGCGCAGCATGCCGCCCATCTTGACACGTGCCCGGCGCGCAGGCACCAGTGTTTGCCGGCAGCAACAGGCACGTCCACCTAGTGCGCGTACGATGTATGCGCACTACCAACGGGAGGGTCGAATGCCGGCGTACCAGGAGATCGCCGCCGAGTTGCGGCGGCGGATCGAGACCGGGGAGTTGCTGCCGGGGGAGCGGGTGCCGTCGACGCGCGCGCTGGTGCGCGACTTCGGGGTGGCGATGGCGACCGCGACGAAGGCGTTGCAGGCGCTGCAGGCCGAGCGGCTCGTGCACCCGTCGCCGGGGGTCGGGACCGTGGTGGGTCCGCCGCCGCGTTCCCGCCGTACCGACGCAGCCGACCTGCCGGACCTGAACCGCGACGAGGTCGTACGGACGGGGATCGCGATCGCCGACGCCGAAGGGCTCGCGGCGTTGTCGATGCGGCGGATCGCGGCCGAGCTCGGGGTGTCGACGATGGCGCTCTATCGGTACGTCGGCGGCAAGGACGCTCTCGTCGTACAGATGGTCGATGCGGTGATCGGGGAGTTTCCGCTCGGCGAGCTGCCGGAGTACTGGCGGGACGTGGTGACGCTGGTGGCGCGGGTGCACTGGGCGGCGTACCGCAAGCATCTGTGGCTGGCGAGCGCGATCAGTCTGAGCCGGCCGCAACTGGTGCCGCGCTTGCTGCCGCACACGGATGCGGTGCTCGGGGCGCTTCGCGGACTGGAGAAGGGGACGGCGCTGTCGACGGTGATCAGCCTGTTCGCGTACGTGCGCGGGATCGCGCTGGTGATGGAGTCCGAGGCGCAGGCCGAGCAGGACACCGGCGTGACCGCGGACGAGTGGGCGACGCAGCAGGGCGACCGGCTGGCGGCGATGATCGCGACCGGGAACCTGACCGCGTTCCGCGAACTGCTCGCGGACGGCTTCGACTACGACTACGACCTGGACCAGCTGTTCGAATTCGGCCTCAACGTCTACCTCGACGGCCTCGCAACCCGGCTACGCTGAGTACTGACGACTTCTCCGGAGGTGGCGATGGAGCCTGTGTTCGCGCCGGGTGTGCCTGTTGGCGTACGGCGGTTGTACGAGCGCAGGCCGGAGTTGTTCGTGGCGGCCGACGCGCCGCGGCCGAAGCGCGAGACGTCCTGGTCGGTGGCTCCCGGGAACACGTTCGGCACGTTGCTGGTGTGGCTCGCGGTGTGTGCCGGCGGGTGGATCCTCGCGTTGATCGTGATGGCGGCGACGTTGCCGACCGCGGTCGCGGCCTGGGCGTCGCTGGCTCTGGCCGGGGTCGCGGTGATCGCGACCGGCGGGGTCCTGGCGAAAACGATGGGGGAGGATCGCGGGCACAAGGCGGTACGGCGTCAGTACGGGAAGTACCTGCTGCCGGAGGATTTCGACAGCGAGGCGTCGACGCTGCTGGCGAAGGCACAGCGCGCGGTGAAAACGGTGCTCGAGGCAACGGTCACCCGGCGCGGGCTGCTCGACGACGTGAAGAACGAGCTCCTGCTGCCCGAACAGCTGTGGGACATCGCGCAGGTGCTCCGCGAGCAGACCGTACTGCGAGCCCGCCAGAAGGACATCGCCCGCGGTACGAAGTCCGCCGAGCTGGACGTCGTACTCGGACCGCAGCGCCGCGCGCTCGCGCTGTCCGCGGAGGCCATCAAGCGCAAGGTCGACCTCCTCGACCGGTACGCCGACCGGGTCCGCTCCGCCGACGCCGCGCTCCGCGCCGAGGCAGCGCTCGAGGACGGCGACCGCTACATCGAACTCCTCGCCCGCACCGAACCTGCCGGCGACACCGCGGTGGTAGAAGGCTTCACCGACGAGGCCACCGCGTTGAAGGACACCCTCACCCGTTCGATCAACGCCGCGAAGGACGCCGGCCGCACGCTCGCCCTACCCGAGTAGCTCGTTCTCCTGTTCGGCTGTCAGCCCGATGTTCAGGTCCGGTTCCCCTCGGTCCTTGTCCCAGCGAAGGACGTCCCCGACCGTCACGCGGAGAGGCGTGACGGGCATGCCGGCCGCGCGGGCCTTGGCCGGGTTGCGCCGGCGTTCGCCCCACTCCGACTCGGGATCCATCAGCGGGAAGCGGGACGGGACGGCGTCGAACGGGATCGGGACGATGTCGACGCTGCTGCCGGACAGGTCGGCGGCGGTGCGGATCAGCTCGGCGATCGTGGAGTCGGGACCGACCGCGTTGTACGCACCGGACCGGTCGTCGGCGATCAGCCGTGTGATCAACCGCGCGACATCGCGGCTGTCGACCAGTTGGAGCGGCGCCTCGGGTTTGGTCGGGAGGGCGACCCGTCCACCACGGGCACCACGACGGATCCAGTACAGCGCCGTACCCGAGGAGTCGCCGGGCCCCGTGACACGTCCCGGCCGGACGATCGTCGCGCGATCGCCGTACCGCTCGACGACGTCGTCCTCGCAGGCCACCTTGCAGGGCCCGTAGGTGTCGTTCGTCAGTACGTCGGCATCGCGCAGCGGTTCGCGCCGCGGTGCGGTCTCGTCGGTGCCGGCGGGCAGATCGCGGACGTACACCGCGTGGCTCGACACGAACACGTACCGTCCCAGCCGGTCGCCGAGCGCGTCCATCGCCTGGTCGACGTCGCGGGTCCGGAACCCGCTCAGGTCGACGACCGCGTCCCACTCACTGGTCCGCAGCGCCGAGTAGTCCCCGGCCTCCCGGTCTCCGACGAGCTGCGTGACGCCGGCCGGCAGCGGCGTACCGCTCACGCCTCGGCTGAACGACGCGACCTCCGCGCCCTGCGCCAGCGCGTCGTCCACGACCGCGCGCCCGACAAATCCGTTCCCGCCCAGCACCAGAATTCGCACGATCGCCCAACCTATCCCCGCGGCCGCGGCCCCGCGACCGGATTGTTCGACAACCGAATGATCCCGTAACACGTCTGAACAGGTAGAGGTGTGCTCGATGGCGCACACTGGAATCGGGCACGGGGTGACAGGGGAGCCGATGGGGAGTGCGCGCGCGACGGTGAGGCGGCCGCGGTCGATGCCGAAGTTGCTGGGGTTCACCCTGGTGGGTGCTCTGCTTCCCGGACTCGGACTGATCATCGGCGGGCGGCGGAAGATCGGTGCGTTCGTCCTGACGCTGTTCCTCGGGCTGGTCGGCCTCGGGGTGTACGTCGGCCTGACCCGGCGTGACGAGGTGCTCGCAGCGGCCGTCGTACCGAGCCGGCTGCTGCTGACGTCGGTGCTGATCGGTGCGCTCGCGTTCGTCTGGATCGTGGTGATCGTCGCGTCCCACAGGTCGTTGCGTCCGGCAACGGGTGGGGTCGGCGGACGGGTGGCTGGTGCGCTGTTCGTCGGCGTGCTGTGCTTCGCGATCGCCGCGCCCGCCGCGATCGGCGTACAGAGTGTGCTGGCGCAGCGGACGCTGGTGCAGGACGTGTTCCAGGCGCAGGGCGAGAGCAAGAGCGCGACGCGGCCGACCACTGTCAACGTCAAGGACCCGTGGGAGGACAAGCCGCGGCTGAATCTGCTGCTGCTCGGCGGCGACGACGCGCCGAGCCGTGAGGGTGTCCGGACCGACACGGTGATCGTGGCGAGCATCGACACCCGCACCGGCGACACCGCGCTGATCTCGCTGCCGCGGAACCTGACCTTCATGCCGTTCCCGGACGACTCGCCGCTGCACAAGTTCTACCCGAACGGCTTCGGCAAGGAAGGGCTGGGCCTCGAGGAGCGGCTCGAGTGGATGCTGACCGCGATGTACCAGAACGTCCCGGACGCGCATCCCGGGATCCTCGGGCCGTCGGACAACGAGGGCGCCGACGTCCTGAAGCAGTCGGTCGGTACGGCGATCGGGCTGAAGCTCGACTACTACCTGCAGGTCAACCTGCAGAGCTTCCCGGAGATCGTCGACGCGCTCGGCGGCATCACGGTGAACGTGAACGAGCGGGTCGCGATGGGCGGCATCAGCAGCTCGCACATCCCGCCGAAGGAGTGGATCGAGCCGGGGCCGAAGCAGCACCTCGACGGGCGGCATGCGCTCTGGTTCGCCCGCGGGCGGTACGGCGCCGACGACGACCAGCGGCAGGTGCGGCAGCGGTGCGTGATCAAGGCGATCGTCGACGCGGCCGATCCGCAGACCCTCGTCACGAAGTACAAGGCGATCGCGCGTGCAGGTCAGCACCTGCTGCGGACCGACATCCCGCAGGAGCTACTGCCCGCGCTGGTGCAGCTGGCGCTGAGGGTGAAGGCGGGGACGGTCTCGAACGTCACGCTCGACTCCGACAAGCTCCGGCTCAAGTACCTGCACCCCGACTACCAGGCCCTCCGCGACACCGTCGAACACGCCCTCGAGTCCACCCCGGCCCCGACCACAACCCCGACCACGCCCACCACACCGCCGACCTCGGGCACCCCCCGCAAGCCGACGGCAACCACCACCACCGCACCTCCCGGCCCCACCCAGAACCTGGCCGACGCCTGCGCCTACAACCCCAACGGCGACCAACCGAACTGAGGGCTCCCCGGGTGTCGATTCGGGGGCCGCTCGCTCGACGTGGGAGTAAGTGATGGACCGACACGACGAGGAGCAGTTGCGATGCGCTACATGATCATCAACAAGGCCGATGCCGACAGCGAGGCGGGGAAGTTCCCGCCGCCGGAGGTTGGTGAGGCGGTCGGCAAGGTCGTCGAGGACCTGTCGAAGGCCGGCGTCCTGTTGTTCGCCGAGGGAGTGCACCGCAGCGCGCTCGGTGCTCGGGTGAAGGTGGACGGCGGCAAGCGCACCGTGACCGACGGCCCGTTCGCGGAGACCAAGGAGCTGGTCGGCGGGATGATCGTCGTCGAGGTCCGCAACCGCGACGAGGCGATCGAGTGGGCGGCGCGCCTGGCCGAGGCGCTCGGCGCCGAGGTCGAGGTACGCCGGGTGGTCGAGGAAGCCGATTTCGACCCGAACTCGGACCTGTACAAGAACTGACGGTCTCGTCGAGCAGGTCGACGACAGCTCAGGCGCGATCAGGTGAGACTCGCGCGTGGGTCGTCGGGGGGAGTATGTGAAGCTGGGAGGGTGTCCGGTGGGTGCGCGGGAGTGTCGAACGCGATCGCAGCGGGCACCGGGAAAGTTTGCCGCGTCACCCGCGTGGCTACTTGACCTCAACCGTGGTTGAAGTTTCAAGCTGGTGCCGCTGACACAGGACATCGGAGATACCGGCCCCCGGGGGCCCTGACGAAGGAGCAGAGTTGACCACGTACACGCTTCCCGACCTCCCCTACGACTACGGTGCACTGGCGCCGAGCATCGCCGGCGAGATCATGGAGCTGCACCACGACAAGCACCACGCGACCTACGTGAAGGGTCTGAACGACACCCTGGAGAAGCTCGCGGCGGCCCGTGAGAAGGACGACTTCGGTGCGATCGTCGGGCTGGAGAAGTCGCTCGCGTTCAACCTCGGCGGGCACGTGAACCACTCGATCTTCTGGAAGAACCTGTCCCCGGACGGCGGCGACAAGCCGGACGGCGAGCTGGGTGCGGCGATCGACAACTTCTTCGGCTCGTTCGACGCCTTCCGGGCCCACTTCACCGCCAGCGCCACCACGATCCAGGGCTCCGGCTGGGCGATCCTGGGCTGGGACGCGGTGGCGGGCCGGCTGCTCGTGCACCAGCTGTACGACCAGCAGGGCAACCTGCCGGCCGGGCAGATCCCGATCGTGATGCTGGACATGTGGGAGCACGCGTTCTACCTGCAGTACAAGAACGTGAAGCCGGACTACGTCAAGGCCTGGTGGAACGTCGTCAACTGGGCCGACGCGCAGGCCCGCTTCGACGCCGCCCGCTCCGGCGCCGGCGCGCTGATCACCGGCGCCTGAACCACCTGAACCGCGCAGTACGACGAAGGGCGCCCGGCTCCGGCCGGGCGCCCTTCGCGTTCGTCAGGCACAGAAGCCCGCGATCACCGGCGCGATCGCCGCGGCTTTGATCAGGTGGTTCTGACCCGGTACTTCGGTGTGCTGAGCGCCCGGCACCGCGGCCGCGAGGGCGTGGGTCGAGGACTTCATCCACGCCGGGCTCTTCCCGCCGTCGACCACCAGCACCGGCTGATCGATCGGCGTCCACTGGGCCGCGTCCATCGGCTCGCCGAAGCAGTTCGCGCCGACCACCTGCGCGTCGTACGGCAGGGTGTGCGCGATCGCGCGCATCTGCTTCCAGGCCGGCATCAGTTTCATCATCGTGACCAGGATCCCGGGCAGCCCGATGCCCTTGGTGAAGAAGTACCGGATCGCGTCGTCCGGCCCGAGTGCCTGCAGGTCCGCGACCCAGCTCCTCGGGATCGGCTTGCGGCTGTCGTCGACGACGTACGGCGGCTCGAATGCGACCAGCTTCTCGATCGGCACGCCCGCGGCCGCGGCCCGCAACGCCAGCGCGGCGCCCGAGGACGAGCCGTAGACGTACGCCGAGCCGCCCGCCGCCTCGATCACGGCGGCCAGGTCCTCGATCTCGCGCTCGACGGCGTACTCGGTCGTGTCGCCGGAGTCGCCGCGTCCGCGCCGGTCGTAGTTGTAGACGGTGAAGCGGTCGGCCAGCGCCTCGGCCAGGTCCGGCATCGGGCCCTGTGCGCGGGAGCAGAGCGCGCCGTCGACGAGGACGAGCGCGGGCCCGTTCCCGCGGCGGTCGTACGCGATCGTCGTACCGTCCTTGGAGACCACAGTGTTCATCGAAATCCTCCTTGTCCGAGTCTTCACCAGGGCGTCGAGAGCGGTCCGGCCGGATCGACAGGCTGTGACCTAGATCACTTTTCGACCTCCTGGTGCGCTCGCGGGACGCGTAGTGGCGCGGCGTCTGGGTACCGGAATCGGCAACCGAGCACGGGAGGCGGTCATGACGCTGCGTCCGGAAATGGTCCGGCACGAGCCTGGCCAGAACCGCGAGAACGGCCAGAACGCACCGGTCGGCGCGCTCGTGAGCCAACTGACGAGCGACCTGAGCCAGCTGGTCCGTGACGAACTGCAGCTGGCCAAGGCCGAACTGAAACAGAAGGGCAAGGAGGCCGGGGTCGGCGCCGGCCTGTTCGGGGGAGCCGGCACCATCGCGATCTACGGGCTCGGTGTGCTGATCGCCGCCGCGGTCCTCGGGCTCGCCACCGCGCTGCCGGGCTGGCTGTCGGCGCTGATCGTGGCTGCGGTGCTGTTCCTGATCGCGGCCGTCGCGGCCCTGCTCGGCAAGCGGCACGTCACGCGAGCCACTCCGCCCGTTCCACAAGGTGCCGTCAACGGCATGCATGAGGATCTGGAAGCACTCAAGGGTCACCAGCCGGAAGGGAAGAACGGGTCATGAGCAGCAAGAACGCGGCGCACCGGGAGCCGATGTCCGAGACCGAGACCCTGCGGCTCGATCTCGAGCAGACCCGGCAGCACCTCGCCGACACCGTGCAGGAACTGAGCCGCCGCCTCAACGTCCCCCAACGCATGAAGGAAACCGCCGGCCACGCCGGCCAAACGATGAAGCAGACCGCCGGCCACGCCGGTCAGACGATGAAGCAGACCGCGGGGCACGCCGGCCAAACGATGAAAGTGACCGCGGGACAGGCCGGTCAGTCGATGAAGGAGAAGGCGGGGCACGCCGGTCAGACGGTGAAGGAGACGGCGGGGCACGCGGGTCAGCGGATGAAGCAGGCCCCTGGGGCGATGAAGCAGCTGCCCGGGGCGATGAAGGAAATGCCAGGCGCGATGAAGCAGGTGCCTGGTGCCATGAAGGACCTGCCGGCCGCCGGCAAGCGGCACCCGAAGGCCGCCGCGGCCATCGGTGGCGCGATCGTCCTGATCCTCGCCGCCGCAACCTGGCTGTCCCGCCGCCACAAGTAACCCAGCCGCCACAAGTAACTCAGCCGCCACAAGTAAGCCAGGCGATGGTTGCCTTGGTCAGCAGGCGGCGGCGCGTTCGAGGAGGAGTTTTCGTTCGCGTTCGTTGCGGGTGAGGGCGGCGGCCTTCTCGAACTCGGTGCGGGCCTCGTCGAGGCGGCCGAGTTTGAACAGCAGGTCGCCGCGGACGCTCGGCAGCAGGTGGTAGTCCTTCAGCGACGGGTCGTCGGTGAGTAGGTCGACCGCTTCCAGTCCGCGCTCCGGTCCGAACGCCGTCGAGATCGCGACCGCCTGGTTGAGCTCGATCACCGGCGACGGCGTGACCTGGGCGAGTACGGCGTACAGGCCGGCGATCCGGGCCCAGTCGGTGTCGTCGGGTTCGGCGGCGCGGGCGTGACAGGCGGCGATCGCGGCCTGCAGGAGGTACGGGCCGGGCGGCTTCTCCAGGGCCCAGGCGCGGTCGATGCCCTCGAGGCCGCGGCGAATCAGCAGGCGGTCCCAGCGGCGGCGGTCCTGATCGAGTAGCAGCACCGGCTCGCCATCCTGGCCGATGCGGGCGTTGGCCCGGGACGACTGTAGCTCCATCAGCGCGAGCAGGCCGAGTACTTCGGGCTCGGTCGGCATCAGTTCCACGAGCAGCCGGCCGAGCCGCATCGCCTCGTTGCACAGTGCCGGGCGCATCCAGTCGTCGCCGGCGGTCGCGGAGTACCCCTCGTTGTAGATGAGGTAGACGACCTCGAGCACCGACGACAGCCGGTCCAGCAGGTCGGGGCCGGCCGGCACCTCGAATTCGACGCCCGCCTTCGCCAGGTTGCGCTTGGCCCGCACGATCCGCTGCGCGATGGTCGCCTCCGGGGCGAGGAACGCCCGGGCGATCTCGTCGGTCTTCAGACCGCCGAGCAGTTTGAGCGTCAGCGTGACCCGGGCGTCCATGGTGAGCACCGGATGACAGGCGGTGAACACCAGCCGGAGCAGGTCGTCCTCGATGTGGTCCTCGAGGATCGCCTCCACGTCGTCCTCGACGCTCTCACCGTCGATCTCGAGCTCGTGACCCAGCTCCGCGAGCTTGCGCTGGTACGTCTCCTTGCGCCGGATCAGGTCGATCGCCCGCCGTTTGGCGATCGCCATCAGCCAGGCGCCAGGATTCTTCGGTACGCCGGACTCCGGCCACTGCTCGAGCGCTGCCACCAAGGCGTCCTGTGCCAGCTCCTCGGCGAGCCCGACGTCCCGCACGATCCGTGCGACGCCCGCGATGATGCGCGCCGACTCGATCCTCCAGACCGCGTCGACCGCCCCCTGCGCCTCAGCTACCGTCACCCCGCCGATAGTAGACA
>DASXXB010000105.1:0-9399 GCA_036503355.1 Kribbella sp. | reverse complement strand
GGTTCGGTGTGGGCGGTGGATTTGTGGTGCGCGGCAGGGGCAGTTGGCTCGTCCGTCGAGCTAGTGGGGGTCGCGGTGGGGGTGGTGCCGGCCGGCGACCCGGGGATGCTGGTTGTGCCCGTGGGAGGTGTGGGGCGGGCGCTGGTTGTGCCCGTGGGAGGTGTGGGGCGGGCGGTTGGGGAATCGGGGGCGTCCGTGGGGGTGAGGGAGTGGGGGGTGTCCGTGAGGGTGGGGACGGAGGTGAGGGGAGCAGGGGGCTGGAGGTCGTCCGGCGTGAGGCTGTGCTGCTGGCTCATGTCACTGCTCCTGTTGGTGAGGCGGGAGGTGGTCGCCGTGAGGGGCGGGCGGGGTACGCAGGACCTGCCCAGGGAGGATGAGGTCGGGGTCGTTCCCGATCACGTGGCGGTTCGCGGCGTACCAGTCGTGCCAGCGGGCTTCGATGGCCGCGTTGGAGGCGGTCGGGCCGAGTTCGCGGGCGGCGATGCTCCAGAGCGAGTCACCTTCGCGTACGACGACGCTCACCGGGACGGTCGGTCGCAGGTCGGTGTACCGGGTCGGAGCGCCGTCCGTCGGCCGGTCCGGTACTCCCATCCGCGGCCGTCCGGTCGACTGCTGCTCCGGGTCGGCCGGCTTGCCCGACGACGTACGTCCCGAGCCGTCCGCCCGGCCAGCCCCAGCCTGCTTGCCGGCCTCGGTCGCCTTTGCCGTGGTCGACTTTCCTTCGACCGAACCGGAGCCCGACGTCTGACCCGGTTCGGTCGATCCGCTGGTGCGGTCCTGCCGGCCAGGAGTCGTCGTCCTGCCTGAGGTTTCGTGCTGACCCGAGGTGGTTGGCTTGCCCGAGGTCGTCGGGTGTGCCGGCGTGGTGGGCTTGCTGGAGGCGGCGGGCTGCTCGGGCTTGCCGGAGGTCGTCGGGGTGGTGGTGGCTTCCGAGCTGTCGAGTTGGAGCTTGGATGCGGGTTCGGTGGCGCGGAAGTCGTTGCGCGTTGGTTGCTGGGGGATGGCGTTGTCGGCGCTCGTGCGTCGTACGTCGTTCGTGGTGCCGCCGATCTGCAGGCCGGATGCGGGTTCGGTGGCGCGGAAGTTGGAGCCGTCGGTGGGGTTCTGGTGGGTGCCGCCGACCTGCAAGCCGGACGCCGGCTCGGTCGCGCGGTAGTTGTTGCGGGTGGTCTGGTCGGGGGAGGTGCCGCCGAGGTGGATGGTTGAGGCGGGTTCGGTGGCGCGGAAGTCGGTGCCGGTGTACTGGCCGGCCGACTGCGGGTTGGTCTGGGTCACCTGGCGGACGTGCGCGGAGTCGGTGGGAGCAGCGTGGGCGACGCCGACGGTGAGCGGGGTGACGGCGGCGACGCCGAGGCCCGAGCGGAGCAGGGCGCGGGCGGTCTTGGTGGTGATCCGACCTGCGATCGCGCCGGCCAGCGCGCCGACGACACCCGGGACCTGCTCGAGGACCGTGAGTACGACGGCCAGCGCCAGCCAGATGTAGGCGATCCAGGCGATCGTCCCGACCGCGAGGACGGTCAGGGAATCCAGGTCGTACGTCCGCAGGCCGCTGATCGAGCCGGCGGTCATCCACCGCAGCAGCCAGCCGAGCCCGGCCAGCGCGAGCACCGCGAGAACGCCTTTGAGCACCCGGATCATCGCGTTCATCCCGCTTTGCTCCCGACCTATGAGTTTGCGTTAGTTTGCGTTGGCTTGATCACTATAGACCGGTACTAGGCCGACTTTGCAAGTCCTTAACGCACGCAGCGTCGGGTTCGGCTGCGGAGTGTGACGGCGACACCTGGGACCGGTAGGTTCACGGTCATGCGGTGGGATGCGTTGTTCGCGGACCTGGAGTCGCAGTTCGACGCGCTCCAGGACAGTGATCTGTACGGCGAGGTGGCGGATCGGATCCGCGCCGAGGTCGGGAAGATCACCGTGCTCGACCGGCTGCGCGGGGCGGTGAACACCGTCGTACGCGTCGAGGTGAACGACGCCGATCCCGTTCGCGGGATGCTCAGCCGGGTCGGGAAGGACTGCCTGCTGATCGAGACCGAGCGCTACGAGGAATGGCTGATCCCGGTCGACGCGCTGCTCGCCGTACACCGTCTCGGGCCGTGGGCCGAGCCGGCCGTCGGTGCTGTGGAGGGCAAGCTCGGGCTCGCGCATCTGCTGCGCGGTATCGCCCGGGACCGCTCACCGGTCACGCTCTTCTGCAGCGGCGGCGGGCCTGTCACCGGCACGATCGACCGGGTCGGGGCCGACTTCGTAGAGGTGGCCGAGCACCCGTTGGACGCGCCCCGACGCCGTTCCGAGGTCTACAACGTGCGCCTGGTTCCCACCCACGCACTCAGAGCCCTACGCCGCCGCTGAGCGGCGGAACCGTGGCGAGGCTGCCCCTCCGGCCCCGGCGCCAGCTCGCCGGGGGGTGGGGCGGTCAGAGGTGGGCGTCTTCGGAGGCTTCTGCCTCTTCGCCGAAGGGGTGGGTGTCGATGAACTGTTTGGTCTCGGTGTAGAGGCGCTCGATGTACTTCTCCAGCTCGGTGGACTCCACACGCCATTGGCCGCGGCCGCCGATCTTGACGGCGGGGATGTCGCCGCGGCGGACCAGTGCGTAGACCTGGTTGGCGGAGATGTTCAGGACCTCGGCGACGTCGGCGAGCTGGAGGAAACGGGGACCCGGCATCGTCGTACTCCTTCGCATAGTGGCTGGTTCCTTCAGTTTGCCACGGTTGGCGAGTGGATGATCGAGTTTGTCCCCAACCCATGACAGCCTGTGGATGACTGTTCACGGCCTGCTCGGCGACCAGGCAGAATGTCCGCCGACGAAGCGATCGAGCAAGTGATCTGGGGAGACGACGTGGTCGACACACAGGTGCGGAGCGGGTTCGCAGCGCCCGCTGCTCCGGCGCAGCGCAACCGGAAGGCGCGCTGGAAGGACGGCCGCCTGGTGCTCGGCGTGCTGCTCGTCGCCGTCACGGCGCTGGCCGGCGCCAAGCTGCTGTCGTCCGCGGACGACACGACCACGATCTGGGCGGCCAAGCACGAGCTCCGGGTCGGCAGCCCGCTGACCGACGACGACCTGACGACGGTCCGGGTGCGCTTCACCAGCAGCAACGACTCCGAGCGGTACCTGTCCGCGGACGCCGACCTGAAGGGCCTGATCGTCGGCCGTACGGTCGGGCCGGGCGAGTTCGTCCCCAAGGACGCGGCGGTCACCAAATCCGATCGGGACCGGACCGAGCTGCCGCTCTCGGTCGCCACCGGTCACCTGCCGCCGGATCTCGCGGTGGGCGACGTCGTGGATGTCTGGGTGGTGCCCAAGGAGGAGGGCAAGCCCGCGTCGCAGCTGTGGACGGGCGTCCGGGTGCTGCAGCTCGACTCGGTGAAAGGTGTCGCGGGCGGCTCCGCGCGCAGACAGGTGACCGTCGACCTCGCGCGCGGCGACGTGTCGCGCATCCCGGCTGCGCTGAGTGCGATGAACTCCGGTGAGACGACCCTGGTCCGGAAGGCCGGCTGATGTCCATACCGGTCCTGCTCGCGGTCACCGGAGCCTCGTGGGAAGCGGACGTCGTACGGCGGACCGAGCACGCGCAGGGGATCCGGGTCGTACGGCGTTGTGTGGACATCGCCGACGTGATGGCCGCGGCCGCCAGCGGGCAGGCGCGTGCCGTGCTGCTGGCGGACGCGCTCGCGCGGCTGTCGTCGGACGCCGTCGCCGCCCTGCACGCCCGCGGCCTCGTCGTGCTCGCCCTGGTCGATCCGCTGGAGACCGGTGCGCCGTTCGGCGCCGAGGACCGGCTGGCGCGGATGGGCATCGAGCGGATCCTGCCCGCCGACGTGAGCCCGGCGGACCTCGGTCGCGCGGTGGCGGACGCGGTCGAGTCAGGTCCGCCGGTCGCGAGCTCGCACTTCGCGGGTGGATTCGTGCCGCTGACGCCGGAGGACGCAGCCAACCCGCAGCCGCCCGCGTTCCCGCAGGGCACCGGCCGGCTGATCGCCGTCTGGGGCCCGACTGGCGCCCCCGGGCGGACGACAGTCGCGGTCAACCTGGCCAGCGAGCTGTCGGCGCGCCGCATCCCGACACTGCTCGCCGACGCCGATGTGTACGGCGGGACCGTCGCGCAGATGCTCGGCATGCTCGACGAGACCTCCGGGCTCGCGGCCGCTGCACGGTCCGCGTCGAACGGTTCGCTCGACACGGTGATGCTGGCCCGGCACGCCCGCGAGGTGAACCCGCATCTCCTGGTGCTGTCCGGCCTCAGCCGCGCCGACCGCTGGACCGAGCTCCGGCCGGCGGCGATCGAGTCGATCTGGGCGACCGCGCGGACCCTGGCACCGCTGACCGTCGTGGACGCCGGGTTCTGTATCGAGACCGACGAGGAGATCTCGTTCGACTCGCTCGCACCGCGGCGCAATGGGGCGACCGTGGCGACGCTCGAGGAGGCCGACGAGGTGGTCGTCGTCGGCACGGCGGACCCGGTCGGCCTGACCCGCCTGATCCGGGCGGTCCACGAGGTGCGCGGCGTCGTACCGTCGGTCGGCGTCCGCGTGGTCGTGAACCGACTCCGCTCCGGGGCGCTCGGCGGGTCGCCGGGGGACGCGGCGCTGGACGCCTTGCGGCAGTACGCCGGGATCGACCGGGCCGTTCTGCTGCCGTACGACCTGAACGCCACCGACACCGCGATGGCGCACGGGCGCAGCCTGGCGGAGGCGGCGAAGTCGAGCAAGCTCCGCAAGGCGTTCCAGCAGCTCGCCGCCGAGGTGGCCGAGGCCTTCCACACGGTCCCTGTCTGACACAGTGCGATCCGGAACCTCAGGGTCGATCCGGGGGATATCCCGACGTACACGGGCACTCTGGTCTGCCAGGCTGGCGGTATGTCAGATGTCCACAGCCGTCCCAGGCCCTCGATGAGCCCGCAGCGCCGGTACGGGATCGCCATCTCGGTGGCGCTCATCCTCGGCGGCCTGTACTGGGCGCTCACCGGACTGACCGAGGGCACCAAGACCGGTCAGAGCAGCTATACGGTCCAGGGCGGTTCGCTGGAGGTGCAGGGCGGCTCGGCGAGCGTCGAGATCCGGCCCGGTGACGGCACCGAGGTGAGGGTCGACCGGCAGTCCGAGCGCAACCTCTTCGGTTCGGACCCGAAGGAGAAGTACGACGCGGGCGAGGGCAAGCTCGAGCTGAACAGCGGCGGCTGTGGGTTCCTGTCCTTCGGCTGCAAGACCAGCTACGTGCTGACAGTGCCCCGCGACGTCAAGCTGAAGGTCGAGAACAGCAGCGGCAAGGTGACGGTCTCGGGGATCGAGGGTGGGGCCGAGCTGAAGACGAGCTCCGGCGAGATCGAGGTGCACGACGTCGCCGGCGCACTCGAGCTGCGGTCGAGTTCCGGCAGCATCGAGGCCGACGGGCTGACGTCGACGTCGGTGTCGACGCACTCGAGCTCCGGCGACGCGACGCTGGAGTTCACCGCCGCGCCGCAGTCGGTCGAGGCGAAGACCAGCTCCGGTGACGTGTCGATCGGGATCCCGGCCGGGGACGAGGCGTACAAGGTCGACACCAAGACCTCGTCCGGTGACGAGTCCGCGAACGTGAACACCGACCCGAACGCCACCCGCTCGATCACCGCGCGGACGTCGTCGGGCGACGTGAACGTCGAATACAACCACTGAACACAGCGAGTGAGAAGCAGGGTGGGCACGGTGAGCGCGGCGGCGGTCTGAGTAGGCTTGCCGCCATGGTCGAGGTGCGTGCTGTCCCGCGTGGTCTGCTGGTGGACTGGGGCGGCGTCCTCACTTCGGGCCTGGAGCCGGCGCTGCGGCGCTGGGCGGAACTGGACGACTTCGACTTCGATTCCTACCTCGAAGCAGTCATGAAATGGCTGCCGTCGGAGAGCGTGACCGCCGAGCTCAACCCCGTGCACGCGCTGGAACGCGGCCAGCTCGCAGTCCCCGACTTCGAGCGCAAGCTCGCCTCGATGCTGGTCCGCCGCGACGGGACGCCGGTGCCCGCGGAGGGACTGATAGAGCGGATGTTCGCGCACTTCGAGCACCAGCCCGCGATGGCCGCGCTGGTCCGTCGCGCGAACGAGCGCGGGATCCGGACCGCGCTGCTGTCGAACTCCTGGGGCAACACCTACCCGCGTGACACCTGGGACGGCATGTTCGACGACATCGTCATCTCCGGCGAGGTCGGGCTGCGCAAGCCCGAGCCGGAGATCTTCCGGCTGGCCGCCGGCCGTCTCGGTCTGGAGCCGGCCGAGTGCGTGTTCGTCGACGATCTGCAACTCAACGTCGACGGAGCCGTCGCGGTCGGGATGACCGCGATCCTTCACACCGAGTACGACGAGACCCGGCGAGCGCTGGAAGAACTGTTCGGAGCCGACCTGACGTGACCGTGACCACCCCTGCCTCCTCACCGACCCGCCGCACCGGCCGCCGTGGCATCGTGATCGCCGTCCTCGCCTGCGCCGGGCTGGTCGCCGTCGGCGCGTGGATCATGCACCTGTACGGCGGCATGATCGACCTGCGCGTGTACCGGATGGGCGGCTCGGTGCTGCTGCACGGCGATTCGCTGTACGACGCGAAACTGCCCGGCGGATCCGACCTCCCGTTCACGTACCCGCCGTTCGCGGCGATCGCGATGGTCCCGCTGGCCGCCGTACCGTGGGGTGTCGCGCTGGTGGCCTGGACGACCATCTCGGTGCTGTGCATCACCGCGTTGTGGCGCACCAGCCTGACCAAGACGTTCTGGTCGTTCGTGACCCAGCGCAAGCGTACGGCGGTGCTCGTCGCGCTGACGGTGCTGTCGCTGCTGCTCGAGCCGGTCTGGCAGACGATCCAGTTCGGCCAGATCAACCTGTTGCTGACCGCAATGATCCTGCTGGACCTGGTCCGGCCGAAGGACACGAAGCTGCGAGGCTTCTGGGTCGGTGTCACGATCGGCATCAAGCTCACCCCGCTGCCGTTCCTCGCGCTGCTCGTCGTCACGAAGCAGTGGCGTGCGTTGCGCAACGCCGTACTGGGACTGCTCGCGACGATGGCCGTCGGGTTCGCGATCGTGCCGCACCAGTCGTGGCGGTACTGGACCGACGTGATCCTCGACGCGAACCGGGTCGGCGGGCTCGCCTACACGGGCAACCAGTCGTTCAACGGGTTCCTGCACCGGATCGGCGACCAGGCGAGCTGGGTGCAGCCGACCTGGTTCGTGCTGTCCGCGGTGTTCGGGCTGGTGGTTCTGTGGCTGGCCCGCAAGTACTGGCTCGCCGACGAGCGGGTCACCGCGATCTCGGTGATGGCGCTCGCCGTCCTGTACGCGTCGCCGGTCTCGTGGAGCCACCACTGGGTGTGGATCATCCCGCTCGGTGTCAGCCTGATCCGCGGCATCAACCGGGTCTGGGGCCTGAACCCCGCAGTCGTCGCCGGTGTGCTGTTCTACGGCCTGTTCGTCCTGCGGTCGATCTGGTGGGTCCCGTACCGCGACGACCGCGAGCTCAGCTGGACGTTCTGGCAGTCGATCCCCGGCAACTCGCACCTCATCGTCGGCATGATCGCGTTCATCCTGCTGGTCATCACCAGCCGCGGCCTGCCTAAGCCGTCAGCGCCCGAAGCGGCCCCGCCAGCCTGACCGCGAGCCCGGCGTCGGCGTACTCGATCTCGGTGAGCAGTACGTCGACACTCGCGCGGAACGCCCGCTGCAGCTCCACGGGCTCGAGGGACCGCACCAGCGTCGGCTCCACGGTCGCGGAAAGGGCCGAAGGCAACAAATGCAGCCCACGCCCCTGCGCATGCGGTACGCCGTGCCGCACGCACATCAGCATCAGAACATGATCCCGTACGCCGCTGATCATGTACTCCGCCTGCCACGTCTTGCCGCGCACGATGCTCGACCGGGCGTGCAACGCGTACAGCCAGCCCATGCCGACCAGCTCAAGAGCGTCAGGCGTCGTCGGCGCGGGCTGCTCCACGGCCTCACCGAAGAGCAGCTTGAACGTAGGCGCGATCGCCCCGAACTCGTCGGGCGGAGCGAAAGCGATGTCCACCTGCAGCGTGGACTCCAGTAAGAACACCCGATAGACCGTCGCGCGGCGCCGGACGTCCGTGTGGTGGACGGCGCCGTGCTCGGCGTACATCACCGCTGTCCAGTCGTCCACGACCGCCTGCTGGTCGGCGTCCGGCACCAGGCCGAGGTACAGGTCGATGTCCGACCACTCGTCCTCGGCACCGACCGCGGCGGAGCCCGTCAGCGCCGCGCCGGCGATGCGCGCGTCGGACCGGGCCGCGACAACGAGCGCCTCGCGAAGATCCGAGCGCTGCGTCGGAGTGAATGTCATGAAGAGAACAGTAGGAGCAACCCGCCGCACGTGTAGCCGACCATGACGACCAGCAACGGGAGCTGACCGGCCAGCGCCTTGGCCCGCGGGAACAGCGCGACCGCGCGGTCGTGCGCCGAGATGACACCGAGCAGGTGCCCGCAGACCACGGCGAGTACCTGGATGACCGCGATCAGCGTGCTGTGGTTCGTGATGCCGGTGTTCACCGCGAGCAACCCGGTGCCGAAGATGTTGGCGCCGTTGCTCAGCGGGTCGCTCAGGTAGATCAGCGTGCGCTGGCCTTCGAGGATGAACAGGGTCAGGTAGTGCGCGACGACGTACCCGAAGGCGATCGGTACGACGGAGTGCGCGAACAGGCCCGGTAGCGCCGTCCGCGAGCTGTCCGAGAGCCGGCCGGCGAGGACCGTGGCGCCGGAGTACGTGACCAGGACGACCAGGATGAAAACGATCAGCGCGGCGGTCCCGAGCCAGGTCATCGAGATGTCCTGGTTCTGCGCCCAGCCGATCCAGGACGACGAGTTCGAGAACCCGTCGTACGCCGTGGAGCCCAGCAGCGCGGCCACCATCCCGACGAGACCGGGTTGCGCTTTCAAGCCGTCGAGGTTCTCGAGCGGGCGCCGTACCACCAGAGCGCCGTCGGTCCGCCGCCCCCACGGCGACAGCCGTGCCATCAGCGACGCGTACACCTCGAACGGATCGCCCTGCGCGAACCACCGGTCACCGAACAGGATCGCGCCGAACATCGTGATCACGACGTACAACGCGATCCAGGCCTGCAGGACCGGGATGGTCGCGCGATCCGGGGCAACCAGTTCGAGCCAGGTGAACGCGAAGATGCCGAGCGCGGCCGGCCACAGACCCGCCCAGCGCGGGAGCTCGAGCAGGCCCTTCGACGGCGGCTGGCGGAGCAGCTTCGAGAGCAGCAGGTGCAACGTGCGCAGCGGGTTCAGCGTCCGCCAGACCGGGCCGAGCAGGATCGAGATCGGCACCAGCCCGACCCAGACCAGGATGTAGATGAACCCGAAGATCGGGTTCGTCAACCGGTCCACGCCGAACATCAGCGACACCATCGCGTACAGGAAGATCG
>DASXXB010000104.1:0-2983 GCA_036503355.1 Kribbella sp. | reverse complement strand
GCCGTCGGGAGGTCGTGGAAGTGGACTGTGGTGTTCGGCGGGGTCGGGCTCGTGGTGCTGTTCCTGGATCAGCTGACCAAGGCGCTCGCGCTCGCACACCTCACGCCGGGTGAGCCGGTGAACGTCATCGGCACGCTGCTGAAGTTCAACCTGATCCGGAACTCGGGCGCCGCGTTCAGCCTGGGGGCCGGTTACACGCCGTACATCAGCGCGATCCAGATCATCGTCGCGCTCGGCGTGATCTACCTGTCGCGCAGACTCGGCTCGGCGGGCTGGGCGATCGCGTTCGGGCTGCTGTTCGGCGGTGCGGTCGGGAACATCCTGGACCGGATCTTCCGCGCCCCGTCGCCGTTCCACGGTCACGTGGTCGACTTCCTGCAGACGCCGCACTGGGCGATCTTCAACGTCGCGGACATGGCCGTGACGTCGGCCGCCGTACTGCTGGTCATCCAGACGCTGCGCGGCATCAGGCTCGACGGCACGCGGGAGCACCGGCAGTGACGTCACGGACCGTGATGGTCCCCGACGGTCTCGCGGGGGAGCGGCTGGACGCGGCACTGTCCCGCCTGTTCGGCGTGTCGCGGACCAAGGCCGCCGAGCTGATCGAGTCCGGCCTGGTCCACGTCGACGGGTCCCCGGCACCGAAGTCGTCCCGGGTCGCGGCCGGCGTACTGCTCGACGTCGAGCTGCCCGCGCCGCCGTCCGAGGTGACCGTCGTACCGGAGACCGTCGAGAACCTGCGGATCGTGTACGACGACGACGAGATCGTCGTGGTGGACAAGCCGGTCGGCGTCGCCGCGCACCCGTCGCCCGGGTGGACCGGCCCGACCGTGATCGGGCACCTGGCCGGCGCCGGGTTCAGCATCTCCACGAGCGGCGCGGCCGAGCGCAAGGGCATCGTGCACCGGCTGGACGTCGGTACGTCGGGGCTGATGGTGGTCGCGAAGACGGAGTACGCCTACACCGTGCTCAAGCGCGCCTTCAAGGAGCGCACGGTGCGCAAGATCTATCACGCGCTGGTGCAGGGGCACCCGGATCCGTTCACCGGGACCGTGGACGCACCGATCGACCGCCACCCGCACCACGACTACAAGTTCGGCGTCGTGGCCGGCGGGAAGCCGAGCGTCACGCACTACGAGACCCTCGAGGCGTTCCGGTACGGCACGCTCCTGGAGATCACGCTCGAGACCGGCCGGACGCACCAGATCCGCGTCCACATGTCCGCGATCGGCCACCCGTGCTGCGGCGACCTGACCTACGGCGCCGACCCGGTCCTCGCCGAACGCCTCGGCCTCACCCGCCAGTGGCTGCACGCCATGCGCCTCGGCTTCACCCACCCCGGCACCGGCGAGTACGTCGAGTTCACCTCGCAGTACCCCGAAGACCTCGACCACGCCCTCGACCTCCTCGCCGACTCGCAGTAGGAACGACCGGATATCGGTCGATTCGGGGGCAGTCGGAACAAGCTCGCGGAGGGTCTGCGGAAACTGTCGGTGGGGCCCGCATAGGCTGTTCCGGTCCACCTCACTTACGCCCTGGGAGGTCTGCGCCGATATGGGGTCCAGCGACAGTTTCGTGCATCTTCATGTGCACACCGAGTACTCCATGCTGGACGGCGCCGCGCGGATCGACGAGTTGTTCAAGACCGCCCAGGAGATGGGGCAGCCGGCGATCGCGACAACCGACCACGGGTATGTGTTCGGGGCGTACGAGTTCTGGAAGACCGCGAAGAAGTACGACGTCAAGCCGATCATCGGCGTCGAGGCGTACCTGACGCCGCACACCCACCGCTCGGAGCGCAAGCGGGTGAAGTGGGGCGACGCGAACTCGGGCCGCGACGACGTCTCCGGCTCGGGTGCGTACACCCACATGACGCTGCTGGCGAAGAACACCTCCGGGATGCACAACCTGTTCCGGATGAGTTCGCTGGCCAGCCTCGAGGGGTACTACTTCAAGCCCCGGATGGACCGCGAGCTGCTGAACACCTACGGCCAGGGCCTGATCGCGACCACCGGCTGCCCGTCCGGCGAGGTGCAGACCCGGCTCCGCCTGGGGCAGTACAAGGAGGCCGTCGAGGCCGCCGCGGAGTTCCGCGACATCTTCGGCAAGGAGAACTTCTACTGCGAGCTGATGGACCACGGGCTCGGTATCGAGCGGGACATCCAGAAGGACCTGCTCAAGCTCGCCAAGGAGCTCGGCCTGCCGCTGGTCGCGACCAACGACCTGCACTACACCAAGCCCGAGGACGCGACCGCGCACGCCGCGCTGCTGTGCGTGCAGTCCGGCTCGACGCTGTCCGACCCGAACCGGTTCAAGTTCGACGCGAACGAGTTCTACGTCAAGACCGCCGCCGAGATGCGCGAGGTCTGGAAGGAGCTCCCAGAGGCGTGTGACAACACGCTGCTGATCGCCGAGCAGTGCGACGTCAGCTTCACCGAGGGCGAGGGCCGGTTCATGCCGCGCTTCCCCTGCCCCGACGGGCACAACGAGGAGTCCTGGTTCGTCTCCGAGGTCGAGACCGGTCTGCACCACCGCTACCCGGGCGGCATCCCGGACCACGTCCGCAAGCAGGCCGAGTACGAGATCGAGGTCATCGTCTCGAAGGGCTACGCCGGGTACTTCCTGGTGGTCGCCGACTTCATCAACTGGGCCAAGAAGAACGGCATCCGGGTCGGCCCCGGCCGTGGTTCGGGTGCCGGCTCGATGTGCGCGTACGCGATGAAGATCACCGACCTGGACCCGCTCCAGCACGGCCTGATCTTCGAGCGCTTCCTGAACCCGGAGCGGATGTCGATGCCCGACTTCGACGTCGACTTCGACGACCGCCGCCGTCCCGAGGTGTTCCGCTACGTCACCGAGAAGTACGGCGACGACCGGGTCGCGATGATCGTCACCTACGGCACGATCAAGGCCAAGCAGGCGATCAAGGACGCCGGCCGGGTGCTGGACTACCCGTTCGCGATGGGCGACCGGATCACCAAGG
>DASXXB010000103.1:0-7197 GCA_036503355.1 Kribbella sp. | reverse complement strand
ACGATGACCAGGTCGACGTGCTCGATGAAGCCCTTCAGCGGGTCACGCTGGACCTGCTTGGGCAGCGCCAGGTGCGACTCGCCGCCCTCGACCTCGATCATCAGCAGGGCGTTGGCGGTCTTCAGGGCCAGCATGGTGTCGTGACCGGGCAGCGTGATGTGCACCGGGTCACTGCCGTGGCCGTACAGGACAGCGGGAACCTTGTTGTCCCGGCGGATTCGGCGGGCAGCACCCTTGCCGAACTCAGTGCGCGCTTCGGCTTGGATCTTGACCTCGGCCACGAGATGACACTCCTCTAAAGCGTTGCGGTGATCTGTTGTCTGGATGGAACTCGGCTGCGGCCTCAGCGGGCGCCTGCTGACCCCGAGAAGGCGTCAGGCAACGAACCACCGCGTCGATCACGGAGCCGCGCCCAACAGTTCTCGGGGGGCGTCCCTCGCCGAGGCAACCAAAACAGTCTACCCACGAGCGCGGCCAGACGGGAAATCCGTGGTACGACGGCACTTTGCTCCCGGTTCCGCGGGCAGCTGGGTGACCCGTTGGCGGACCCGCACTTCGGTACGTTGCCAGGGTGATCGCGCCGTACATCCTCCTGAGTCTGCTGCTCCCGCTGGTGATGCTTGCGGGTCTGATCTGGCTGGTCGTCTGGAGCACCCGCCGGGCGCGGGCGCGGGCCCGCGCCCGGTTCGCGCAGGTGCAGTCCGTCGGCTGGTACCCGGTCCCGCCGAACCCGTGGCTGTGCCAGGTCGCCGCGAACCTCTTCAAGAAGGGCAAACCGGGCGAGATGTACGTCGGCCAGTACAACGGTCGCGGACTGTGTGTGCTCGACTACACCTACGTCACCAGCAACGGCAAGTCCACGCAGACGCACCGGATCAACCTGGTCGCCCTGACCCTGCCGGTCGCGTTGCCGCCGATCACCGTGATGCGCGACAACGGCCTGCGCCGAATGCTCGGCGGCCGCGATCTCGAACTCGAGAACCAGCAGTTCAACGAGCGGTTCCGGGTCGAGTGCCTCGACGACCGCTACGGCTCGGCGGTCATGCACCCGCGGATGATGGAGTGCGTACTGCGCAACCCCGGCCTGGAGTGGCAGATCGCGGGCAACGCCTTCGTCTCGTGGGGCCGTGACGCCTTCGCCGTACCGGACGTCTTCGCCCGGCTGGACGCGATGACCCGCCTGGTCGACCTGCTGCCGCCGTTCGTACTCCGCGACTACGGGAGCCCCGGTCTACTGCTCTCGCCGTTCACCGTCGGCTACGGAGTCAGGTGAGGCTGGTCCAGATCTGGCGGAGGGCTCGGGCGGCGTCGCCTTGCAGGCCGGCGTCGTCGAGGGTTTCGGCGAGTTCGTCGAACTCCGGGCCCCAGCGCCAGGCGACCGAGCGAAGTTGCCCGGGCAGGCCGGGGTCCTTCAGGGAGCCTGCGTCCGCGCGGGTCTGCTGGGCGACGAGGGCGTCGGTCACACCGTGCTTCTCGGCGAGCTGGAACGCGAGTACGGCGAGCGCCGCCTTGCCCTTGTTGTAAAGGGCGTACGACGACTTCGCCGCGCTGGCCGCGCCCGGTTCGGAGCCGATGACCATCGGAGTGACCGCCGTACCGGACCACCAGGCAGCGACCTCGTCGGCCGCTGCACCGGACAACATCAGGTGCGTCGGGCTCGGCCCACCGGTCGGCGGCGGACCGACCACGCCGGCATCCACGAACGTCGCATCACCTACGGCGGATCGCGCCTCGCGCAGCGACCTCGGGGACAGTGGATTCGCCTCGACGTACACCCCGGTGAAACCCGCACGCCCGACCTGCTCCGCGATCTCGACCGCACCTTGCGGCGCACACGAGCACAGCACGCCGTCGGCGCGGGCGATCGCCTCGGCGAACGGCGTACCGATCAGGCCGGCTTCGTCGGCCCGCGCTCTGGAGGACGCACTGCGACCTTCCGGGACCCAGTGCACTTCGTGACCAGCAGCAACCAGTTGCCCGGCGAGTTTGGAGCCCATCGCGCCGGGGTGGAACACAGCGATCCGCATGCGGTCTCCGCATCGTCGATCCGGTCAGTGACCACCCAAACCTATGTCAGTGACCGCGTGGAGCGAACCGTTGCCAGGTCGCCGTATCCGGGTGCAGCGTGGAACGAACATCGGCTCTCAGGGGGAGGGTTTCATGAGTGAGAACTCGATCGGGCGCCGTCAGGCGCTCAGGGGTGTGGGGATCGCGGCGGGAGGCGTGGCGGCCGCCGGTCTGGCCACCGCGACGCCGGCGCTGGCGGACAGCGGCGACGGCCACGGCTTGCTGGGTAGTTGGATGTGCGTGCGGCAGGACGACGGAACTCCCGACAAGGTCCGGCTCGTCCTGAGTTTCGCGGCCGGCGGTGTGATCGTCTCCCACGACATCAGCCCGGCCGGCCCGCCGTTCACCGGCACGTGGTCGTCGCAGGGGAAGTCGTTCCGGCTGACCATGTGGACCGGGCAACCCGGTGAGCAAGGGCCGGATTCGGTCGGTCCGACGATCCGGGTCAGGGCGTGGGGCTCGGTGTCGCACGGGAAGCTCACAGCGACGTACCGCTTCACCGTGTTCGCGCCGATGAGCGAGACCCAGGTGTTGCAGTCCGGTACGGGCAGGGTGAGCGGGCGCCGGATCAGCGCTTGACCTCGGCGGACCCAGCGCCGTACCTGCGTCGTACGGCGCTGGGTGCGCGGCTCAGGCGCGACCGTCGAACAGGCTGGTGACCGAGCCGTCCTCGAAGACCTCGCGGATCGCGCGGCTGATCAGTGGTGCGATCGACAGCTCGGTGAGCTTGTCGAAGCGGCGCTCCTCGGCGATCGGCAGCGTGTTGGTGACGATCACCTCGCTGGCCTGGCAGTTCTTCAGCCGGTCCACGGCCGGGCCGGACAGGATCGCGTGCGTGGCCGCGATCACCACGCCGGCCGCACCCTCGGCGTACAGCGCGTCGGCGGCCTTGGTGATGGTGCCCGCGGTGTCGATCATGTCGTCGACCAGGATGCAGACCCGGCCCTTGACCTCACCGACGACCCGGTTCGCGACCGTCTCGTTCGGGCGGTCGATGTCGCGGGTCTTGTGGATGAACGCCAGCGGGGCGCCGCCGAGCCGCGCGGACCACTGCTCGGCCACCTTGATCCGGCCGGCATCCGGCGACACCACGGCCAGCTGCTGGTCGCCGTACTTCTGCGCCACGTACTCGCTCAGGATCGGCAGCGCCATCAGGTGGTCCACCGGGCCGTCGAAGAAGCCCTGGATCTGCGAGGTGTGCAGGTCCACGCAGATCAGCCGGTTGGCGCCCGCGGTCTTGAACAGGTCGGCCATCAGCCGCGCCGAGATCGGCTCCCGGCCGCGGTGCTTCTTGTCCTGCCGCGCGTACCCGTAGAACGGCAGCACCACCGTGATCCGCTTGGCCGACGCCCGCTTCAGCGCGTCGACCATGATCAGCTGCTCCATGATCCACTCGTTGATCGGCGCGGTGTGGCTCTGGATCACGAACGCGTCGCTGCCCCGGACCGACTCCTCGAACCGGACGTAGATCTCACCGTTGGCGAAGTCGTACGCCTGGGTCGGCACCAGGCCCGACCCCAGCTCGGTGGCCACTTGTTCGGCGAGACCGGGATGGGCCCGGCCGGAGAAAACCATCAGGTTCTTCTCGGTGGTTCGTTTCATCCCGCTCATCGCCCGCGCCTCCCGTTGATCTTTATCGCTCAGGCCTGCTGCTCGTCCGGCTGATCCACCGACTGATCCACCGACTGATCCGAGAGTGCCGCCTCGGCCGCCGCGGCGGTCTTGGTACCGGGACGCTTGCGTGCGACCCAGCCCTTGATGTTGCGCTGCCGCCCGCGGGCGACGGCGATCTCGCCCGGGCCGACGTCCTCGGTGAGCGCCGTACCGGCCGCCAGGTAGGCGCCGTCCGCGATCGTCCGCGGCGCGACCAGGACCGAGTTGCTGCCGATGAACGAGTACTTGCCGACGTGCGTCGGGTGCTTCGCGACCCCGTCGTAGTTCGCGAAGATCGTGCCGGCGCCGATGTTCGCGCCCTCGCCGATGGTCGCGTCCCCGGCGTACGTCAGGTGCGGGACCTTGGCGCCGTCGCCGATGGTCGAGTTCTTGGTCTCGACGAAGGTGCCGATCTTGCCCTTCACGCCGAGCCTGGTCCCGGGGCGCAGGTACGCGAACGGGCCGACGCTCGCGCCGTCGCCGATCACCGCGAGCGATCCGTGGGTCCGGATGATCGTCGCGTTCTCGCCGACCTCGACGTCGGTGAGCGTGGTGTCCGGGCCGATCGCCGTACCGCTGCCGACCACAGTCGCGCCGTGCAGCTGCGTGTTCGGCAGCAGCGTGACGTCGCGGGCCAGGTCGACGGTCTGGTCGACCCAGGTGGTGTTCGGGTCGACGATCGTGACGCCCTCGCGCATCAGCTTCGTGAGCGTACGGCGGTTGAGCTCGGCACGGAGCGTGGCGAGCTGGACGCGGTCGTTCACGCCCTCGGTCTGCATCGCGTCGTCGGTGACGTGCGAGCCGACGCGCTTGCCGTCGGTCCGGGCGATGCCCAGGACGTCGGTCAGGTACAGCTCGCCCTGCGCGTTGTCGGTGGTGAGCCGGCTGAGTCCGTCACGCAGCGTAGCCGCATCGAAGACGTAGATGCCGGCGTTGATCTCGTCGATCGCGCGCTGCTCGGGTGTCGCGTCCTTGTGCTCGACGATCGCCGCGACGGTGCCGTCCGGTCCCTGCACGATCCGGCCGTAGCCGGTCGGGTCCGGGACGCGCGCGGTCAGCACGGTGACCGCGTTGCCGTCCTTGTCATGTGCGGCGACCAGGTCGTGAAGCGTCTCCGCCTCCAACAGCGGGACGTCACCGGAGGTGACGATCACCGAGCCGTCGAAGGCGTCCGGTACGGCGGTCAGCCCGGCGCGGACCGCGTCGCCGGTGCCGAGCTGCTGCTCCTGGACGGCGGTGCGGGCGTCGGGGTCGACGTGCCTGAGGTGCTCCTCGACGAGTTCGCGGCCGTTGCCGACCACGACCACCAGGTGCTCGGGGCTGAGCGCCCGGGCGGTCAGCACGGCATGCCCGACGAGACTGCGCCCGCCGATCTCGTGCAACACCTTCGGGGTCGCCGATTTCATCCGGGTGCCCAGACCGGCGGCCATGATGACGACCGCCGCGGGGCGATGGGAAGTCACGCGGTCTTCTCCTCGAGTTCCCTGCAAGTTCTTTCGACAAGTATCAGCATGGACACCCGAAACAGTGCCCGCGCAAGCCTACTTGCTCCCAAGAACCACCCGCCCCCGCCCCACCCGAGACCGATCTCACGCCCCGGCCACACTCGTCCCATGCAGAACCTGAGAGCACACGCAGTGCGCTGGGTCTCCGACGAGCCGATGCCCGGCTGGGTCGAGGTCGAGTTCGAGGACGCCGACGGGGTCCGCCACGTCGTGTCCGACAAGCCACCGGTCTTCGGCGGCCACGAGCAGCTTGGGCCGGACGCGGAGTATCCGATCGAGGTGCTGGTGGCCTGCGAGATCGTCGCGGTGGACGCGGAGCGTGTCCGGATCACCACCGAACGCCCGTGGGGCACGTCGACCGCCGACGGCCGCACCGAGTTCGTCGTCCATCGGCACCATCTGGCGACCGACTGACCGGTCATGCCCTCGAGAGTCAGGTGGTGGGGTCGGTGAACAGGCTGTTGCTTGTTCACCGACCCCGGCGAGTGTTCCTGGTCCCGGTTCGGATCAGGTTTCGTAGCGTTCGAGGGTGGGGGTGGTGCCGGGGGACCAGAGGGTGATGAGGCGCTCGAGGGGTTCGGCGTTGCGGGTGCGCTCGGCGGCCATGTGTTGTTCGAGGAGGGCCTGGGTGGTCCAGCGCTCCAGGAGGAGCATCCTGTCGGGGTCGTCGAGGCTCTGGAACAGCTCGTACTGCTCGCAGCCCCGCTCGGCGAGCACAGTCTGCTGTACGGCGCGGAACGCCGTACCGAAGTCTGCTGCCCGTCCGGGCGCGACCTGGATCGTGATGACGTGACGGACAGCCATGGATCCTCCTAGCGAAGCCGGTCCGGTCCAGTATCGGCACCCGAGGGGCCGCAGTTCTGCCAGCCTGGGGAGATGGCACTCACCCTCGGAGCAATCGTCCTGAACGTCCCGGCGAACGGTCCCGCCGCAGAGTTCTGGCGCGCGGCGCTCGGCTTCACCGCCCAAGCCGGCAACCCCGACTTCCTGCTGCCGCCCGCGAACGCGCGCCCGACCCGGCTGCACCTCGACGAGACCGACCGCACGCACCTCGACCTCTGGGTCGAGAACTCGAAGCAGGAAGCCGAAGTGGAACGCCTGATCGGCCTCGGCGCGGAACGGATCGAGTGGACCTACCCGCCCGACGCCGACTTCGTTGTCCTGAAGGCTCCGGACGGCACCGTCTTCTGCGTCATCTCGTGAGCAGCGCGGTGACTTCGGGCGTGTTGAAGAGTTTCGCGGTCAGCGGGACGTGGCTGTCGCGGTGGTACGGATCCTGGTCGTGCGCGTTGGCGATGATCAGCGAGTACGCGCACCGGTAGACGAGCAGCTGTACGCCGTCGTACCCGAGCCGGCTCGCGAACGCCTCGTCGTACGCCGCCTCGATCTCGCGCACCCTGGGCGACCACAGGTCGATGACGCTCGCGGTCGCGGCCGCCTCGAACACGGGATCGCCGGCCATCGTGAGCAGCCCGAGGTCGAGGAGCGTGACAGGCCTGAGGTCCTCGTCGACGAGGATGTTGCCGGCCGTCACGTCACCGTGGACGAGCCGCGCCTCGGGCTTCTTCAGATCGGACAGCAGACTCAGCACCGCCTCGACCTTCGCGCCGAAGTCCTCGATGACCGGAGCGAGCTGATCTCCGAAACGCGCGATTCGCCGCCGGACGAGCCCTGCCAGCGCCTCGATCCACGACACACCGTCCGGGCGGAACGGTGCGGTTTCGTCCAGTACCGACGTACGGCGAAGAACGTCCGGCGCCTCGACCTGAGCCAGCGCCTCGACCACCTCGACGACGCAGTCCCGCGCCTTCTCCCACCCCACCTCGCCGTACGCCGCCGCCACCGTATGCAACGGCACTCCGGGCAACTCCTCCTCGACCGTCACCCAGTACGGCCCCGGCCGACGCAACTCCAGCATCCGCGGCGTCCGGTACGGCAACCGCCCGTCGATCGCGCCGTACAACTCCCCCAA
>DASXXB010000102.1:0-25476 GCA_036503355.1 Kribbella sp. | reverse complement strand
CAAGACCGCGCGGATCACCGACTCCAAGCCGCGGGAGGCGACGGGTCGTCCGGAGCTGACCGAGGCCGCGATCATCGTGTCCGGTGGCCGCGGTACCGGTGGTGACTTCGGCCCGATCGAAGCCTTCGCGGACTCGCTCGGCGCGGCCGTCGGTGCGTCCCGCGCGGCGGTCGACTCCGGCTGGTACCCGCACGCTTACCAGGTCGGTCAGACCGGCAAGACCGTCTCCCCGCAACTGTACGTCGCCGCGGGCATCTCCGGGGCGATCCAGCACCGTGCCGGCATGCAGACCTCGAAGACGATCGTCGCGGTCAACAAGGACCCCGAGGCCCCGATCTTCGAGCTCGTCGACTTCGGCGTCGTCGGCGACCTGCACAAGGTTCTCCCGACCGCCACCGAAGAAGTCACCAAGCGCAAGTCCTGACCAAGCACCCCGAAGGCCCGGCTCACCTCGAGCCGGGCCTTCGCACGTCCCCGGCTGCCTTCACGCGGGTTTGTCAGATGCTGAGTTGGTTGCGGAGGTTGGTGAGGTCGGTGGTGATCGCGGCTCGGCGGGCTTCGGTGGTCTTGGTGTAGTCGGTGAGAGCGGCGACGGCCGTGGTGCAGCGGTCGTTGAGGTTGCTGACTTCGCCGGCGGCCCGCGCGCGGTCGGCGTTCAGGCCGATTCGGAGCTTGCGGTAGCTGTTCAGACCGAAAGCGACCACGACAAGGCCGACGACGATCCAGAACCAGTGCAGCAGCATCCCGAGCCCCACGGCGACCACCACTCCTGCGACGATCAGGCCGATCGGGACTGCGCGCTGCCTGCCGGTTGCGACGCCGGCGCCGGAGGTGATCGCGGACGCCGCCGTACCGAGCTCGAGCTGGTCCGGGCCGTCCGGACGGATCGTGATCGAGCGACTGCCGCTGTCGACCGAGACCTCCGACGGGGCCGGTTGGTCCGCGGCCTGCGCCAGGTCCTCCACGGCCGGCAGCACCAACGGAGCGATCACCCGGAGCGCGGTCGCCGACAGATGCGGGTCGGCCTTCGTCGCCAGATCGTCGGCGAGCAGCTCGTCGACGGTACCCGCGGAGTCCTCGAGCCTCTCCGTCGCCACGGCGCCGCCGGTGACCTGTGAACGCAGTACGGCGATCCGCTCCAGGGTCTCGCGTTCGGGCTCGCTGCCTTCGGAGATCAGCAGGCGCAGCAGAGTCGCGGCGCTGTTCTTCTCCGGCTCCTTGTCGGCGTCAGGGGTCTTGGGCGAGTCCGGCGTCCGGTCAGTCTTGCGGGCTTCCGGGAGGTTCAGGCCGGGATCCGGCTCGCGGGCCTCGGTGTTGCTGGTGATCGACTCGACCGCGTCCCGCACCCGGCTCAGCCGCACCCAGGCATCGTCCTGCTCCACAGTCGCCTTCAGTCGCGGATTGCTCAGCCGGACGCTCGAGCTGCCACGCGTCTCCAGCCGCGTCAGCCAGGCGCCGTCAGCAGATGCGACCGGCCGCAGCCGCTTCACGACGAGATCCAGTGCGTCCGCCCCGAAGCCACCCCGGGCAGCCGTCGTCCACAGCACCCGCTGGACCCGGGTGAGTGTCCCGTCGGTCGCTGGTACGCCGAACGCCGTGTCCAGCCACTCGGTCCGCACCTGATGCCGCTGCCCGAGGGCCGCGAGCGCCAGCGCCAGGAATGTCGACGTACGGCGCTGGTCGAGCTTCATCGCCGTACTGACGGCCTCGTCGGCGGGTGCGTCACCGTGCAGTGCGATCAGCGCCGCGACCGCCGGCTCCAGCCAGTACTGCGGAACGCTGTCGCCGGCCGGTGGGAGCTCCGTGCCGGACGCCATCGCGGTCAAGACCCGGGTGGCGTACCGCCTGAGCTCGGCGGCGTCGACAAAGCCGGCCGTCTCGTGCCGCAGGTCGGACAGCTCGACGAAAGCGTCGAACGCCCGCGACAGGCTGTCCACCCGGCTCTGCAGGCTGCCCTGGATCCGGGACAGCTGCGACCGCAGGCTGGACGTCTCCTGCCGCGCGTACGACATCTCGTCCTGTAGATCCGACAGTCGTTCGTTCTGCCGTCGTTCGGCCCACCAGTCGGTCATCGTGCCGCCTTCCTCATCCTCGTGCTCGCCCCTGGGGAAGGATGACGTGTCGACGGGTCACCGGGTGCTCGTGGGGATCACGCGGAGCTGGAGCATCGCGGCGAACCGGGCGTCGGGATCGTCGAGGTCCAGCTCGCCGACCTCGGCGAGACGGCGGAGGCGATAGCGAAACGTGTTGGGGTGGACGTAGACGGCGGCGGCCGCAGCGGCGACGTCGCCGAAGGCGTCCAGCCAGGCCCGCAGGGTCTCGACCAGGTCGGTGTTGTGCCGGCGGTCGTACGCGACCAGACGGGCGATCGGGCCGGTCGGCTCGTCGCCGCGTGCCTCGATCAGGTCGCGGAGCTCGAGCAGGAGTGTGTCGACGTGAACGTCGGCCAGCCGGGCGACGCGTGATGAACCCCGGCCGGTTCGCAGTACCCGAAGTGCTCGGTCGGCACCGGCGCGCGCGTTGGGGAGCTGAGCGGCGTCCGCGACGACTGGACCGACCCCGATGCTGGCGGTGACGCGGTCGCCGATCCGCTCGAGGAAATGCGTGCCGATCCGTACGGCGCGTTCCTCGCCGTCGGATCGGTCGCGGCGAACCGGCACCAGCCCGTACGCGACATCGCCGACCAGTGCGGCGGCGGCCCGCGGGTGCACCGCGCCGAGATGCATCGCGAACGCGTCGGCCAGGCGTTGGCGTTCTCCGGCGAGGCCTGCCTGACTGACGAGTGACTCGTCGGCCTGACCAACGAGCGACTCGTCGAGTGTGTCGGAGGCGATGATCCCCAGGGCGAGTACGACGACGGGCTGGTCGGCGAGACCCAATCGGTCCAGGGCTGCGCGTGCTCCGGCGCCGCCTTCCAGGGCTGTGCTGACCAGGTCGGCGCGGAGGCGGCGCTCGACGTCGGCGCCGGCTCGGATGCGGAGCATATGGAGTGCGACGAGCTTGGCTGCGTCGCGGAGTGCTTGTGAACGTTCGGCGCTGAGCGGGTCGCGGACGGCCGCCCAGATCGAGCCGAGGATCTCGTCGCCGGCGCGCACCGCGACCGCGACCCGGGGGATCGTGAAATCCTCCTCGGTCGAGGGCAGCGGCGGGACCAGGACCGGGTTGTCGGTGCGGTACAACTCGCGGAAGACGCCGTACTCCGTCAGCAGCCGGAAATACCGCTGCGGGACCTGGCGTCCGAGGACCGTCTCGACGCGGGCCGTGTCGGCCTCGTCCTGCCGGCCGGAGAACGCGAGGACGCGGGAGCTGCGGTCCTCGATGGTGACCGGCGCGTCGAGCAGTGCGGCGGTGGCGTTGGCGAGCGCGAAGAGGTCACCGGAGGGCATGCCGCCGAGGGTCTGCGACTCACCCACATCGCCGTCGGCGAGCAGAGATCGCAGCAGTACGGCGAGTTGCTCCCACGACGCGCCGCGGGTCAGGGCCAGCAGGGCGACGCCGGACTCGGCCACTGCGCCGGCGAGCAGATCACCGTCCACGATCGGGGAGCGGACGACCAGCCCGGCGGCCTGCTGACGCCCGAGATCACGCAGTACGGCGGCAATCCGGTCGGGCTCGTGCAGACCGACGCCGAGGACGAGGGCGTGCGAAGGCAGGACCGGTTCGTCGAGCGGATCGTGAATGACGATCCCGCCGATCTCCGCCGGCCGATCCGGATCACCGTGCACGAGCTCCAGCAGGGTCGCGCCCAGATCGTCCAGCACCCGCCCCAAGCTCGCCCGCGGCCGATTCGCCACACCCACCTCCCAAACCCACCCTAATTCGTCCGCTCCGACAACTTCACCCCCCGATTTAGTCCCCCACCACGAACCACCCGCCCCACCCCGCCCGCCCCGGTCCGCCTCCGTTCGCCGAGTCGTGGATTTGGGTCGGGAAATCGCGCAGATCGCGACCCGAATCCACGACTCAACGCAGGGGGCAGAGGTGAGGGCGTTAGAGGGGGAGCCATTCGGTGGTGGTGGTGACGGCGGATAGTTCGGGAGTTAGGGGGGTTACGCCTATGCCGGGGGTGGTGGGGACGGGGAGGTGGCCTTGGTCGAGGGTGAAGGGGGTGGTGATGTCGGTGCGGTAGTAGCGGTCGGAGGCTGAGGTGTCGCCGGGGAGGGTGCAGCCGGGGAGTGCTGCCAGTGCGACGTTGGCGGCTCGGCCGATGCCGGTTTCCAGCATGCCGCCGCACCAGACCGGGATGTCGTTGGCGACGCAGACGTCGTGGATGCGCCGGGCCTCCAGGTAACCACCGACGCGGCCCGGCTTGATGTTGACGATGGCGCAGGCGCCGAGCCGGATCGCGGCGGCCGCGGCGCGGGCGGAGGTGATCGACTCGTCCAGGCACACCGGAGTACTGATCTGCCGGGCCAGGTCCGCGTGACCGAGAACGTCTTCCTCGTCCAGCGGCTGCTCGATCAGGAGCAGGTCGAACGGGTCGAGACGGGCCAGGTGCCGCGCGTCGGCCAGTGTGTACGCCGTGTTGGCGTCGACCTGCAACAGGATGTCCCCGAACCGCTCGCGGACGGCGCGCACCGGCTCGATGTCCCACCCCGGCTGGATCTTGAGCTTGATCCGCACGTACCCCTGCTCGAGGTACCCGCCGACGGCGTCGAGCAACTCCTCGACCGAGTCCATGATCCCGACCGACACCCCACACGGAACCCGGTCCCGCACAGCACCCAGTTCGCGCGCCAGCGGCCGATTCTCGGCCCGCAGTTCGGCGTCCAGTACGGCGGTCTCCACCGCAGCCTTGGCCATCCGGTGCCCGTGGAACCGGCTCAAGGCCGGACCAACCCCCACGGCGGAGTCCACCGAGGCCAGCGCGGGCACGAAGAACCGGCGCAGTACGTCGGCCGCTGCATCGACGTACTCCGACGAGTACAGCGGCCCGCTCATCGCGACGCACTCGCCCCATCCCTCGGCGTCCGTACTCACGGCGCGCACGAGCAGCACGTCGCGCGTCGTCTCGGTACCGAACGACGTCCGGAACGGCGACACCAACGGCATCGAGATCCGCCGCAACTCGAATCCGGTCAGCTTCATCACAAACCCTTCTGCTCGACGACGTACCACCCGGCCCGGTCGAACCCGGTCACCACCGCCCCGTCCGCCAGCAGCCCGCCCAGCACCTCTCGCAACGCGGCCCGCCACGCCTTCGCGGCGTCCGGATCGGTACGCCGTAGTGCCTCGACGTCAGGCGGTACGGCGACCAGCACCGGCGTACCGTCCACCGCGGAGGAGATCGCGGAGGAGATCGCGGGGCGTCCGTCCGCACCGCACGCCAGCGCAACCGTTGCCTCTGGCATCAACTCGGCGTCGACGGCCGGAGCGCGCCGCGCGGCTGCCGCATCGACGGCCGGGGTGTCCAGGTCCCAGCGCACCAGCAGCCGATCGGTGTCGTCGCCGCTGTTGATCCCGTCGCGCATGTCGCCGTAGAAGTTCGTCAGGTACTCCGCCGGCCGCGCCGCGAGCTTGGCGATGTTGAAGTACGCGTTGCGCCGGATCAGCGGGTCGAACGTCCACGAGATCGAGGAGATCCCGCGCCGCAGCGCCCAGGCGCGTTGATGCAGCTTGAGCGCGAACCCGACGTTCCGCCCGCGCGCCGCTCCCGACACCCCGGCGACATGGCTGTGCATCGCGACCTCGGCCGGCGCGGAGAAGAACCCGACGCAGGCGCCGATCAGCTCGTCGCCGTCGTAGGCCCCGCTGACGTAGTTGCCGGCCTTCGTCAACGCCCGCAGCAGCTCCGTCGTCACCGGCGGGTTCTTCGGATCCGGCCGCCAGATCGCGTCGTACAGCTGGTAGACCTCCTCCAGCTCGGCCAGTTCGCGCAGCTCGCGTATGTGAACTCCGGCCGCAGCCGCCGCCTCCGTCGCAGCCGTTTGGGACGGGCTGAGGCCGAGAGTTGTCATGGCGTGTCCAGCAGGTCGGTGATCAGCGCGGCCAGCAGCGCCGTCCGCGGTGCGAGTTCGTCGACCAGGACGTGTTCGTCGTCGGCATGTGCGCCGCCGCCGACGGCGCCGAGGCCGTCGAGGGTCGGCGTACCGATCCCGGCCGTGAAGTTGCCGTCCGATCCGCCGCCGACGGCGACCGAGCGCAGCGGCGGCAAGCCCAGTCCTGCAGCCAGGCGGGAGGCGCGTGCGTACAGGTCCTCGGACATCTTGCATTCCAGCGGGGGCCGGTTCGGTCCGCCGAGCACTTCCAGCGAGCTGCCCGGCAGCACGGGTCGCAACGCTTGCATCGCCGCGTCCACGCGCAGCTGCTCCTCGATGTCCCAGGCCCGGGCGTCGACGAAGAAGGTCGCCGCGGCGGGCACCGTGTTCCGCGTGGTCCCCGAGGTCAGCGCTGTCGGCGTGACCGTCGTACCGCGGTCGGCGTCGCCGAGGTTGCTGATGGCAAGCACCTGGTGTGCGGCCTCGACCGAGGCGTTGACCCCGAGCTCGGGTTCGAGCCCCGCATGCGCGGCGCGACCGGCGATCCGCACCTCGTACATCGACACGCCCTTCCGCTCCAGCTTGAGTGCGCCGGCGTCTGCCGACGCCTCCAGCACCAGAGCGGCCGAGCAGGTCGCCGCCTCCGCTTCGATCAGCGTCCGCGACGACAGCGAGCCCAGTTCCTCGTCGCCGGTCACCAGCAGCGTCACACTCGCCGACGGCACCGCGGAGATCGCGTGCAGCGCCATCACCAGGCCGGCCTTCATGTCGAACGATCCGGGACCCCGCAGTACGCCGTTCTCGTTGCGGAACGGATGCGTGGCCAGCGAACCGATCGGCCAGACCGTGTCGTGGTGCGCGAGCACCAGCACTCGCCGCGGCCCGTCACCGAGCCGCCAGCGCAGATGCGTACAGCCGTCGACCACGAGGTACTCCGGGGTTGACCCGAGCCGCTCCGCTCCGAGCTGGGCCACGACCTCGGCACTGCGAGCCACTGCCGCGAGGTCCGACGACGGCGACTCGCACGTCACCAGGCGCTCGAGATCCGCGAGCATCACCGGCAACCGCGCCGCGAACTGCTCGACGGACCCCGCGGCCTGCCCGATCATCCGCCGACCTTGGGCGTGGCGCGAACCCCGAAGTGCAGGTACTTCTCGCCGGTCGGCAGCGAGTAGAACGTCACCGGAGTCCAGGTGAGCGCCCCGGGCTGCCGGACCACGAACAGGTCACCGGTCTCGTCGACCGGGGTCATGCGCAATTCCTCGGTCGGATCCGGCAGCAGCTCGGCCAGCGGCCCGGTGATCGTCATCCGCAGCAGCGGGCCGTCGTCGTCGACCAGGACCTCCTGGATCGTGCTCGCGCGCTCGTACCGGCCGACGTGCTGACGTACGTCGACCGCCGGAGGCTCCTCGGGCGGCGTCAACGGCATCGGCATCGCGACGCCGGCCAGCTCGTCGAAGATCTCCCGGTAGAGGTCCTCGTACAGGTCGCGTGTGTGGCCGCCGTTCGTCAGGAGGACGACGGCCAGGCCCTCGTCCGGGAGCACCCGCAGGAACGCCGCCTGGCCGATCGTGTTGCCGTCGTGCCCGATCAGCCGCCGGCCGTTCCACCCGAACCGGATCCAGCCGAGGCCCCACGAGTCGCCGAGCGAGTACTTGTCGGGCAGCTCGGCCTGCTGTTCGGCCATCGCCGCCACCGACGCTTCGCTGAGCAGCCGCGTGCCGTCCGGCGCGACACCACCGTTGAGGTGCAGGCGCGCGAACGCCAGCGCATCCGCCACCGTCGACGTGATCAGGCCGGCCGGTCCGAGCGAGCGGGGGAGGCCCCAGACCGGTGCCCGCTTCGGCTCTTCCTCACCTTCGCTGACATGCCCGACGGCCGCCGACCGGAGCAGGGCCTCCTCCGGCAGCGTGACCGTGTTCTGCAGGCCGAGCGGTGTGATGATGCGGTCCCGCAGCGCCTGGTCCCAGGTGGAGCCGGTGAGCTTCTCGATCACGCGGCCGGCCAGCGAGAACCCGGAGTTGCAGTAGGACCAGGTCGCGCCGAGCGGATGATTCTGTACGACGTCCGCCAGCAGGTCGACGTACTTCTCCAGACAGTCGTCGCCGCGACCGGTGTCGGTGAACACGTCGCCGTCGATGCCGCTGGTGTGGGTGAGCAGGTGCCGCATCGTGACCTGCTTCGCGACATCGGGATCGCCCAGTTGCAGCTCGGGAAGTACCTGGACGATCGGTGCGTCCAGGTCGAGCAGTCCCTCGTCGACGAGCTGGAGTGCGAGCGTCGCCGTCCAGACCTTCGACATCGATCCGATCTGGAAGACCGAGTCGGTCGTGGTGGCTACTCCGGTGTCCTTGTTCAGTACGCCGGTCGCGGCCTCCACGAGCTCGTCGTCGGTCCCCGGCCGGACGCGCAAGATGCCGAGCGTCGCGCCCGGTACGCCGTGCCGCGCGGCCAACGTGGAGAGCCGGCGCTGCCAGTGGGCGGCGTCGATCTTGGCCCGGCGCGGGCCGGCGGCGTCACCGGCGTACTGCTCGACCCAGTCGAGGATGCGGCGGTTGAAGTCGAGGCGATGCGACGGCCGACCTTCAACGACGAACAGATGGCTGGCCTCCGGGTACAGCACCAGCTTCGTCGGTACGCCGTTCTCGCGCAGCGCCGTGTGCCACTGCTGGGCCTGTCCGACCGGGCAGCGGACGTCGGCGTCGCCCTGCAGGATCAGCGTCGGCGTCGTCACCTTGCCGACCTGGCTGAACGGCGACATCGGGGCGTAGTCGGTCGCGCTGTTCAGCTCGTACACGTCGAGGAAGTGGCCCATGTCCGACGTACCGGCCATGCTGCTCAGGTCGCTGACGACGCCGCCGGTGACCGCTGCGGCGAACCGGTCGTCGCGACTGGTGAGGTAGCACGTCATGAACCCGCCGTAGCTGTAGCCCGCCACGGCCAATCGGTCGGGGTCGGCGATGCCTTCGGCAACCAGTTCGTCGAGCGGCTCGAGGAAGTCGCGTGCGTCCGCCGTACCCCAGGCTCCGAGTGCGGCGTTGAAGAACGCCTCGCCGTACCCGTCGCTGGCACGAGGGTTGATCAGGAGGACGGTCCAGCCGCGCGCTACCAGCTCCTGGTGGTAGAGGTGCACCTCGTCGGCTGCGGCGTTCCATGCGTTGTGCGGACCGCCGTGGATGTCCAGCAGTAGCGGCTGCGGCCCGTTGGCAGCAGGGTCGCGCATGAGCCAGCCGGACACCACGGTCCCGTCTGAGATGGTGAACTGGCGCTCGACTCGGACGAAGACGTCCGCGAGCTTCTCGCCGTACGTCGTCCGCGGGGTCGCCGTACCGGTCGCCAGGTCCAGCGTCACGAGCTCGCCGAAGGAGGTGGGGGTGCTGAGCGTCAGCGTCGCCACACCAGCGGCCGCTGACAGCCCGGATACGACCTGTCCCGGTTCGCCCAGCACGTGCCGCGGTGTGCCGCCGTCGACCGGGACGGAGTACAGGTGTGTGCAGCCGCGGTCGCGGACGCAGAACAGGACAGTCCGGCCCTCGTCGATCAGCGTCGGCACAGCTCCGGGGTACCCCGGTCCGCCGGCCATCACGTTGCGGTCGAGCGGCGCCGCCAGGTTCACCACGTCGCCGCTGTCCAGCGAGAGCCGCAGCAGACCGGCGTGACCGACCGGACCGGAGGGCATGCCAACGATCAGTAGTGCGGCGCCGTCGGCGGTCCAGGTCACCGAGCCGGTCAGCCCTTCGGCCAGCCCGGCCAGTTGTGGCTTCGCCTTGGCGTCCGAGGCGTCCAGTACGTAAGCGGGTGCAGTCGGGGTCAGGTCCGCGTCAGGCGCTGTCGCGGCGCCGAAGGCGAGTTTCGTCCCGTCCGGCGACCAGGCCGGGTCGCCGGCGTGCCAGTTTCCCTCCGTGGCCTGGCGGCATGCCTTCGTCTGTACGTCCAGGACGTGCAGATGCTTGCGGATCGTCCGCAGCCAGCCCGCGCCGTCGGCCTGGTAGTCGAGCCGCTCTGTGGCGATGGGAGCGTGCTCGTCATCGTTCGGAGCCGCAATGTCGACCGGTGCAGCGAAGGCGATCCGCTGACCGTCGGGGCTCCACCTCGGCGCTCCGGCGCCCAGGGGGAGCGTGGTGAGCTGCTCCGGTTCACCGCCCCCCGCCGGCAGCAACCAGAGCTGCGCGGGGCCGTCCTTGGCTCGCAGGAAGGCCAGTTGCGACCCGTCCGGCGACCAGGCAGGGGCCAGGTCCGCCTCGCCACGAGTGAGCTGCTGCGGCGTACCACCGGAGGCCGGGATCCGCCACAGACTCCGCAGCGTGCGGTCGGCCTCCGCGTCGGTGGTCCGTAGGACGTAGACCAGTTGGGTGCCGTCCGGCGAGAGCACCGGCTGCTCGGGTACGGCGAGCTCGGTCAGGTCGTCGATGCGCAGACGTCGGGTCACTGGGAGTCCTCCTTCAGAAGGGACTGGTTCGGGCCGACCGCTCGCAGGGCGCCGGCGGCGTGATGGCAGGCGGCGCGGTGCAGGCGGTGGTCGGCGTCGGTGGTGGGATCGAGGGTCAGGCAGTGCTCGCGGTCGCTCCGGATCAGCGGACCGATCGGGCACCTGGGGTGGAACCGGCAGCCGGCCGGCGGATGATGCGGATCGGCCGGTTCGGCGTCCGCGACGACTTGCAGTGCCTCGTCCGCGGGCGGCAGCGAGGTCGACCCCCGCCGTGGCGCCGCGGCGAGAAGCTCTTTGGTGTAAGGGTGTTGCGGGTTGCCGAGGACGTCCTGGGCAGGCCCTACCTCGACGATCCGGCCCAGGTACATGACGGCCACGATGTCGCTGACGTAGCGCACCACGGCCAGGTTGTGCGAGATGAAAAGCATCGACAACCGCAGTTCGCGTTGCAGCGTCCGGACGAGGTTCAGCACGGTGCCCTGGATCGACACGTCGAGGGCCGACGTGATCTCGTCGGCGATCAGCACCTCGGGCCGCCCCGCCAGTGCACGCGCGATCGCGACCCGTTGCCGCTGGCCGCCGGACAACGCTCCCGGGTACGCCGACGCCCGGTCGGCGTCCAGCTCGACGAGCTCGAGCAGCCGCGCCACCTCGTCGCGGCGCCGATCCGCTCGGGGCATCGCCTCCGCGATCGAGTCGCCGACGGTCATCCGCGGATCCAGTGAGGAGTACGGATCCTGGAACACCATCTGCAGCGGACGCCGGTCGCGCAGCGGCACGCCGTCCAGCAGGATTCGTCCGGCCGCGGGCTGGGCCAGTCCGACCGCGGCACGCGCCAGTGTGGACTTGCCCGATCCCGATTCGCCGACCAGTCCGACCACCTGGCCCGACGGAACGGTCAGGTCGACCCCGTCGACGGCCGTCAGCGCGCGTCCGTACCGAACGGTCACACCCTCGAAGCGCAGTTCGCTCATCGCTGCCCCGTCCCGAAACTCGAGTACTCAGCCTGCGCCTGCGGATGCCAGCACGCCACCTGGTCGACGAGCACCGGATCCTCGGCCCGGCAGCGGTCCGACGCGAACGAGCACCGCGCCGCGAACGCGCACCCCGCCGGCAACCGCAAGGGATCCACCGGACGGCCGGGGATCACCGCCAGCGGCTCGTCGAGCGGCGTGTCCAGATCCGGTACGGCGGCCAGCAACGCCCGCGTGTACGGATGCCGGGCCCCGGACGCCAGCTCACTCGCGGGCAGGTCCTCGACGATGCGCCCGGCGTACATCACCAGAACGCGGTCGCAGATCTGCGCGACGACGCTGATGTCGTGGCTGATCAGCAGGACCGCGACGTCGTCCTCGGTGCGGATCGTCTCGAGCAGCCGCAGTACCTGTCGTTGCACGGTGACGTCGAGGGCCGTGGTCGGCTCGTCGGCGACGATCAACGCCGGCGCTCCCATCAGGCCCATGCCGATCATGGCGCGTTGCCGCATGCCACCGGAGAACTCGTGCGGGTACTGCCGCGCCCGGCGCTCCGCCGCCGGTACCCGGACCGCCCGCAGCCGGTCGATCGCGCGATTCATCGCGGCGCGACGGCTGAGCCCCTGGTGCTCGCGCGCTCCCTCGGCGAGTTGTACGCCGATCCGCTTGGTCGGATTGAACGAGGTCATCGGATCCTGGAACACCATCGCGAACGACGTACCCAGCAGGCGCCGGCGGACCGCCGCCATGCCGCGCACGGGAAGCCGGCCGAGCATCGGTGCGCCCAGGAACGATAGCTCGGTGGCACGGACCTCGCCCGGCGGCTCGATCAGCTGCGCGACCGCGAGCGCGGTGAGGCTCTTCCCGGAGCCGGACTCGCCGACCACGCCGACGATCTCGCCCTTGTGGATCGTGAAGCTGACGCCGCGGACCGGCGTGACCGGTCCCGGGAAGGTCACCTGCAGGTCCTCGACCACAAGCACGGCGTCGCCGACCACATCGCGCGCAGGCGTCGTCTCCGGCGTGCGACCGGACCACGGGGTCCGCGGAACCTGTACGCCGAGGCCCTTCGCGACCGCCTCGCCGAACAGGTTGAAGGCGAGCCCGGCCACGACCACGGCGACGCCGGGCGCGAGGGCCGCGGCCGGATGCACGTAGATGCCGCTGAGGCTCTCGCCCAGCATCCGGCCCCAGTCGTACGCCGGTGGCTGCACGCCCAGCCCGATGAACGACAGCCCGGCAAAGGCGAGCAGCGTGCCGCCCGCGCCGATCGTCGCGTTCACCACCAGCGGCTCGGCGATGTTCGGCAGGATGTGCCGCACCAGCATCCGGAACCGGCCGACGCCGGCGATCCGTGCGGCGGCGACGAAGTCCCGCTCCGCGATGCCCGCGACCAGCGTCTGCGTCAGCCGCGCGAACGACGGCGCGCCCGCGAACCCGATCGCGAGTACGGCGCCCTTCGCGCCGACGCCGAAGACGATCGCGAAGAACAGCGCGAGCAGCAACCCCGGGAACGAGACCGCGATGTTCACCACGGTTGTCGCGACGCGCCCGCCGCGCTTGCCCAGGATCGCGGGTGCGCTGCCCAGAGCGAGCCCGGTGACCACGGCGATCGCCGTCGCGATCAGCGCCAGCAGGATCGACGTACGGGACGCGACGAGGACCCGGTAGAAGATGTCGCGGCCGAGGTTGTCGGTGCCGAGCCAGTGCTTGGCGGACGATCCCTGCAGCAGGTGGTCGGTGTCGATCGCGGTCGCCTGGTGCGACCAGAGCACCGGCGCGAACAGGGCGAGCAGCAGTACGCCGAGGAGCAGGAGGCCGGCGCCGACGCCGACAGGGGTCCGAAGTACAGCCGTCCAACGGCGCATCAGCTCTCCCGGATGGTCGATCGGGGGTCGAGCAGGGCGAGGATCACGTCGACGGCCAGGTTCACCAGCAGGACGCCGACGCCGTACACCAGGACCACTCCCTGCACCAGCGGGTAGTCCTTGGCGATGATCGAGGAGACGATCGTGCTGCCGAGACCGGGCCAGCCGAAAACGTTCTCGACCAGTACCGTCCCGGCGACCATGCCACCCAGCAGCAGGCCGCCCAGGGTGATCGTGGCCGTCACCGCGTTCGGCAGGGCGTGCCGCAGATACACAGCCGCCGCAGGCAGCCGCTTGGCGCGGGCCGTGCGCAGATAGTCCGTCTGCAGAACGGCCAGCAGCTCGACCCGGCAGATCCGCGCCAGCACGGCCGCGGGACCGATCGCCAGCGACAGGACCGGCAGCACGTACGACGCCACGCTGCCGCGGCCCGCGACCGGGAACCAGTGCAGGCTGACCGCGAACACGTAGACGAGCCCTACCGCCAGCAGGAACTCGGGAATCGCAGCCAGTACGACAGCGGTCGACGTGAAGCCCAGCTCGGTGCGCGGCCGGCGGCCGGCGCGAGTGAGGACCGCCATCACCAGACCGAGCGGTACTGCGATCAGGACCGCCACGAGGAACGCTGCGACGGCCAGCTCGACCGTGGCCGGCAGCCGGTCCCGGATCACGTCGGAGACCGGCAGACCGGTCGTGATCGACGTACCGAGGTTGCCGGTGAGCAAGTGGTGCAGGAAGTTCAGGTACTGCTGCCAGAGCGGGTCGTCGAGGCCCAGCGAGGCACGCTGGGCGTCGACGAGGCTCTGCGCGGCAGCCGGTCCGAGTGCTCCCCGGACCGGGTCACCGGGGATCAGGTGGATCATCAGGAACGCGGCGCTGACCAGCACGAGAACAGAACCGGCCAGCCGGCCCAGCCGTCGTACGGCGAAGCTGAGCCACGGATGAGCGGTCAGGGGCGGGGCGCTGACGCTTGCCGTCACGGGCTCAACCCAGCATCTTGATCGACGACGGCATCACGCTGCCTTCGCTCAGGTCGAACGTGGCGCCCTTGCCGAAGATCGGCACGGTCGCGTTCACGAACGGCACCAGGTTGACCTGCTTGAACAGGGCCCGCTCCGCAGCCGCCCAGTCGGCGCAGCCGTCGGCTCCGGGGATGGCAGCGGCCTTGTGCACGGCGGCGTCGTACTCCGGGTTCTTGATCGCGGAGAAGTTGCTGCCGCTCGGAGGCGTCGTACCGGACAGGAAGCTGACCAGCTGGCTGGGCAGGGAGACGGTCAGCGGGATCAGGCCCGCGTGCCAGGTGCCTTGACCCGCCAGGACGACCGTACTGATCTCAGCGGTGGAGACAGGCTTGAGCGAGACGTCCACACCCAGCTCGGTCCACGCCTTCTGGAGGAGTTCGGCGCCTGACTGCAGCGTCGGGCCGAGGCTGGTCGGGTAGTAGAAGACCAGCGAGAGCTTGGTACCGGCCTTCGCCCGGATGCCACCTGCCCCTGCCTTCCAGCCGGCCGCGTCCAGCGCCGCCTTGGCAGCGTCCAGGTCGTGGCCGGGCAGGTTCCCGGTGACAGTGTCCTCGGAGCAAGGACCCATGCCGGGGGCAACCAACCGCGTGGTCGGCGAACCGGTGCCGCTGGTGAGCACCTTGCCGAGCTGTGTCAGGTCAAGGGCCTGTGTGAGCGCTTTGCGTACTGCGAGGTCCGCCGTGGGCAGACCCGGCTTCTGGTTGAACCAGAGCTCGCCCAGCGGTGTACCCGCCTCACGCTGGAACGTCTTCTGTGCCTGCAGTCGCTGCTTGTCCGGCCCGGCGATCGCAGTGATGTTGACCTGTCCGGAGAGCAAGAGGTTCGCTGCAGTGGTCTCGTTGCTGACCACCTTGAGGACGACCTTGTCCGGCAGACCGGCCTGCCCCTGCTTGAAGTCGCCCGGTCCCCAGGCGTACTCCTTGCGCCGGGTGAGCGTGTAGTGGTCGCCGGGGACCGCCTCGGCGACCTTGTACATGCCGGTGCCGTCGGACCCTTGCTTGAGGACGGCGCGGTCCTTCATGCCCTTGCTGCAGACGATGTGCAGGCCGCCGACGTTGCGGACCAGGAAGGCGTCCGGAGCGGGCGCCGTCACGGTGACCGTGCCGGCCGCGTCGTCCGCGGTGGCTTTGGCGCCTGCCGGGACGAAGACACCGATCCGGGTGGACTTGTTCGCCGGATCGCCGACGAAGTTGATGTTCTGTGCGACCGTGCTCGCGGTCAGCGGGCTCCCGTCCGCGCAGGTGACGCCCTTGCGCAGCGTGTACTTCGCGGTGGTGCTGTTGCCCTCGAACTTCTCCGCCAGTGCGGGCACCTGCTTGCCGTCCGGACTGATGCCGACCAGCGAGTCGTACAGGAACCAGTCGACCTGCATGGTGACCGACAACGACGTGAACTGCGGGTCGAGGTTGCCCGGGTCGGCGCTGATGGCCATGGTCATCGTCTTGCCCTCGGCGGCCTGACCGGTTCCGGCGGTCTGCTCACCTGAGCTGCACCCGTACAGGGCCAGTCCGGTGAGCAGCGCGCAGGCGGCCGCGGTGCGTACCGATCTCATCAATGCCTCCGGTTCAGACGGATGCGCGGCGCAGGGCCCGGCCGCTGTGCAGGTACAGGGCACGGCCGGAGCCGTCGTCGCCGACGAAGACGTGCGGCTGGTGCATGCCGTTGTCGGCCTTGACCGCGATCAGGCTCTGCTCGTCGCGGCCGACAAGCTCGACCGGGTCGGGCTTCGGGCCGAGCTCGGCGAGGATGCCCTTGGGGGTCTGGTCGAGCCAGATCTTCCCGTCCTCGTCCTGGCGGACGGTGATGTCGGCGACCTCGCAGCTGTAGGTGCCGAGGACCCGGGTCAGGTCCACCGGGGCCGGGGTGGCCGGCGGGGTGGGCAGCGGCGGCGGCGCCAGCCCGGCGAGCTCCTGGACGAGGTGGCCGACGACAGTCTTGTAGACCTCGATCGTGTCGCCGCCGTTGGTCAGCAGCACAACCGCGAGCCCATGCTCGGGAACCACACGCAGGAAGGCGTTCTGCCCGATCGTGCCGCCGTCGTGGCCGATGACCTTGGTGCCGTTCCAGTCGAACAGCTCCCAGCCGAGGCCCCACGAGTCGCCCATCATGCCGAGCGCCGGGAGGGTGACCTGCGGTTCCTGCATGGCCTTGACGCTCTCCGCGCCGACGACCGCCTTGCCGTCGGCCGTTGTGCCGGAGTCGAGGTGCAGCTTGGCGAAGGTCAGCAGGTCACGGGCGCTCATCGCGAGCATCGCGCCGGCCGGGGCCATGCCGCGGGTCATCGCCCACATCGGTGCCGGCACGGGTTCCGCTTCCGGCTCCGGCCGGATGTGCCCGACGGCGGCGCGGTGCAGGATCGCCTCGTACGGATCGGTCGCCGCGTGGGCCAGGCCGAGCGGCGTGAAGAGGTGCTCTCGGAGCGCTGCGTCGTACGGCGTGCCTCGCTGTACCTCGACCAGACGGCCGAGGACCGCGAAGCCGGCGTTGTTGTACGAGAACATCTCGCCGGGCGGGAAGAGTTGCGTGGTCGTGGCGAGCGTCGCGACGAACTTCTCGACCGCGTCGTCGCCCTTCCCGGTCTCGTTGAAGATGTCGCCCTCGAACCCGGCGGTGTGGCTGAGCAGCTGCCGGGTGGTGATGACCGCGGCCGCGGCCTCGTCGGCGATCACGAACTCGGGCAGGTAGGAACGGATCGGCCGGTCGAGGTCGAGTTTGCCCTCGTCGACCAGTTGCATCACCAGCGTCGTGGTCCAGACCTTGGTGATCGACCCGATCTGGAACACCGACTCGGTGGTCGCCTCGACACCGGTCGCCCGGCTCAGTACGCCGGCCGCGTGGTCGATCACCTCGTCACCCAGCAGTACGCCGACCGCCGCACCGGGGACCTGATGCTCGGCGAGCAGCGCCGCCAGCCGGTCTTGAAGCCACGTCTCGATCTCGCTCAGGGTCGCCATACGCCGACGCTAGGCCCGCCGGCGCATCCGGGGATTCGTCGTAGCGCACAACCGCCACCCCCGATTTCGTCCGCCCGGACGAAGCAGACGCGCGGGGCGCCCTCTGATGGGGCTGCGATGTCCAGGGTGACGCCCGGGGAGCGGGAACATCGGTGGCGGACATACCCTTGAAACCGTTATGACTGCCACCGACCGTCGCACGGTCTACCTGGACCACGCGGCGACGACCCCCATGCTCCCGGCCGCGATCGAGGCGATGACCCATCACCTCGCCCGGACCGGTAACGCGTCGTCGCTGCACGGCTCCGGACGGTGCGCGCGACGCACGGTCGAGGAGGCGCGGGAGTCGATCGCCGCCGCGCTGGGCGCACAGCCGAGCGAGATCGTGTTCACCTCCGGCGGTACCGAGGCGGACAACCTCGCGCTGAAGGGCCTGTGGTGGTCGCGCCTGTCCGCCGACCCGCGCCGGCGCCGGATCCTGCTCAGCGGCATCGAGCACCACGCCGTCCTGGACCCGGCGGTCTGGCTCGGCCAGCACGAGCACGCCGAGATCGAATGGCTCCCGGTCGACGCGCTCGGTCGCGTGCACCCCGACGACGTCCGGCGGGCCGTCGAGCGCGACCCGGAGTCGGTGTCGTTCATCACGCTGATGATGGCGAACAACGAGGTCGGCACACTCCAGCCGATCCGTGAGGTGGCGGCGATCGCGCAGGAGTACGGCGTACCCGTGCACACCGACGCGGTGCAGGCGATCGGTCAGGTGCCGGTGGACTTCGGTGCGCTCGGCGTCGACGCGATGACGGTGTCCGCGCACAAGCTCGGCGGCCCGTACGGGATCGGTGCGCTCGTCGTCCACAAGGAGACGCAGCTGACGCCGATCCTGCACGGCGGGGGACAGGAGCGCGACGTCCGCTCCGGCACCCTCGACGTACCGGCGACCGCCGGGTTCGCGGTCGCCGCGGAGCACGCGGTCAAGCACCAGGCCGACGAGGCCCGGCGGCTGACCGAGTTGCGGGACGCGCTCGTCGACGGCATCACCGGCACGGTCGAGGGCGCGCTGCTGTCGGGGGACCCGGTGGATCGTTTGCCCGGTAACGCACACTTGTCCTTCAGCGACTGCGAGGGCGACTCGCTGTTGCTGCTGCTCGACGCGCGTGGCATCGAGGTCTCGACCGGGTCCGCGTGCAACGCCGGGGTCGCCGAGCCGAGCCACGTGCTGCTGGCGATGGGGTACGACGACCAGCGGGCCCGCGGCTCGCTCCGGTTCACCCTCGGGCACACCTCGACCCGGGCCGACATCGACGCCGTCCTGGACAACATCGGACCGGTGGTGGAGCGCGCGAAGTCCGCCGGCCTGCAGAACGTGGGCCAAAAGACGGGAAGGAACACCTGATGCGGGTACTCGCAGCCATGTCCGGCGGAGTGGACTCCGCGGTCGCGGCCGCGCGGATGGCCGAGGCCGGGCACGACGTGACCGGCGTACACCTGGCGCTCAGCCGCAACCCGCAGTCCTACCGCAGCGGGGCGCGCGGCTGCTGCACGATCGAGGACTCCCGCGACGCCCGCCGGGCCGCCGACGTGATCGGCATCCCGTTCTACGTCTGGGACCTCGCCGAGCGGTTCCACGCCGACGTGGTCGAGGACTTCGTCAGCGAGTACGCCGCCGGCCGCACGCCGAACCCGTGCCTGCGCTGCAACGAGAAGGTCAAGTTCAGCGCCGTCCTGGAGCGGGCGCTCGCGCTCGGCTTCGACGCGGTCGCGACCGGGCACTACGCGCGGATCGTGGACACCGCCGATGGTGCGCGCGAGTTGCACCGGGCCGTGGATCCGGCGAAGGACCAGTCGTATGTGCTCGGCGTACTGACGCAGCAGCAGCTCGCGCACGCGTTCTTCCCGCTCGGTGACACGGTGAAGACCGAGGTCCGCGAGGAAGCCGAGCGGCGCGGGCTGTCGGTGGCCGCGAAGCCGGACAGCCACGACATCTGTTTCATTGCCGACGGCAACACCGCAGGCTTCCTCGGGGCCCAGCTCGGCGAGGCGCCCGGCGACATCGTCGATGCACAGGGCAACAAGCTCGGGGAGCACTCCGGGACGCACGGCTTCACGATCGGCCAGCGCAAGGGCCTGCGGATCGGCACGCCGGCCGCGGACGGCAAGCCCCGCTTCGTCCTCGACATCAGCCCGGTCGACCGGACCGTCACCGTCGGCTCCCGCGAAGAGCTGGCGGTATCGAACCTGACCGCCTCCAAGCCCCGCTGGTGCGGGCCTGCCCCGACTGGACAGCTACAGGTTGCCGCCCAGCTGCGCGCCCACGGTGAGGAGGTCGCTGTGACCGCGACAGTGCTCGACGACCGCGTCCAGGTCTCCTTCGACGAGCCGACATCTGCAGTCGCTCCTGGACAGGCGGTCGTGCTGTACGACGGCACCCGGGTCATCGGATCGGCGACCATCGAGAGCGTCCAGCGCGTCGCCGCTGCCGTATGACGACGACCGGTCTGGGCTCTGTCCCCGGCGACGACATCCGCGAGTGGATGCGCGCCGTACTCGAGCTGGTCGACCTCCCGTTCCTGCCGGAGCTTCCGGCGCGCCCGTACGGCGACATGGTGACCCGGAGTGTCGCCGTACTGACGGAGCTTGCAGCTGACCTGCAGCCGGTCGGATGGCGGCTGACCGGTGGCGGGGACGCGCGGGCGAGTCTGGACCAGCGGCGTGCGCGGGCGCTGCTCCAGGAGGACCTGGACGTGCTGGAGGAGTACGCCGACGGGTACGAGGGGCAGCTGAAGGTACAGGTCACCGGGCCGTGGACGCTGGCGGCGGCTGTGGAGCGGCCGCGCGGTGACAAGGTGCTGGCGGACCACGGTGCGCGGCGGGACCTGGCGCAGGCCTTGGCGTACGGCGTGGAGCAGCACGTGGCCGAAGTACGCAAGCGGGTGCCAGGGGCGTCCGTGGTGCTGCAGGTGGATGAGCCCGGGCTTCCCGCCGTACTGGCTGGTGCTGTGCCGACCGCGTCCGGCTGGAGCAAGCACCGGTCTGTCGACGGTCCCGGTGCTGTGGAGCTGTTGAGTCTGTTCACGAGTGCGGCGCCCACGATCGTGCACTGCTGTGCGGCCCGGCCACCCATCGAGGTCTTCACCAAGTCCGGCGCGTCGGGGATCGCTGTTGACGTCTCGCTGCTCAACAACGCCGCGTGGGACCAGGTCGCCGCAGCGGCGGAGGCCGGTGTCACTGTCTACGCGGGACTGGTGCCGACCACTGGTGGGCTGCCCACCGCCGAGCAGGCGGCCCAGCCGCTCGTCCGGCGCTGGCGAGAGCTCGGCCTCGACCCCGAACTGCTGAAACGGGTCGTGATCACACCCGCCTGCGGCCTGGCCGCCGCACCCTCACCGGCCGACGCCCGAGGCCGGCTCAAACTCCTCCGCGACGTCGCCGACGTGGTCGGCGAAGCCGCCGAGGAATGAACGAGAACTGTCCGTAGCGCCATGTAAGTTCTGCTTATGAGCGAGAACGTTGGGGCGCCTGCCGAGGTCCGGGCGCGGCATGCGGAGCTGAGCCAGGAGATCGAGGACCACCGCGCTCGGTACTACCTGGCCAGCCCGATCATCTCGGACGCCGACTTCGACGCGCTGATGCACGAGCTCCAGGGCCTCGAGGAGCAGTACTCCGAGCTCCGGACGCCGGACTCGCCCACCCAGAAGGTCGGCGCGCCGATCTCCACGCTGTTCACCCCGGTCCAGCACCCGATGCGGATGGAGAGCCTCGGCAATGCCTTCTCCGCCGAGCAGATGGAGGCCTGGGCGAAGCGGCTCGAACGCGAGGTCACGGTCAAGCAGATCCACGACAGCGGGTTCCTGTGCGAGCTCAAGGTGGACGGTCTCGCCCTCGACCTGGTGTACGAGAAGGGCAAGCTCGTCAGCGGCGCCACCCGCGGCGACGGCCGTACGGGTGAGGACGTCACGCCCAACGTCAGGACGATCAAGAGCATCCCGGAGCACCTGCACGGCGACGACCTGCCGGCGTTCCTGGAGGTCCGCGGCGAGGTGTACTTCCGCGTCGAGGACTTCGAGGAGCTGAACGCGCAGCTCGTCGAAGCCGGCAAGGACGTGTTCTCAAACCCGCGCAACAGCGCGGCCGGATCGCTGCGCCAGAAGGACCCACGGGTCTCGGCGGGCCGCCCGCTGCGCTTCGTCGTCCACGGCCTCGGCAAGATCGAGGGGTACCGCGTCGGCCGCTTGTCGGAGGCGTACGAGCAGCTCAAGGCCTGGGGCCTCCCGGTCAGCGACCGCGCCCGCCGGGTCGGCACGCTCGACGAGGTCAACGAGTTCATCGCGTACTACGGCGAGAACCGGCACTCGGTCGACCACGAGATCGACGGCGTCGTGGTGAAGATCGACGAGCTCGACCTGCAGCGCGCGCTCGGGTCCACGTCGAGCGCCCCGCGCTGGGCGATCGCGTACAAGTACCCGCCCGAAGAGGTGAACACCAAGCTCATCGAGATCGAGGTGAACGTCGGCCGCACCGGCCGGGTCACCCCGTTCGCGCACATGGAGCCGGTCCGGGTCGCCGGATCCACGGTCGAGTACGCGACGCTGCACAACGCCAAGGAGGTCGCCCGCAAGGACGTCCGTCCGGGCGACACCGTCGTACTGCGGAAGGCGGGTGACGTGATCCCCGAGGTCCTCGGGCCGGTAGTGGATCTGCGTCCGAAGGACCTGCCGGCGTGGGAGATGCCGACGCACTGCCCGTGGTGCGACACGCTGCTGGCGCCGGCGAAGGAGTCGGACGTCGACATCCGGTGCCCGAATTCGCAGTACTGCCAGGGTCAGCTGCGGGAGCGGCTGTTCTACCTGGCCGGGCGGTCCGCGTTCGACATCGAGGGCCTCGGTTTCAAGGCGGCCGACGCGTTGATCCGCGGCGGGCTGATCGCGGACGAGGGCGACCTGTTCGCGCTGACCGAGGAGAAGCTGGCCGAGAGCGCGTTCTTCACCACGAAGGCCGGCGCGCTGTCGGCAAACGCCCGCAAGCTCCTGGCGAACCTCGAAGAGGCCAAGGCCAAGCCGCTGTCCCGGGCGATGGTCGCACTGTCGATCCGGCACGTCGGGCCGACCGCGGCGGCAGCGCTCACCGAGGTCTTCGACAACATCGACGACGTCCGCGGCGCGAGTGAGGAGCAGCTCGCGGAGATCGAGGGCGTCGGACCGACCATCGCGCAGGCGATGATCGAGTGGTTCCAGGTGCCGTGGCACCAGGCGATCGTGGACAAGTGGCAGGCGTCCGGCGTGGTGATGCGCGAGGAGCGCACCGGGCCGACGCTGCCGCAGACGCTGACCGGGTTGTCCGTCGTGGTGACCGGGACGGTCGAAGGATTCAGTCGCGACGAGGCGACCGACGCGATCGTAGGGCGCGGCGGGAAGGCCGCGAGTTCGGTGTCGAAGAAGACGTCCTTCGTGGTGGTCGGCGACTCACCGGGGTCGAAGTACGACAAGGCTGTCCAGCTCGGCGTACCGGTCCTGGACGCGGCCGGGTTCCGCGTGCTGCTCGACGACGGCGCCGAGGCGGCGGCCGCGGTGGCGACCACTCCGGCGGCCGACGAGTCCTAGGGCCAGTCGATCCGCGTCGTTTCGAGGATTCTCGGGTCCGGTGGATCCGGCGGGCGGCCTGAGCCGTCCGACTGTTAACTTTGCACGTCGAGATCTGGGTCAGAAGGAGCAATATATGACGACGCCGCCGCAGGGACCATGGGGTCCTGGGCAGCCGGGGGGCCAGCCAGGCGGGCAGCACGGGGGACAAGGGGGCCAGCAGCCCCAGCAGCCACCTCAGCAGGGTGGCTGGGGACAGCAGCCGCCTGCTCAGGGCGGCGGATGGGGCCGGCCCCCGCAGCAGCCGCAGCCCCAGCAGCCTGGTCCGCCTCAGCAAGGTCAGCCGCCGCAGCAGGACCGGCCTCAGCAGGGTGGTTGGGGACAGCAGCCGACACAGCAGGGTCAGCCTGGGCAGCACGGTCAGCCTGGGCAGCAGGGGCAGCACGGTCAGCCGGGTGGTGGCTGGGGTCAGCAGCAGGGCGGCGCCTACCAGCAGCAGTCCTGGGGTCAGCGTCAGCAGCAGGGCGGCTGGCACCAGCAGCAGGGCGGACAGCCGGGGCAGTGGCAGCCGGACGGCTCGGGTGGTGGTTCCAAGGGTCCGGGTGGCATCAGCAAGGACAAGATGCCGCTGGTGATCGGCGGTGGCGTGGTCGGCATCGTGCTGATCGGCCTGCTGGTCTTCCTCGGCGTACGCGCATTCGGCGGTGACGACACCCCGGAGAGCAAGCCGACCACCGGGCAGTCGACCGGAGGCGGCAACCCGACGTCCTCGACGTCTCCGTCCACCGGCGGCGGGCCAGGCTCGGGTGGTGAGCTCGGCAACGCGACCGGGCAGGCCAAGGGCATCACGGACAAGCTGCAGGGCATGGGCTTCGGCTGCAGCGACCTGTTCAACACCGGCCAGGGTGCGCACCGCGGCTGCTTCAAGTACGAGGGCAGCCGGCACGCCGAGGCGATCATCCAGTTCAAGTCCGACGGCTCGATCCTCGCGGTCCGCGTCGAGACCAGCGACGACGACAACAACAACAACGCCCAGGTCGCGTTCGGTCAGGTGCTGCAGGCGGTCGGCAACGACACGTTCGGCGGCACCGCGGTGACGAAGGTGCAGGACGCGGTGAAGACCGGCCAGCGCTCGGAGGAGGTCACCACCGACTGGGGTGAGTTCCAGCTGAGCAACTCCGGGTCGAGCCTGCGGCTGTCCGGTCACAAGTCCGGCGAGGAGTCGCTCGACGTTCCGGACCAGACCTTCGACACCACGGCCGCGCAGATGACCGCGGCGCTGAAGGCGAAGTCGTACGTCTGCACGACCTCCTGCCGCAAGGACGTCGGCAAGTACGGCAACCAGCGGGTGTTCTTCTACGCCAGCGACAACAAGGGCATCAAGGACATCGAGATCAGCGTGTCCGCCGACGCGAGTGCGGTGAAGTCGACCATGAAGACGGTCACCGGCGACGCGTTCGGTGTCCTCAAGGGCGGGAACGGCGCCGCGGTCAAGGCGTACATCGAGGCACACAACGACGGCAAGCAGTACGCTGCTTATGTCGGTGGCTGGATGGTCGAGATCGACGGCGACACCTCGGGCAGCTACGGCTCGCAGCGGGTGTCGATCGAGGCAGCGACGTTCTACGCCTGATGTTCTACGCCTGACGTCCTACGCCTGAGGTTCGGAGGCCGGAAGTGAAGTTCCCCCGGGAGAAGCGGGAGTCGCGGACGGTGGCGCAGCCACCGCCCGAGGCACTCCGGCGCGTCGACGGCGGTGGGCCCTGGGGCCCCACCCAGTTCGACCTCCCGGACCGGAACGGCAGCAACACCCAGGCGATCCTGATCGTCTCCCTGATCGGCATCGTCATCCTGCTGGTGATCGCCGGCCTCTGGGCCCTCGCCTACTTCCAATTCACCTGAACCCCCACAGCCCCTTCACCTGACCTACCGCCTCCGGTCGACCGGAAGCCCGAAACCCCCGCCCACCAAGCGGGGGTTCCCCGTCCACAACCCAACCCACCACCAACCGACCTTCCGCCTGCCGGGCACCTCCCACCACCGAGCGGGGCTTCGGGTGCGTGGCACCTCCCGCTGGGGCGGGGGTTCGGGTGGGTGGCGGGGTCGTGCTGCTGAGCGGGAGTTCGGGTGTGTGACGGGTCGTGCTGCTGAGCCGAGGTTTTCGGGTGCGTGGCGCATCGTGCCGCCGAGCGGGGCCTCGCGTGTGCGTCGCATCCCGCCACCGAGTTGTGGAGTTCGGCGCACTACCGGCTCGCCGAGTCGTGGTGTTTGGCTTGCCACCGGTTGGCCGAGTCGTGGATTTGGGTTGGTTTCGCCGACCATTTCCCACGACTCGGCGAAGGATCCCGGGGCTCCGTGGCGGGTCCTGCTGGTGGGTGGGGGTTGGTGTTCGTGGCGGGTCCTGCTGCTGAACGGGCGTTCGCGTGTGCGGCGCATCGTGCCGCCGAGTCGTGGAGTTCGGCGCACTACCGGCTCGCCGAGTCGCGGAGTTCGGCGCACCACCCGTTCGCCGAGTCGTGGATTTGGGTTGGTTTGGCCGACCATTTCCCACGACTCGGCGAAGGATCCCGGGGTTCCGTGGCGGGTCCTGCGGCGGGGTGGGGTTGGTGTTCGTGGCGGGTCCTGCTGCTGAACGGGCGTTCGCGTGTGCGGCGCATCGTGCCGCCGAGTCGTGG